>NZ_BMLX01000002.1:363329-726659 GCF_014645535.1 Silvimonas iriomotensis
TGAACTACATCGCTTGGACCGAAAAGCTATTTCGGACAAACGAAAAAGCGCCCCATTGCAATAACACTGCTGGGGCGCTTTTATGCAAAAGAAACCGTGGGTATTCTCTTAACTGAACAGGGCAGCCGTCTTCTTCACGGTCTGGATAACACCCCAGGCCAGCGGAATCAGCACATAAGCCCACAGCACCATGCCTTTGATTTTGGTCATGTCTTAGTCCTCACGCGAAATGAATTTTTCGTCCACGTTCTTGATGAGCGCGTTGCAGACGAAACCGATCACCAGCAAACCAGCCAGCATGTACATGGTGGTGTTGTAGGCTTGTGCAGCCGGTACACCCAGATCCTTGATCTGATGGTCACGCATGTAGTTCACGATCACTGGGCCGAGCACGCCGGCGGCGGACCATGCGGTCAGCAAACGGCCATGGATGGCGCCCACGTAACGTGTGCCGAACTTGTCAGACAGATAAGCCGGGATGGTGGCAAAGCCGCCGCCGTACATCGACAGAATCACGGCATACAGGGCTACGAACAGCACGACGCTGCTGGCGCCCACAGTCGGGACCAGTGCGTACAGCACAGCGCCCAGCAACAGGAACACCAGGTAGGTGGTCTTGCGGCCGATGGCGTCAGACACGCTGGACCAGAAGAAGCGGCCGCCCATGTTGAAAATGGACAACAAACCCACAAAGCCCGCTGCCGCAGCCGCGCTGACCGAACCCTTGAATACTTCCTGGATCATCAGCGAAGCCTGGCCCAGCACACCGATACCGGCCGTCACGTTCAGGCACAGCACGGCCCACATCAGCCAGAATTGCGGGGTTTTCAGGGCAGTGTCGGCATCCACATACACGTGGCTGGCCAGCTTTTTCGGGTCTTGTTTTTCAACAAAACCTTCCGGCTTCCAGTCCGGTGCCGGCAGACGCACGGTGAACGCGCCGATCAGCATCGACAGCGTGTAGATCAAACCCATCACGACGAAGGTTTCGGCAATGCCAGGGGTCGTTGCGGTCTTGAACTTGTCCATCAGGTTCACGGCCAGCGGTGCACCGATCATGGCGCCGCCACCAAAACCCATAATGGCCAGACCCGTTGCCATGCCGCGACGATCCGGGAACCACTTGATCAGCGTGGAAACCGGGGAAACATAACCCAGGCCCAGACCGATACCACCGATCACGCCGTAGCCCAGATACAGCATCCACAACTGCTGCAGATAGATGCCCAAAGCCGACACCAGGAAGCCGCCACCAAAGCACAGCGCCGAGGCAAACATGGTGGCACGCGGGCCAACACGCTCAAGCCACTTGCCGCCAAATGCGGCAGACAGACCCAGAAAGACGATAGCCAGAGAGAAAATCCAGCCCAGCGAAGGAATGCTCCAGCCGTAAGCCTTGCTCAACGGTGCATTGAACACCGAAAAGGCATACGCCTGACCGATCGACAAGTGAACTGCCAGTGCGGCCGGCGGAATCAACCAACGGTTGAATTCCGGCTTGGCGATACTGAGGCTCTTGTCCAGTGTTGCGGCAAAACCCATCTATTTCCCCTTTTTATTCAAAACCTTTACGTAAAGGAAGCATGCAAAACCGTGCGTTGACGACTGCGATATCTGCCTGTGCCGGCCGGCAAAACTGCGCACTACCACAAAGCCGGATCAGACATGATGCGCCATATCATAGCGCTCTTATATTCAAAATGGGTTATATGTACGCCCGTTCCGTTAGTCGGATACAAACGGCCGCTTTGCTGCGGGAGAAGTCTTACAAAAACGCGGGCGACAACAGGCAAAAACAAGCCGCATTCAAGGTGGAATGCGGCCTGGGCGGCGATTGTAACAGATGGGGGCCGTTTGTCAGCCCATGACTGTTTTGAGTCTGTTTGTCCCCGCATTACCCGCTTTTTTGCGCCGCACGCCCGCCTTTGCCCGGCAGATCAGCCATTTACCCGCGCAAAGCCGGATGAGCTGGCCCTCCCCCACGTGGCAGAGGCCAGAACCGGGCCGACTTAGCAAATTAAGGGTGATTCTGGTTATGGTCTGGTTCACAGTGAAAGGGAACGCCGCCGCTGCGGGCCAGCCATCACCACCGTGCGTGGCGTCAGCGTTTTCTGACACGCGTTTCAGTCCGCGCCACGCGCTTTGAGCGGCACGGCATGGGACACTCATCCGGCTGCTGCTGACTCCGGGACACCGCATGACACACTTTCGCCACCTTCGCCGCGCATTCTGGCTGTGCTTGCTGGCCGCCCTGCCCCGCGCCATGGCCGACCCCGTACAAAGCGTGCCCACGCTGGAGGTGGACCGTTACCTGGGCACCTGGTACGAGATCGGCCACTTGCCCATGTTCTTTCAGCGGCTGTGCGTGTCTGACACCACGGCGCAGTACAGCAAAAACGCCGACGGCAGCATTGCCGTGCTCAATAGCTGCCGCCATGAAGACCGCCAGCTTGATATCGCCCGCGGCACGGCCACGGTCCTCCCCAACAGCGGCAATGCACGGCTCAAGGTGCAGTTTTTCTGGCCCTTCAGTGGCGATTACTGGGTGATAGGCCTGGCGAGCGATTACCACTGGGCGCTGGTGGGATCGCCCAACAACAAGTATCTGTGGCTGTTGTCGCGCAGCCCGACGCTGGCGCAGACCGACGTTGATACGGCGCTGCAGATTGCCCGCCGCCAGGGGTTTGATCTGGACAAGTTCATCTACACACCGCACGGCGAGCGTTAAGCCGGCAACACCGCGCAAACGGCCCGCGCCGCGATCAAACAGTGATCAAACAGTAAAAAAGCCAGCCGGGTCAGGCTGGCTTTTCTCGCACCAGGCTGAACCGGGTTCAGCCTTGCTGGCGGCGGAACGGGAACGCCTGCTGCCGCGCAAAGCCATCCGGCACGTAATCGCCCACGACACGGTATTTGTGCGGGAAGGCCCGGGTCGATTTGACCGCGGTGCCAAACAGGTGATCGATGAAAGCAAAGTGCGCGGCGTAATTGCGATCAATCGCCTCGTCTTCAGACGAATGATGCCAATGGTGGAAATCCGGCGTCACAAAGATATAGCGCAGCGGACCCCAGGGCAGGTGCACGTTGGCGTGATTGAACACCGCCTGAAACCCGACAATGATGATGTAGGTGTTGACCACCTGCTGATCAAACCCCAGCACGAACAATGGCCCCAGCACCATCACCCGGGTCGCGATCAGCTCCAGGATGTGCTGGCGTGATCCGGCCAGCCAGTCCATGGATTTGACGCTGTGGTGCACGGCGTGGAACCGCCACAGGAACGGCACCTCGTGATAGGCGCGGTGGGCGGCGTATTCCATCAGGTCGGCCACCAGCACGCACAGCAAAAGCTGCGGCACAAAAGAAATACTGGCCACCCACAACTGGAAATCGGCATGAACCAGCCAGCCAAAGACGTGGTGGATCAGGAAGTTGACCACTACCAGCGCCAGCCCGACCAGTAAATGGTTAAAGCCGAAATGCGCCAGATCAGTCTGCCATTCAGGCCGGAATACCGCTTGTTTGCGATACAGCGGGAAGAGTTTTTCCAGCAGCAGGAACACCGTGGTCGACCCCAGCAGATCCAGGATGAACCAGTCCAGCCCCAGATACGGCGTGTGATCCGGAAAGTTGCCCACCGGCACGCGGGACCCCCCGCCGGCCACGGCCAGCAAGACCATGATCACGGTCACCACGTTCAGGCTGCGCTGGCGCTGCAGCAAGGCGTTACAGATCGAGAACGCGCCCGCCAGCAACAGCGCGCCAAACAGCACGTGACGCAGCAGATCGACTGAATACTGATGCCGCAATTCCGGCGTGGTGAGGTATTGCGGAAAATGAAACGCCAGCACGCCCAGCAGACTCAGAAAACCCAGCGTGAAAGCAATGATGGAAACGATCATCCCGTCGCCCGGCTTGAGTTCACCGTGACTTTTGAGGATATCGGTGGTGTCTTGCAGAACGTCTTCCACCTTGTTGGCATGCTGCGATACGGCCTCGCGCACGCGGTGCTTGACCTGCGATGTGGTGTCCGCCATGAAACCTGGTTCCTTGTTGTTTTAACTGACCAGACAACGCGGGCCCCTGTGTTGCCTCCCCTTGCCTGCGCTGTCAGACGGGCATCGTGTATCAGAAAGCAGGCCGCTGCAATCTGATTATCCAGAAATCCCGCTTGGTGCGGCATTTGCAGCAACCGGTGGGCGACACTGGCGCTTTTGGCACACCCTGGCCGCAGTCACCGGCAATCAGCGCCCGCCAGGCGCTGGCATGGATCATGCGTTATACCGTGTTTGTATCCTGCCGGAGTTACTCCATGACCTTGACCTCTTTGCTGGCGCGCACCTGCATCGCGCTGACTGTCACCCTGCCCTTGCTGACCCAGGCCGGGACCACGCTCACGCTGGATCAGGCCGCCGCCGGGCCGCAGCGCACACCGGCGCGCGTCAAGCGCGATGTCTATCGCCACCCGGTACAGACGCTGACGTTTTTCGGCTTGCGCCCTGATCAGACTGTGGTGGAAATCTGGCCAGGCGGCGGCTGGTATACCGAAATCCTGGCGCCGTACCTGAACGGTCATGGCCGCTATTACGCCGCCCAGGTGGCGCCGGACATTGATCAGGAACGCGCCGAGGAAGTGGCCGGGTTCGAGAACACACTCAGCCATCAACCGGACCTGTACAACCACGCAGCGGTGCTGACCTTTGAACCGCCGCAGCGCGTGGATATCAGGCCCGCCGGCGGCGCCGATGTGGTGCTGACGTTCCGCAACGTGCACAACTGGCTCAAGGATGGCACCGCCCCGGCCGCGTTTACGGCGTTTTACAAAGCCCTCAAACCGGGTGGCGTGCTGGGCGTGGAAGAGCACCGCGCCGCGCCGGGCACCTCTTTGCAGCAGATGATCGATACCGGTTATGTCACCGAAGACACCGTGATCAAGCTGGCGCAGGATGCCGGTTTCAAACTGGCGGCCCGCTCGGACATCAACGCCAATCCCAAAGACACCAAGGATTACCCGAACGGCGTGTGGTCGCTGCCGCCGTCTTACCAGGGCGGCGATCAGGACCGGGCGCGCTATGCGGCGATTGGCGAATCTGACCGGATGACGCTCAAGTTCATCAAACCGGCGCATTGATCCAGGCATTTTCAAACCAGACAAGAAGATCATTCCTGAATCAGGCCAATTATCAGGCCGGGCAAGCCACTCCAGAATGCAGTCATCAAAACAGCACTGCATTTTCTGGAGATCATCATGCGCTTGCCCACCCTGTTCCTGGCCTCTGCCCTGCTGGCAACCACCCTCAGCCTGCCGGTTCTGGCCGACACGGACGTTCTGCCGCAACCACATCACCTTGCCGTTACCGACGCCAATGCCAGCGCCAATGCCAGCGCCAGCGTGATCCTGGCCGCCCGCCGCTATGCCGCGTTCTGGAATACCGGCGACACCCGTTACGCCGACGCGGCGCTCTCTGCTGATTTCATCGACCGCACCTTGCCCGCCGGCCGCGTTCAGGGCCCGCAAGGCCCGCGCCAGGCCTCTGCAGGTTTTCGCGCCGCCGTGCCGGATCTGACCGCCGAAATGGATGACGTTGTCGTCAGCCAGGATCGGGTGTCGGTTCACCTGCATTTCAAGGGCCATTTCACCGGCCACTTTGGCAACGTGCAGGGCAGCGGCCAGCCCATCGACTTCCAGGCTTTTGATCTTTACCGCGTGGCCGATGGCCGCATCGTCGAGAACTGGCACCTGGAAGACAACCTGACCTTGCTGCAGCAAATGGGCATCGTCAAACCGTAAACCCCTCCTGAGGAGCACGTCATGGCCTGGACTTTTGATCACCTCAGCCTGAACACCAGTGGCCAGGCGCAGGTCGCCCGTTTTTTTGGCGACGTGCTGGGCTGGCAGCCCGGTTACCGGCCGGACTTCGGCTTTGATGGCACCTGGCTGTATCAGGGCGATCAGGCCGTGGTGCACCTGCTGGGCCGCCCCGGCGCGATACCGCAGGTGAGTTTTGCCCATCTGGCTTTCCGGACCGATGAAGCGGCGGACGCCGTGATCGAGCGAGTGCGCGCCAGTGGTTACCGCTGGCAAGCGGGGCGCCACCCGGACAAACCCGCAGCGCAGATTTTTGTTGAATTACCCGGTGGTGTGGTGCTGGAGCTGGAAGCCCCGTTGACCACGCCGGCCGGTTCCCCCTGAACACACTGATCCAAGATCAAAGGAACACATCATGACCCGGACTACCCTGTTCGATCCGCTGCAATTAGGCACCACTGCTTTGCGCAACCGCGTTGTCATGGCCCCCATGACCCGCGCCCGCACCACGCAGCCCGGCGATATCCCCAACGATTTGATGGCCGAGTATTACGCCCAGCGCGCCAGCGCCGGCCTGATCGTGACCGAGGCCACACAGATCTCGCCGCAAGGTAAAGGCTATTCATTTACCCCCGGCATTTTCAGCGCAGACCAGGTTGCCGGCTGGCGCGCCGTGACCGATCGCATCCATGCCGTCGGCGGCAAGGTGTTTTTGCAGCTCTGGCACGTGGGCCGCGTATCGCATTCCGTGTTCCATCATGGCCAGCCGCCAGTGGCGCCGTCGGCCATCCAGCCCAAGGAGACGCAGGTGTGGATCGTCGGTGAAGACGGCGTGGGCCGCATGGTGGATTGCCCCACCCCGCGCGCACTGACGGCGGCGGAGATCACCGCCATCATTGCGGACTTCCGCAAAGGGGCGGCCAATGCCATCGCCGCCGGGTTTGATGGTGTTGAGGTGCACGGCGGCAATGGTTATCTGGTGGACCAGTTCTTGCGCGGCGTATCCAACCAGCGCACCGACCAGTACGGCGGCTCACGCGATAACCGCACCCGTTTTCTGGTGGAACTGATGACCGCGCTGGCCGAAGAAGTGGGTGCCGACAAGGTGGGCGTACGCCTCGCCCCGTACATCACCTTCAAGGACATGGCCGACCCGGATATCGTCCCGACCATTTTGCATGCGGCCGAAAAATTGGATCCGCTGGGCCTGGCGTATATCCATCTGTCTGAAGCCGACTGGGACGATGCCCCGAGTATTCCGGACGATTTCCGCCATGAACTGCGCCGCGTCTTTCACGGCAAGATCATTGTGGCTGGCGGTTACGACAAAGCCCGCGCCGAGGCGATTCTGGCATCCGGCCTGGCCGATCTGGTGGCATTTGGCCGCCCGTTTGTGGCCAACCCGGACCTGCCGCAGCGACTGGCGCGTGATCTGCCGCTGGCGCAACCGGATGGCGCATCCTTGTTTGGCGGCAATCACGAGGGTTATACCGACTACCCCGCCCACGCTTGAGGCCACAGACCGGGCGGGTTAAACCGCCTGCCCGGCAAAGTGGCTCATCAAAAACTCGATCAGCAATTTAAGCCGCAGCGGTTGCAAACGGTTGGCGTGATACAAGAGGTTCAGCGGCGCGCTGTCGGTAAAGTAGTTGTCCAGCACCGTCACAAGACGGCCAGCCGCCAGATCGGCCGTGATATCCGGGCGGGATTTCCAGGCATAGCCATAGCCTTGCAGTGCCCATTTGCGGATCACCTCGCCATCATTGCTGTGGCGCACGCCCTCGACCCGCACACTGGCGCTCTGGCCGTTTTCCCGGTAGCGCCACTCGTTCATCGGCCCCGATCCGGTCACCAGCACCAGCGCCGGCAAGTGCTGCAGATCAGCCGGCGTGTGCGGCGCACCGGTCTGCGCCACCCGCTCGGGCGAGGCGCACACCACGCGCTGACTGGGCAATAACTGGCGCGCCACCATGCTGCTGTCGGCCGGCTGGCCATAACGCACCGCCAGATCAATATCGTCACCCACCAGGTTCGCCGTGGAGTCGGTCAGCGACAGCACAAAGCGCACTTCCGGATACTGCGCAGAGAACTCATCCAGCGCCTGCAGCAGCACATTGCGCCCCAGGTCTGACGGGGCGGAGATACGCACCACGCCCTGCACTTCTGTACGGCCAGCCTGCAAGGCGTGCTCTGCCTCGATCAGCAAGTCCAGCACTTGCTGGCTGTAGGCGCGGTAGATCTGGCCTTCATCGGTCAGTCGTAACTGGCGCGTGGTGCGCTCGAACAGGCGGATTTTGAGCGTGGCTTCCAGCCGCTGGATGCAGGCACTGGACGCCGCGGGAGATAAACCATGCTTGCGCCCTGCGGCGGAAAAACTGCCCAGGCTGGCTGCATCCAGAAACAAGCGCATGTCGTTGAGCCGATCCACGTTTTCCTCTCTGCCTTGAAAATACGCTGCGAATACACCGCATTATTCAGTACAGATGAAAAATCCCCAATACGCAGATTGGGGATAGACCAGGCGACGGTGAAAATCAGTGGCCGCCCACAACCACCGGCCGGGCAGAAACCGGAATCGGGTTGGCGTCATCCAGCCGGCCAGACCACACCGTCAGCCCCAGTGCCCCCAGCGCCAGCAAGGCGCCAATCCACGGCGTGTGCATCAGGCCAAAATGCGCCACGACCAGACCGCCCGCCCACGCCCCGAAGGCAATCCCGACATTGAAAGCGGCGATATTCAGGCCCGAGGCGACATCCACTGCGCCTGGTACAAAGTGTTCCGCCTGCTGCACCACATACACCTGCAATCCGGCGACGTTGCCAAAAGCGACCGCACCCCAGACCAGCACGGTGGCGACCAGCAAAACCGGGTGCGGCGCGGTGAAGGTCAACACCAGCAACACCAGCGCCAGCAGCATGAAGATGCGTTTGAGCGCGCCCACCGGCCCCAGCCGGTCTGCCAGCTTGCCACCCCAGATATTGCCCACCGCCACCGAAACACCGTAGGCCAGCAGCACCAGGCTGACGGCATTGGGGCCCAAACCCGTGACATCGCGCAGCATGGGGGCCAGAAAGGTAAAGGCAATAAACGAGCCGCCGTAGCCCAGCGCAGTAATGGCATACACCAGCAAGAGCCGCGGCTGGCGCAGCACATCAAGCTGTCTGATCAGCGATACCGGCGCGTTGCGGGCAATGCTGGCCGGCACAAACGCAAGGCTGCCCGCCACCGCCAGCGCACCCAGCGCGGACACCACCAGGAAGGTCTCGCGCCAGCCAAAGTGCTGCCCGATAAACGTCCCCAGCGGCACGCCCGTGACCAGCGCTACCGTCAGCCCGGTAAACATGATGGCAATGGCGCTGGCCGCTTTTTCACGCGGGACCAGGCTGGTGGCAATGGTCGAGCCAATCGAGAAAAACACCCCGTGCGTCATGCCGGTGAGCACCCGCGCCACGATCAGCGAGGTATACCCCGGCGCGTGCCAGGCCAGCAGATTGCCCAGAGTGAACAGCACCATCAACGCCACCAGCAGCGTTTTGCGTGGCAACTTGCCGGTAAGCGCAGTCAGCACCGGCGCGCCCACCGCCACGCCCAGCGCGTACAGGCTGACCAGCAGCCCGGCAGAAGGTAAAGACACGCCCAGGTTGGCGGCAATATCAGGAATCAGGCCCACGATCACGAACTCGGTGGTCCCGATGGCAAACGCGCTGATGGTCAGCGCCAGCAAGGCAATCGGCATGGTGTTACTCCGGCAAATGGAACATGCCGCAGTGTGCGCAAACCGCCCGCGCGGAAAAACCATGCTCAAGGCATAACATTGTTGACGATTAATCACCAACCACCGCCTGACTGCGGTTTTTAAATCAACTCGTCCGCCAATACGCCGCCGTTGCCCGCACCACCCGGCAGATCGACCCTTCCGCTCATCCCCGTCAGGGCTGCAAGCGCAAAACCAGCGGATAAACTGACGCCAGCCTTGCCCATGCAAGGTCATACAAAACCTACAGCAACACCAAAGAGGAATGGAACCGATGAACAAACCGCAATTGCGCCGTTTGACGCGCCTGTGCGCCCTGACGTTTGGCGCGACACTCCCCGTTTTGCTGGCCAGCCAGCTTGCCCATGCCGATGTCCCGACCTGGGTTGATGGCAGCACCTATACCGCCGGCACCATCGTTTATTACAACGGCCATGATTACCAGGCGCTGGTGACGCAGACCGATTACGTCGGCGCCAACTGGAACCCCGCCGCCACCCCCAGCCTGTGGAAAGACCTGGGCGCGGTAAGCACCACGCCGACACCGACACCGGCCCCCACGCCCGCACCCACGCCGACCCCTGTCGCCACCCCGGCACCGACGCCTGTGCCGACCCCAGCCCCGACACCAGCACCCACGCCCGCACCAACGCCGGCACCGACGCCGTCCGGTTGTGCTGCCGCCTGGAATGCCAGCACCGCCTATAGCGCTGGCGCGACCGTCAGCGTCAATGGCGTGAACTACAAAGCCAACTGGTGGACGCAAGGCGTGAACCCGAGCACCAACAATGGCGGCGACGGCAGCGGCCAGCCGTGGACGGTGGTCAGCAACTGCGGCAGCACCACGCCGACGCCTACCCCGACGCCGGTGCCAACACCGACCCCCACACCCGTCCCGACGCCCACGCCCACGCCGGTGCCAACGCCCACCCCGACACCGACACCGACGCCTGCACCCACACCGTCTGGCGCCGTCACCACCACTGGCAAGATCAACTTCCACTTGCTGCTGGGCGCGGGCACGGCGCAAGACAGCCTGACGCTGGATGGCGATAACTACACCGACCTGATCATGTCCAACATGATCGCCGGCGTGATGTACGGCCACCTGGTGCAGCAGTACTACCCGGGCCTGCAGTTTGAAAAAGACTATCTGTACGGTTCCGTGCTGGGCCAGTTGCTGCAGGAAAACCTGGAAACCCAGGTCTACCAGGCCAGCAGCACGCTGATTGACCCGTCGTCTGACCAGCAAGCCGTGATGGGCGCAGGCCAGGGCGGCCCGTACCAGATCAACAACTACGCCGCCGATATGGTCTCTGGCAGCTACACGCCGGCCGGCCACTCGCTGATCAACTTCATCGCGCTGCAAAAGAACATCGGCTACACCCTGGCCGACGCCCCGACGCAGTACACCAAAGCCACCCCGCCCTCGTTCAACAACAAGTACTACGGCCCGATGCTGACCGCGTACTTCCATTACAACGACATGGTGGCGCTGGTCGAGATCGGCAAAGGCACCGGCGGCTGGACCACGCCGTGGCAACCGGCGTTCGACAACACCCTGGTGAACTTCAAGAGCCTGCCGAACAACTTCTTCGACGTCCTCTTGAACGTGGCCTACAACCAGGGCTACTACGGCACGCTGATGTCCAGCTACAGCCAGCTGGGCGCCACGGCCACCGCAGCCACCGTAGCCACGGTGAACGACTGGAGCAGCGTCTGGGGCAAGACGGATACGTACCAGCAATATCCGTATCAGGTACGTTATTACCTGAACCAGTTCTACGATCGCCCGATCCCCACCACCAGCGCCACAGCACTGACCACACCGCAGAACCACGTGGCGTTCAACATGACCACACTGGGCACCGTGTTCAGCAACGTGTTCACGACGCTGTCTTATGTAAACAGCAGCGGTCAGGGCGCGTTTATCCCGGCGGCATCGATTCAGGCGGCGTATACCACCGCGCTGCAGCAGCACAGCGTGGTGGCCAGCAGCACGCTGGACCTGTCTAACACAACTGACCGGGCCACGATCTTTGCCGTGCTGGAAGACGCCATCAAGAACCTGGAAACCAGCCTGGGCGTGCAGTTCAACGCCACGACCAATTCCCAGATCTGATGACGCCCTTTGGGTAGTCGCAAAACAAAACGCGCTGACCGGGAGGTGAGCGCGTTTTTTTATGCCATCAGCCCTTTATTCAAGCCAGGCGGGCGGGCAAGGCACAAAGAATCTGATGCAGTTCATCGGCAAACGTCGCCGCATCAACGGCGTACCCCATATGGTGCCCCACCATCTCTACACACGGGCACGGCACCTGGCGCGCCAGTTCATGCGCGGTTTGCGCGTAAAACGCATTCCCGCTGGCCCGGCCAACGGCCGTGACCATGGGAACCTGGCGCAACGCCGCCACATCCGGCACGAAATGGTTGATCACGTTGAACTCATACTTCAGGAAACGATAGAAATTGCCATCCTGATCCGCCGGCGCCGCTGCGCCATCGCCCAATCCGACAAATGAAGAGGCAAAAAGCTTCATGGCCGCCGCTCCACCCTCGGTCTCGAAGGTGTGACTGACCTGATCAAAAAACTGCCGCCATTGCGGGCCATCTTTCAGGATATCGGTGATTGGCGGTTCATGATCCACCAGCCCGCGCACCCATTGCGGGTGATCCTGGGCAATCTGCAACGCAATATTCGCCCCTGCGCTGTTACCAAATACATAAGCCGGCCCGCCTTGCATGGCAGCTATCACCGCCGCGCCGTCACGACCTTGCTGCGCCATGTTCAGCTCTGCGTGCACGTCACCGGTACTGCGAAAATTGGCCCGGCGATCGTAGCGCACCACCGTATAACGGTCTGCCAGTTGCGCAGAAAGACGGGCAAAACGGCCGCTGTCGCCATTGCCGCCCACCACCAGCAACAACAACGGGCCTTGCCCTTCTACATCACACGCAATATCTGCGCCTTCGGTGTGAACCGTGAATGACTTGCTCATGGTACCGACTCCTGGGTTGCGATTGATGGTCCCAGTGTCATCCCGATTTTTGATCACTTCAAATATATAAATTTGATTGATTGATCAGTTTTTTTGATTTAACTGCGTGGCGTTCTTGCGCAAATTGCAGCTAGATTCCGGCTCAAGGCCGGAATGACGAGTCAAGAGGTGTGAGGTGAATTGGCGGTGGCAGTGCCGTTGCTGTTGCCGTTGCCGTTGCCGTTGATTTCCGGGGTTGGGGTTGCCGTTGCTTTTGACTTGCCCTCCCCTTGACTGCGCCGAGCATCGCAGCAAGGCGCGGGGTTTCGGCGGAGGGGTGTCTGAGCGAAGCGAGTTCCCGTAGCCAGCCGCGCCTTGCGAGAAGCACAGGGAACTCGCGTAGCGAGCGCCGTCGCAGGGGTCGCCTTTTCTTTGGTGCCTTTCTTTTGGCGACCCAAAAGAAAGGCACTTGCTGTCGGGCAACCCCCGACATCCAAACCACCGCGCCGTCAGGCGCTAACACCCACACCGCAATAGTGGATTGTCACTACCGCTCCAAATCCACCCCACTCAGCTGGATTCCTGCCTCCGCAGGAATGACGAAGCTGCTGGCCTACCACCAGCCACCCCGCCCCTCCACCCGCCCCCAAAAAACCAATTTACCCACCAACCCTCACCGGCCCGCCCATCCGGGCACTCTCATACACCGCATCCAGAATCTCCATCACAATCAACCCCTCCTCCCCCGGCGCCGGATGCGGCTGGTCTGCCAGAATGGCCGCCGCCATTTCATACATGGCCGGCAAGCCCTCACCCGCAGACGGATGCACATGAATATCCAGCGCCGAGCCATGCTGCTCGGTGAAAATATGCGCATCAAACGTATAGCCTTCATCCAGATTGTGCTGCAGCAAACCGGCTTTGGTACCCAGCAGGCGGGTTTCCATCAGGTCAGCTTCTTTGATATTGGCCGCCCAGGACGCTTCCAGCGACAGCGTCGCACCGTTCTCGAACCGGATAAACGCGCTGGCCAGGTCTTCCACATCAAACGTTTTGCCGGACTGCCGCGCCAGTTCGCCCGCGATCGGGTTGTAGGTATTGCCCAGCACCCACGCCGGCTTGGGGTAGCCCATCAACCACAGCGCCAGATCAAGCCGGTGCACACCCAGATCAATCAGCGGGCCGCCGCCAGACAAGGCTTTGGTGCCAAACCAGCCACCGAAGCCGGGCATGCCACGGCGGCGGTGCCAGACTGTGCGGCCATTGTAAAAGTCGCCAAACACGCCGGCATCCACCTGAGCCTTGAGCGCGCGGGATTGGGCGCTGAAGCGGTAAGAGAAATTGATCATCAAGCGCTTGCCGGCGCGTTGGGCCGCCGCCAGCATCTCGCGCCCTTCCGCGGCGTTCATGGCCATGGGCTTTTCGCACAACACATGGCAGCCGGCGGCCAGCGCGGCCAGCGTGAGTGACTTGTGGTACTTGTTGGGCGTGCAGATGCTGACCACGTCCAGTTGTCCGGCAGCCAGCATGGCCTCAAGGCTGTCGTAGCGGCCGGGTACGGCAAACTCGTCACCGACCTGCGCCAGGCGGCTGGTATCCGGGTCGGCAATGGCAACGACATCCGCTTGCGGGTGCATCTGCCAGCCTTCGATATGCTTGCGCCCGATCCCGAGCCCGACAACGCCGATGCGCAGTCGTTGCGTTGATGTGGAGTGCATCAGATATCCCCTTTGCCTTGCACAATGCCTACTTTCGAGAAGGTCACATTCTTACTGGCAATGGGCTCCAGCGCGGGTGACTCCGGGCAGACATCCACGATGTTCACCCGTGGCGCAGCCCACTGCACGGCGTTGGCCAGCACTTGCTGTACGTTGCGGTCGTAATAGGTCGGGTAAGCCTCATGCCCCGGGCGGAAATAGAACACGCGCCCGTGCCCCCGCTGCCAGCAACAGCCAGAGCGGAAGACTTCACCGCCTTCAAACCAGGACAGGAACACAAGTTCATCCGGTTGCGGAATATCAAAGCGCTCACCGTACATTTCTTCATACGGCAGCTCAAAATACTGGCCCAGGCCAGCGGCAATGGGGTGCGAGGGTTCGACCACCCAGAGGCGTTCTTTCTCGTCAGCTTCGCGCCATTTCAGCGAACAATTTGTTCCCATCAGGCGGCGGAAGATTTTGGAAAAATGCCCCGAATGCAGCACGATCAGGCCCATCCCTTCCAGCACGCGTTGCTGCACGCGCGCCACGATCTCGTCACTGACATTGGCATGCGCCTTGTGGCCCCACCAGACCAGCACATCACAGCCCGCCAGGCGTGCCTCGGTCAGGCCGTGTTCCGGCTGATCCAGCGTGGCGGTGCTGACTTCCAGCGGCACGGCGCCCTGGCTCAGGGCGGGCACATCCTTCAGGGCGGCGGCAATGGTGGCGTGCAGACCATCCGGATAGATAGCCGCCACCGCCGGGTTCTGCCGCTCATGCTGAAACTCGTTCCAGACAATGACAGAAATACGGGATTTGGACACAATAAGACTCCGTGATAAAAACCGGATCAACCGGTAAACCGCTCGGGCAAGAAATCATGCTGCAAGCGCACATATTGCGGGCTATGGCATGCAGTCATCGATAACAAGTGCAGCAAGATTAGCCCTGCCCGGTCACGCGTCTCAATCTGAATCAGTGCGACAAAACTGCAAAGAATGTCAAAAAACCCGGATAGCCGACTCAAGCTGGCCAAAGCCGCCAGCCCGCTCAAAAGCGTGCGGACCAGTTCGCCCGGCCAGGGCCGGATCATGCGGGAGCAACTGCTGGCGTTTGGCCAGCGTCTGGCCAGTGGCGGCCAGCCGGTGTTGTTGCCGCCGGAAAACGCGGATTTGCTGGCGCGGGGAGATGGCCATTTTCATCTGGCGCCAGAGCTCTTCTTGCAAGTCAGCGGCACGACCACATTCCGGTTTGTGGACGGCGCATTGACGGTTAACGCCGGTGAATTGCTGTTGATGCCACCACGCCAGTTGCATGCCGAGCACGTCGCGCCAGCGGATGGCGCGCCGTTTTGCAATGTCGTGATCTATGCCGAAGGTCACGCGCTGACGTGTCATCTGGCACAGGAAGTCGCGCCCGGCAAACCGGGCATAGAACATCTGGAAGCGCGCAATCATGCGCTTGCACCGCGTATTCACGGCTGGATGGCGGATGCCGCCCGGCTGGGCCGCAGCACGTCGGCGCCCTGGGCGGAGCTGGGCCGCACCCAGGCCAGATCACTGCTGGCTGCGGCCACGCTGGGTGTATTGCAGGCGCTGGACGACGCCGAAGAAACCAGCAACCGCGCCGAGCCACCGCTGGTGGCGCATGCACGGGTGTTGATCCAGAACCAGCTGGGCGATCAGGCCCTGAGTGTGCAGGCGCTGGCGGCCGAAGCCGGCTGCACGGCCGATTACCTCTCGCACCTGTTCCGGCAAAGTACCGGGGAGCATCTGGCGGGTTTTATCAACCGTTTGCGTATGGAACGGGCCAGCCATTTGCTGCAAGACCCGGCGCTGGCGGGCAAGGAAATCGCCTGGGCTTGCGGTTTTGCCACGGCCAGTTATTTCACCCGCACGTTTCGCCAGCACTTTGGCATGACACCGCAAGCCTGGCGCCAGGCCAACGTACCCGGCTGATCCATCGCCGCCTCAGACTGCCACGGGCAGTGCGCCGTGCGGCAGGTTGACCCGCACTTGCAGGCCGTGTTGTGGCGCGTCTTCCAGCACCAGGCTGCCGCCATGCAGCGTCACGGCCTGCGCCACCAAAGACAGCCCCAGCCCGCAACCGTCTTCTGCTGCGCCTGGCGGCCGGTAAAAGCGGTCCAGCACCCGCTCACGCAGCGCCGGTTCAATACCCGGGCCGTTATCCTGCACCACCAGTTCCACGCCTTGCGCGCTGCTTTGCAGCGTCACGGTGATTTGCGCGCCGCGGGGCGTATAGCGAATGGCGTTTTCGACCAGATTGCGCAAAGCCGTGGATACCGCCACGGCGTGACCAATGAACAGCAGGCGATCGGGTGCGTTGAAACTCAGTTGCTGGTCTTTGTCGGCGGCGCGGCCGGCCAGTTCTGCCAGCGTATTCTGGCTCAGGCTGGCCAGATCAAAGATTTCCCGTGGCAAACGTTCGGCCCGATCCAGCCGGGCCAGTGCCAGCAATTGTTCCACCAGATGCCCACCACGGCGGGCGGCCTCTTCCACCGCCAGCAAGGCGTGTTCGCGCCGGGCATCGTCACGCGTGGTCCGGGCCACTTCGGCCTGCACCAGCAGCGCGGCAAAGGGGGTGCGCAGTTCATGCGCGGCGTCAGAGGTGAAGCGCCGCTCCCGCTCCAGCATGGCATCAACCCGGTCGAGCAAGGCATTGAGCGCAATGGCGGGCTTTTGCAGTTCTTCAACCAGCGCTTCTGTTTCAAAGTGCCGGGGCTGGTTGGGGTCAAAATCATCCAGCTGTTGCGAGAGCTCGTGCAGCGGCAGCAAGCCGCGCCGCACGCTGTAAAACAGCGCGGCTGCCACAATTGGCAACACCAGCAGCAGCGTGACCAGCTGCCGCCGGGCCAGCAGATGCAAAAACTGGTCGTGGTCCGCGTAGTCTTCCATCACCCGGACCTGAAAATCGCCGTCGTTATCCCACTGCGTATAGGCGCGCCAGGTTTTATCCCCGATCTCCTGATTGGAATAGCCCGGCTGGCGCGAAAAAGGCCAGTCCGGCGCGTTCATCGAGGCAAACAGCAAGGTGCCGTCCGGCCCGAAAATCTGCACCGCAAACGGGCCGATCGGCAGGCTGGCCGCGTGCGGGCCCACGTGGTTGGGGCTGGCTTTATCCAGCTCGAACGCCAGCAACAACTGCGTACTTTCTTTCAGGCGGTGATCAAACCAGCGCTCACTGCGCTGGCGCGCCATGGCGTAACCGCCCCCCAGCACGATGGTCGTGATCAGCACCAGGCTGATCAGGCAATACGTCATCAGACGGCCGCCCAGAGAGCGGGGAAAGCGGAGCATGGCAAGTCCTGCATCGAAGTGAGCGCGCACTATAACGCGCGTCCCTTTTACCCGGCTGACCGGTTGTAAGAAATATCTAATAAACCGGTATTTTTTGGCACAAATTTGCCTAAATCAAACACCCCGCATTTTCTTCAGCATCCCTTAAGAAACAAAGTCTATCTTCCCGCCACGTTAGGACATGCCCTAGTTTTTGCTTTCATTTGTAACTGGTTTTCTATTTTCTGCTTACGGCTTTAGTTGGTTTTATGCGTCTTTCCGTCATCCTGATTACCCATAACGAGATCGCCAATCTGCGCGATTGTCTGGCCTCTGTTGCCTTTGCCGATGAAATCATCGTGGTCGATTCGGGCAGCTCCGATGGCACCGTGGCACTGGCCCGGGACATGGGCGCCAGGGTGCTGGAAACCGACTGGCCAGGCTTTGGGCCGCAGAAAAACCGGGCGCTGGATCTGGCCCAGGGCGACTGGGTGTTCTCGATTGATGCGGACGAGCGCGTGCCGGAGGGGTTGCGGGAAGAAATCCTGATGACCATCAGCCAGCCGCAGCACGACGCCTACGAGATGCCGCGGCTGTCCAGTTTCTGCGGGCGGTTTATCCGCCACAGCGGCTGGTGGCCAGACCCGGTGCTGCGTCTGTTCCGCCGCGGCAGCGCGCGCTTTACCGACGCCGCCGTGCATGAACGCCTGATTGCCCAGGGCAGCACCAGCCGTCTGCGGCACCACCTTTTGCATTACAGCTACCCGGATCTGGAAAGCGTGCTGGCAAAGATCAACCGCTATTCCACCGATGCCGCCCAGGCCAAGTTTGCCGCCGGCAAGCGCAGCACGCTGGCGGGCGCCTGTTTGCGCGGCTTCTGGACGTTTTTCCGGCATTACACCTTCCAGCGCGGTTTTCTGGACGGGAGAGAGGGATTCTTGCTGGCGATCACCGCCGGCATGGGCAATTTCTGTCGCTACGCCAAGCTGGCGCAGTTGGGACGAAACGAGGTGAAATCGTGAATATTCTGCAACTGAACTTTGAAAATGGCTGGCGTGGCGGTGAACGGCAAACGTTCCTGACCATGCTGCAATTCAGGGAAGAGGGCCATACCGTGCATTTGCTGTCCCGCGCGGGCAGCGATATGGGCCGCCGCGCGCGTGAAGCCGGCTTTGTGGTGCATGAATGCAAGGGTGCCGGCGGCGTGCTGGCGTTTTTGATCCGGCAGGGTCGCCAGTATGACGTGCTGCACGTGCAGACCGGCCATATGCTGACCTGGGCCGTGCTGACCCGCTGGTTGCACGGCGCGCCGGTGATCTACTCGCGCCGCGTGGCCTTTCGCCTCAAGGGCGCCCTGACCCGCTTCAAGTATCGCCATACCGATCTGGTCGTCGCCATCAGCGACGCCTGCGCCAACAGCGTGAAAGCCGTCGGTGTCGGGCACGTGCCGGTCATTGCCGATGCCACTCTACCCGTGGTGACCGATGCCGCGCGCATGGCCGCTCTGGCTGCTGGCCTGGGGCTGGCCGGGCGCAAAGTGGTTGCGACCACCTCGGCACTGGCGGCAGACAAAGATCCGCTGATGCTGGTCGATGCCATTGCCGCCCTGAAAAAACAGCGCGATGACTTTGTGTTCGTCCACTTTGGCACCGGCAAACTCGATGCCGAAGTCCGCGCCCGCGTGGCCGCATTGCAGTTGCAGGATCACTTTGTGTTTGCGGGTTATCAGCAACAGGTTGAAGCCCTGTTCGGCCTCTTTGACGTGTTTGTCATGAGTTCACGCGAAGAGGGTCTGGGTAGCAGCGTGCTGGATGCCTTCAGCGCCCGTGTCCCCGTCGCCTCGACCAGTGCCGGTGGCCTTAAGGAATTGCTGGCCGATGAACGCGGCCTGACCAGCCCGCCCGGCGATGCCGCCGCACTGGCCCACAATATCAGCGTGTTGCTGGATAAACCGCACTGGGCCGCAGGCATGGTGGCGCGCGCTGCGGACTATTACGAACAGCACCATAGGCTTGACACCATGGGTCGCGCTTATCTGAGCTTGTTCGACAAGCTGCTGAATGGCCGTCGTCGCTGCCATATCCAGCCGGTCAGCCCGCTGGCCGCGCCCGCCGCACCGGAAGTGGCCAGCCAGGCCTGATTCCCTGCACCGCGTTGCCTGCACCCCAGGCAACGCGGTTTACCCCTGCCCTGCACGCACCCACTACTGAAAGCCAGAAGAAAGCACACTTTGCGGGCGGCGACCGCTTATCCGTGCATGAAACTGGCGCATTCTGCCGCGCTGTAGCTGAAACCGTTTTCAAATCCGCCCCGTCTGATCGTTGCGTCTGCTGAAGCAGACCGCGCCTGCCTGCCGCCAGCAATCTGCAGCAATGGCTTATTCTGCAAGGCTTTCTGGTTCAAACACTTACAAGTCACACCGGCCGGCCGAACACTTTTTCCGTCTACCTTTATTGCCGCAGCGCAACATGCCGATTACCGGTTAAGGCGCGCCATTTGCGTGCATCTGACCGCCAGTAATGCACCAGGTTGCTACGTTCATCGGCTGTACACGTGTCACAAAATCCGCGACCAAATCCGGTTTGGATGGCGTATTTACTAGTCAGAAAGCCGTAACCAGCAAGACATGTAGGGTAAAGCATTTACTTGAATCCGCCCAAGGCTGCCAACAGTATGAAATGGATTTCAAGCCGTCGTTTCGATGGAGGAGACAATAAATGCAAAGCAACTGGCAGCAAGGGACCAGCAAAAAACGCATTATCGCGCTCGCGCTGGCGACATTAACCATGGCACCAGGCCCGCTGCTTGTCAGCGGCGCCATGGCGGTTGCGCCCGTGGTTCAGGCGGCGACCATCAGCACGGGCTACACGCAACAAAGCGGTGGCTCCGTGCAGTTCTACGCCAATGGGGGCACGTGGGCAGACATCCACTACACCGTGGCTGGCGGTGGTCAGCTTAACGTGCGCATGACCAATAGCGGCACCAACAACACCTACACCGTGACCGGGATTCCGGCAGGCGCAGTGGTGACCTATTCGTTCACGGTGGGCCAGGCCGATGGTTCGGCGCAGGACACGGCGTGGGCACAGTTCACCTACAGCGGCGCAGTCACACCGACGCCAACGCCCGCCCCGACCCCGGCACCCACGCCAGCACCAACCCCGGCACCGACACCGACGCCTGCGCCCACCCCGGCGGCCAGTTACGGCGCCACCCAGTTGTCCGGTGGCGTGGTTGCGTTCTATGCCAATGGCGGCACGTGGGCTGACATTCACTACACCGTCAACGGTGGTGGTCAGCTCAATGTGCGCATGACCAATAGCGGCACCAATAACACCTACCAGCTGACCGGTCTGGCCAATGGCGCGGTGATCAAGTACTCGTTCACCATCGGCCAGGCCAATGGTTCGGCCACCGATACCCCGCAGCAGGCGCTGACTTACGCCGGGGCCACGCCAACACCGACGCCCGCGCCGACCCCGGCACCGACACCTGCGCCAACGCCAGCGCCAACGCCTGCACCCACGCCGGCTCCGACACCCGCGCCAACGCCTGCACCCACGCCGGCTCCGACACCCGCGCCAACGCCTGCGCCCACCCCGACGCCGGCGCCAACACCCAGCGGCCCGGTTGATTTTGGCCCGAACGTGCTGATCTTCGATCCGTCCATGTCGGCATCAAGCATCCAGAGCCAGGTTGATACCGTATTCAATAACCAGGTGACCAACCAGTTTGGCACGCAGCGTTATGCCTTCCTGTTCAAGCCGGGTAACTACGCGGTCAGCGTGAACGTCGGTTTCTATACCGAGGTGCTGGGTCTGGGCGCATCGCCGGATAACACCAACCTGCAGGATGTCCACGTCGAGGCCGACTGGCTGGCCGATGGCAATGCCACGCAGAACTTCTGGCGTGCTGCCGCCAACCTGGCGGTAACGCCGGTCAGCGGGACTGATCGCTGGGCCGTGTCGCAAGCGGCACCGTGGCGCCGCATGCATATCAAGGGCGGCGTGACGCTGTGCTCACCGTATTGCGGCTGGAGCAGCGGCGGGTTTATCTCTGATACCGTCATTGATGGCCAGATCAGCTCGGGCTCGCAACAGCAGTGGATCAGCCGTAACACCCAATGGGGTAGCTGGGTGGGTGGTGTGTGGAACATGGTGTTCGTGGGCGACGTGAATGCGCCTGCCGCATCGTGGCCCAGCCCGCCGTACACGGTGGTACCGCAGACCCCGGTGGTGCGTGAAAAGCCGTTCCTGCAGATCGACAACAGCGGCAACTACAGCGTGTTTGTACCGGCGCTCTCCAGCAACACGCAGGGCACAACCTGGTACAACAAGACGCCGGCCGGCAAGTCCATCTCGCTCAGCCAGTTCTATGTGGCCAAGGAAAACGTCGACACCGCGCAAACCATCAACGCGGCGCTGGCGGCGGGCAAACACATCCTGTTCACCCCGGGCGTCTATCACCTGCACGACACCCTGCGCGTCAACAACCCGAACACCATCATTCTGGGTCTGGGTATTGCCACGCTGGAGGCCGATTCCGGTCAGGACATCATGGATGTGGCCGATGTCGATGGCGTAGAAGTCGCAGGCTTGCTGTTTGATGCCGGCGCACAGACCTCGCCTGCCTTGCTGAAGATTGGCGCCAGTGTCACCGGCGTCAGCCACGCGGCCAACCCGGTCTCGTTGCATGATCTGTACTTCCGGATCGGCGGCGTGCAGGCGGCCTCGGCCACGCAGACGCTGGTGATCAACAGCAATGACGTGATCGGTGACAACTTCTGGCTCTGGCGTGCCGACCATGGCACCGGCGTGGGCTGGACGGTGAACCCGGCCACCAACGGGCTGGTGGTCAATGGCGCCAATGCCACGGTGTATGGCCTTGCTGTCGAGCACTACGAGCAGTTCCAGACGCTGTGGAACGGCAACGGTGGTCGCGTGTACTTCTATCAGAGCGAAGCGCCGTATGACGTCGCCCAGCAATCTGACTGGATGTACAACGGCGAGAACGGCTATGCCTCGTACAAGGTGTCCAGCAATGTCACGTCGCATGAGGCATGGGGTGTCGGGGTGTACTGCTTCTTCAACACCAACAACGCCATCGTGCTGAACAACGGTTTTGAGGCACCACAAGCCGCTGGCGTGAAGTTCCATGACCTGACCACGGTGTCGCTGGGTGGAGTGGGCACCATCACCCACGTGATCAACAACACCGGGGCGACGGCCAATACGGCGTCGCAAATCTCCACCCTGCCCTCGTACCCCTGATGCGTTGATGTAAAGGCGGGCCGGTGCAATGCCGGCCCGTGCGTGTTCATCGACACCGGCATGGCAGTGCCGGTCGCTCCTTCCAGCCCGCCTTGTGCGGGCTTTTTTTTGATCAGGCCGGGCTGATCTTGCCGTTGCGCACCAGACCAAACGGCGCCACGCCCTGGCTAAGCCGGTGCCAGTGGATGATCTCGGCCGAGGGCAAAGCCGCCGCAAACAGATAACCCTGAAAACTGCGGATGCCGGCATCGGCCACCGCGGTCAGTTCCTCGGCGCTTTCCACGCCCTCTGCAGTCACTGACAAGCCCAGTTCACGCGCCAGCGCCACAATATGGCGCAGCATGGCCTGCCGGCGCGGATCATGCTGCAGGTCACGCACAAACAGACGATCACACTTGATGCCTTCAATCGGCAGCGCCGCCAGTACGCCCAGCGATGAATACCCGGCGCCAAAGTCATCCATGATCACGCCAAGACCGCGGTTGCGCAGCGCGGTCATCGCCTCGACCATGGCCTCGCCCGAGGCAATGATGGCGTGCTCGGTCATTTCCAGTTTCAGATAATGCGGCGACAGCGCATGCCGGCGCAGCGTGGCTTCCAGCCAGTCGGCAAAACCCTCTGCCACCAGCGTGACCGGCGCGATATTCACCGCCACGGTCATGGCACACCCTTGCAGTTGCCATTTCTGCATATGACCGATCACGATCTGCAAAATCATGCGGTCCAGTTCTGCGGTCTTGCCCTGCAGTTCTGCCGCCAGGAAAAACGGCTCCGGGCTGATCGAACCCATCACCGGATCGGCAATGCGCAACAACGCTTCTTGCTGCCGCACATTGCCATCCGCCGCCACAATGGGCTGGAAATACATCTGCAAATGCTCTGGCGAGATCAACTCCGGCAGGCGATCGGCAATCAGCGAGAGCTGGATATCCTGGGCTGTCCCCACCCGCCGCGGCGACGAGCGCACCAGCGCCAGCGCGCGATTCAGCAAGAACCGGCGTGATTGCTCATGCCGCAGGTTCTGCAACTGATCAATGCCCACCGCCAGACCAAACACCAGCAGCGTGATCAGCAAAGTGACGCTCTCGGTGTTCTGATGACCCTGCCTGGGCTGGATGGGAAAGATATTGATCAGGCACCAGTGCAAGGGCACGATAGCGGCGCCGGCCAGGGTGGCCTCTTGCCAGGTCAGCGACCGGAACTCGGCCCGCACCGCCCGCAGGCGCGCCAGCCGGTGGCGCAGGGCAATGGCGACGGCAATGCTCACCGCCAGTCCAATCGACGTTGCCACCGCCAGCGGGTTCACGCGGATCTGGCCGTGCACGTAGTCGGCCACCAGCGTCACATGCGCGCTCACCATGCCAATGGCCAGCCCCAGCCCGGCCACGGTGACTTTGCGCGCATCGCTGGCGCGGCTCAGATGTGGCACGGTCAGGCGGGCGCTGGCGGTCGTGATCAGCAAGGCCCCCAGTGCCGGAGTGAGTTGCAGCCCTTCATGCGCCAGGCCCGGGTACATGAAAAAGCCCACCACATCCAGCGCCCACACAAGGCAACCAATACACATGGCCGATTGCGAGACACTCAAGCGCCGGCTGGGTAAATCAATCACGGTGCCTGCCTGCTCAACCAGACGCTGACAGATATGCACCACGAAGCTGGCAAAGATCCAGAACAGGATACTTTGCTGACTTAATGGAAAGCTCACTGTAAATCGGGTGGCGTCTTCGACCAGGAAGTTCATCCAGCATGCCTTTTCCATGACGCAGCGCGCGCCGATAAGGGCACGCTTGCGCCAGGATTGCCTTTATTACTTTGATTAATCAGGGAAAACCAGAAGTCAAACCGCTAACGGGACAACGGCCAGTGCCGGCAATATCAAACCGGGAACCGGGTAGATTTACTGCTGATAACGTAATCAAAACGTGAGAAATGCTGATTTCGGCAAAATATTAGCATTTAATAATCGTGAATGTACTGACAGTTTGATGACGATTAGGGAAAAAATGTAGTGAAATCATTGAGATTCCTGACAAACAGCAGCCATGTTCATCACCCTGTTTGTGCAGGGCAACAACAGCGGCGCCATCCAAACCGGATTGGGCAAAGTCTGAAATATCTGCCAAGGCAAGCATATGCAATCCCGCCCTGGGTGGTTGTAATGCGACAAGCCGCGCCCATCTAGCCAGGACATGCCATTTGCACACTGCTGTCGCCACCCCTAGATACCTGCCAGGAAATCACCATGACCGATCTGTCTGCATTCCCGATCAACCAGAAATGGCCCGCGCAAAACCCGGACGTGCTGCAGCTGTATTCGCTGCCTACGCCCAACGGCGTGAAGATATCGATAATGCTGGAAGAAACCGGCCTGGCTTACGAGCCGCATCTGGTGCGCTTTGACACCAATGACCAGATGTCGCCAGAGTTTCTGTCGCTCAACCCCAACAACAAGATTCCGGCCATCCTTGACCCGCACGGCCCTGGCGACAAGCCGCTGCCACTGTTTGAATCGGGCGCCATCCTGATTTATCTGGCAGAAAAAACCGGCAAATTGCTGCCTGCAGACCCGGCCGCCCGCTATCAGACCATTCAGTGGGTCATGTTCCAGATGGGCGGCATCGGCCCGATGTTTGGCCAGGTGGGGTTCTTCCATAAATTTGCCGGCAAAGAATTTGAAGACAAGCGCCCGCGTGATCGTTACGTGGCCGAGTCTCGCCGTTTGCTGAGCGTGCTGGATCAACACCTGGCCGGCCGCGACTGGATCATGGGCGAGGATTACACCATCGCTGACATCGCCACCTGGCCGTGGGTGAACAACCTGCTCAACTTCTATGAGGCCGGTGATCTGGTAGGTATCAACGACTTTGCCAACGTCAAACGCGTGCTCAAAGCCTTTGTGGAGCGCCCGGCCGTGACGCGCGGTTTGTCCATTCCCAAGCGCGGCTAAACGGCTCTGCCGTGGCCCGGTCAAAAGCGTGCCTTCATGGCACGCTTTTTTCATGCCCTTGTCGCGCCCCGGGCACCTTCCCTCTTCCCGCACTTGCCAGGTGATGTGCAAATGATCGAGAGTGAGCTTACAAGCACAAATGATCCGGACGGCGCACCAGCGCACGCCTGATCACAGAGGGGGAGGAAGGATAACCATGCCGCTGACGGGTTTTCATCGCCTTGCCATGCTGTTGCTGTTGCTGCTCTCTGTACTGCTGCTGGCCTGGCAGCATTGGGGCATGGATCGGGTACTTTATATTGATGCGCGCAGTGGCTACCCCGTCAGCGTGATCAGCGATGGTGATGGCCAGAAAGACCCGGCGGGTTACTCCCAGGCAAGTTATCAGGCACAAGACCACCGCATGCGCATGGATTGCACGCTGACCACGCGGTACGAGTGGCCGTATTGCGAGCTGGATGTGCAACTGGCCAAAGCCCCGGAAGGCATTGATCTGGCCGAGTACGACCGGGTGGATATCAAACTGGACTACCAGGGCCCGGGCCGCCGCCAGGTGCGCTTTCTGGTGCGCAATTTCAACCCGCAGTACAGCAAGACCGACACCCCGGAAACCTGGAAAAACAACCTTGTCAGCTTTACGCCCAAGGCCGGTGGCGAGGTGATCTCGATCCCGTTTGACCTGTTCAGCGTGGCCGAATGGTGGCTGGACGAACACCATATTCCGCTGCAACAAAGTGCGGTAGACCTGCACAACGTCCCCATGATCAGCGTGACCACTGCCGGCTTCAAAGAACCCGGCCTGCACCGCGTCAGCGTGGATTACATCGCCTTTCACGGCAAATGGATCAGCCGGGAAAAACTGGCCACCTTGCTGGTGCTGTGCTGGATCATCCTGTCGGCCAGCGCGCTGATCCAGGACCAGACGCGCCTGCACCGCAGCCTGGCGGAAAGCCGCGAACGCGAGCGCTCGCTGCGCGACCTGGCCGATACCTTGCACCTGGAAAAAATCCAGATCTCGGAACAGGCCCAGCGCGACCCGCTGACCGGCATCCGCAACCGCGCCGGCGTGCTGGAAGAATTGCTGCGCGCGTCTGAACAAGCCCGCCATACCGGCAAACCGCTGGCCATGGTGTTTGTCGATATCGACCACTTCAAGGCAGTGAACGACACCCACGGGCACGAGGTGGGCGACATGGTGCTCAAGCAGTTTGCGCAATTGCTGGGCACGCAGATCCGCACCGGGGATTACCTGGTCCGCTGGGGCGGCGAAGAACTGGTGCTGTTCTTCCCCAACGCCACCCTGGAGACCGCCACCAGCCGCGCCGAGCGCATGCGCCAGTCGCTGACGGAAGTCATCTGGCCGGCCGGCATGCGCATCACCGCCAGCTTTGGCGTCACCGTCATGGGCAGCGATGAACAGATCGCCCAGTTCATCCGCCGCGCCGACGACGCGCTATACGAAGCCAAACGCAATGGCCGCAACCGCGTGGTGAGCAAGGCGCCGGGCGAGGCCTCGGGCCCCGACAACCGCACGGACCAGCATTAGACTGCAAGCTCCCCCATCCGGAGCAACTGTATGCGCGGTTCCTGTCTTTGCCAGGCCATTGAATACGAGATCAGCCAGCTCGACTCCCCCATCGAACACTGCGCCTGCGATACCTGCCGCAAAGCCCACGCGGCGGCGTTCAACACGGCGGCCATGGTCAAGCACGCGCACTTTCGCTGGATCAAGGGTGAGGATCAACTAACCGCGTATGAATCATCCCCGGGCAAGCGGCGCTATTTTTGCGCCCGCTGCGGCACGCACCTGATTGCGCAGCGTGACGGGCGCGATGCCCTCATCCTGCGTGTCGCCACGCTGGACGAAGACCCGCACCAGGCACCGGAGTACGTCATCTGGGCCAGCCACGCCGTACCGTGGCTGGCGTATGACACGCCTATCCCGGCCTATGCGCAATGGCAGCCGGGGCACAACTGAAAAGACGCATCAACGCCGCTTGCAGCTCTTGATGTAATCGAGCTGCGGGAAATTCTGCTTGAGGTAAGCCGCGCCATCGGCCGCTGCAATCTTCTGCGGATCAGGCCCCTTGCCCCACGGCGGCATGTCGCCGTATCCGGTATTCAGATGCGCCATCGTTGCCTGGATGCTGGCGGGCGTGACCTGGGCAAACGGGGTTTCCCACGGTTGTTCGCCCAGGCCGCCGATGTTGTCGCCCAGTGTGAGGAACATCTGCGTGGCGCGGGTATTGGCCCCTGCCCCGGCAAAACTCAGATAACCGCGCTTGAATGGCCGCAGCGCAGGCTGCCTGGGGTCGTCGGCAATGGTGCCGTAGGTTTTGGCATTGGCGTGCGGCGGCATGGCGCCGAACTGGCAGATAAAGTTGTTCACGCAACGGAACAGCGGCACGTCGGCAAAAAAGCCGTCATCCACCATCTGCAAAAACCGCGCCGCGCCCAGGGGCGACCAGGCGGGTTGCACGGTGATATCCAGATCTCCCCTGGTGGTGGCACAGGTCACGTTGACGGGTTTGGGGTCGGCGTGGGCCAGGGTAAATGCCAGACAGGCCAGCGTGCTCAGTAACAGACTGCGGCGAAACGGTTTCATGTCATCCTCCGGATTGGCTTTGTTGTTTTGCACTACCGTGCGCGGAGCATGCCACAAGCATTGTTAACGCCAAACAATGCCCAACAAAAAACCCGCCAGCGGCGGGTTTTTGTCTGAATAGCGGTCTGTGGTCAGGCGGTAGTGTTCACCGTGCCACCCACGCGCTGACCCAGCGTGTTATAGGTGGGGTTGTTCTGTGCCGCGGCCGCTGCAGCGGCGCTGGCTTGTGCCTGGGCGGCCTGGTGCGCGGCGTTGGTGGCGGCATTCTGGTTGGTCTGGTTGACCGAATGCGTGGTGTTGACGGTGGTGCTGCCATTGGCAGTGCTCACACCGTTGTTCACCGGTGTTGCGGGTGCCGGGCCAGGCGCACTCGCAGCACGCACTTCGTCGTGCGTGTTGTTGTCTTGCGTGCGTCCCAGTGTCTGGTTGTCGTTGGCCTGCGGCGCGCGTTGCAGCGACGACGAAGCCAGCGGTGAAGCTACAGGACTGTTCAAACCCACGTTCATGATCACTCCAGATACACGTGCGCCAGCCGCTATGCAACTGACATGGCGTTATTATCTGCCGTTTTACTCAAGACGCCAGTCACCGATCGTCAGATTGGTCTTGAGCAATGTCAGCATGCAACCGATAACCCGCTTCTGCTTACGGGGCTTGTCGCGCGTGGCCAGGCCGGATGCCGCGTTTTTTCTTGCACGGGCCGCAATCCTCCGGCTGTTCTGGCGTGCTTGCATACAAAATGCTGACGCACCATTTCAGTAAAAAGGAGACGAATGGTCGTCCTGTTGATGACCCGACAGCGGCCATTGCGCTTGCTTGCTTCGGCAATATTTGTATGTAAAAGGATACAACCTGCTAGATGTCTTCGGCATGTCATCCAGGCACGGCGTAATACGCCGCCATTCGCACCCGTCAGAGGTGCATTTACCTGGAGCACTCCGATGTCAAAACGCTTGTCTTGTCTTGCGCTGTTGCTGTCCCTTGCTTGCGCCTCCACCTTCGCCGCCACCTCCCGCGCCAGTTGGGTGGTGAACGATGTCTATAACTACAACCACCCGTATGCCGCGACCGACAGCACTGATCTGGCGACCAAGATGTCGACCATGAACAGCAGCGCGTTCTATTTCTACCGCGGCACGGCAGACATTTTCTATCACGACATGACCACCCTGCCTGCCTCGGCCTATACCAGCGCCTCGACGGCGTATACCTGGTTGTGCGGTGATGCGCACATCGCCAACTTTGGCGCGTGGCAAGACAGCAGCAACAAGGCCGTGTTCGGTGTGAACGATTACGACCAGGGCTACCTGGGCCAATACGTGTGGGACCTGCGCCGCGCGGCGGTGAGCATGGTGCTGGCCGGCCGTGAAAACGGCATCGCCGACAAGGACATCACCACCGGGATCAACACCTTTGTCAGCGCCTATCTGGCCCAATTGGGCAAGTTCAACGGCACGACAACCGAGAAGAGCTTCCAGCTGACCACCAGCAATACCAGCAGCGTGATCAAGGATGTGATCTCTGATTCGGCCGGCGACAAGCGCTCTGATCTGTTGTCCAAATACACCAGCACCAGCGGCAGCAAGCGCACCTTCCAGACCACCTCGCAACTGGTTGCGGTGAATTCCAGCACCTACTCGGCCATCACCGCAGCGGTGGCCAGCTATGTGCAGACCATTTCTTCGTCCAAGCAATACGCCGCCAGCTTTTACACGGTGAAAGACATCCGCCAGAAGCTGGGTTCGGGCACCGGCAGCCTGGGCCGTTATCGCTACTACGTGCTGATCGAAGGGGCCTCCACGTCGACTTCTGACGACGTGATCCTGGAGCTCAAGCAAGAAGCCCCGAGCGATGTCTCGATTGCAGACCCGGCCCAGATGGGCACTGGCGACTACGCCAACAACGAAGGTAATCGCGTGGCCCGCTCGGCCAAGGCACTGGTGCTGAACGCCGACGTGCTGGTGGGTTACACCACCATCAACGGCATCCCGTTCTATGTGCATGAGAAGTCCCCGTTTGCCGAAGACTTCGATTACACCGATCTCTCCAGCAGCAGCAAATTCAACACCGCCATGACCTATGTCGGCCAGGCGCTGGCTTCTGCCCATGCATTGGCCGATCAGGATTACGACGCCACCGTGGTGCCGTACCAGATCGAGACGGAAATCCTGAACGCCGTGACCAGCCAGAGCGGTCTGCAAAGCGAAATCTCTACCTTTGCATTCAGCTATGCCGATCAGGTCAACCTGGACTGGCAAGCCTTCCAGGCCGCGTACAAGGCCGGTACGCCGCTGTACTAAGCCGCCAGTTCGCACCAGCAACGGCCACGCTTTATGCGTGGCCGTTTTGTTTTATCGCTGCCGTTCATCATTTGCCAGATTGACAGCGCCAGCCCGTTTGCATAAATATGATGATCATCATATATCGCATGGCAGCACCACCATGGAACCCAAACCCGGCCGCAAGCAGCAAAGCCATCAGCGCATTGTCGATGTCGCCGCACGCGCCATTCGCCGCGCCGGTTACAACGGCGTGGGCGTGGCCGACATCATGAAAGAAGCCGGCCTGACCCATGGCGGCTTTTATGCCCACTTTCCTTCGCGCGATGCCCTGCTGGTCGAAGCCACGCAAGCGGCATCCCGGCAAAGCATTGCCAATATCAGCGCCGGACTGGAACAAGGCCGCCAGCAAGGTCTGAGCCCGCTGGCCGCGCTGATTGAGTCGTATCTGTCTGACCAGCATCTGGCCGATACCGAGTGCGGCTGTCCGGTGGCTGCACTGGGTTCGGAAATGCCGCGCCAGTCCGACATCGTGCGTGACGCAGCACGCGAGCGGGTGCAGGCCTTGATTGGCGGCGTCGGCAAGGTCTTGCCGCAAGACCGCGCCAGCCAGGCCGCCGTGCTGGCCGGTACTCTGGTGGGCACGTTGCAACTGGCGCGCACCCTGGGTGATAACGAGGCCGGCAAGGCCATACTGGCCAGTGCCCGCGCCACATTGCGGGCCCAGTACGATGACGCGGATGTAGCCAACGCAATCTCTTCGCCTGCCTCGACGCCCACGCACTGAGGCTGGCTTGTTCTTTGGTTTACCCCGGCTTTGCCGGTTTTGTTTTACTCCAAAATATGATGAACATCATATTTTGGACATCACAACGCACAGGAGCAACATCATGAAACTCGAAAACGCAGTGGTACTGGTGACGGGCGCCAACCGGGGCATCGGTCTGGCTTTTGCCAAGGCAGCGCTGGCCCGTGGCGCACGCAAGGTGTATGCCGCCGCACGCGACCCTGCCAGCATCACGCTGGAAGGCGTCATCCCGGTCAAGCTGGACGTCACCAGCGATAGCGACGTCGCCGCGCTGGCAGCAGAACTCAAAGACGTGACGGTGCTGATCAACAACGCCGGCATTGCGCAAATGAACGGTTTTCTGGATGACAACGCCATGGAATCTGCCCGCGCGCAGATGGAAACCAACTACTTCGGGCCGCTGCGCCTGGCACGCGCTTTTGCCGGCACCCTGGCGCACCATGGCGGCGGCGCCATCCTGAATGTCCTGTCGGTGGTGTCGTGGATCAGCTCGCCCATGATGGGCGGCTACAGCGCCAGCAAGTCTGCCGCGTGGAGCCTCACCAACGGCCTGCGACATGCCCTGCGCGCCCAGGGCACGCAAGTGGTCGGCCTGCATATGGGTTATGTGGATACCGATCTGACACAAGGTATTGATGCGCCCAAGACCTCGGCAGAGGTGATCGTGACCCGCGCGCTGGATGCGCTGGAAGCGGGTGAAGACGAAGCGCTGGGCGACGAGATCACCGCCCAGGTCAAAGCCGGTTTGTCGGCCACGCCGGGTATCTATACGGTTGATATGCGGCCTGCCGCTGATCACAACTGATCTAGTGGGGTGGGTCACTAAAACAAAAACCGGCCGCTATCGCAGGCCGGTTTTTGTTTCATGGCAACGCGGTATGCACCGCGCGGGCCAGGCCAGATGCCGGGCTAGATCCGGAATTCCGCCACGATTTCGCGCAGTTGCCCGGCCAGACCGTTGACGGCGGTCGCCTGGTCGGCGGCGGTCCGGGTGGCAGCCCCGTTGTGTTCGCTGCTTTGCGCCAGATGCTCGACATTTTGCGAGATGGATTCGTTGGCAATGCTTTGCTCGCGCACGGCCAGCGCCACTTCACCCATGGCCGCTTCAATCCGGCTGCTGGCCTCACGCAGTTGCTGGACCACGCTGGCGGCATTGGCGGCCTGGCTGCGGCACTCGTCCACGCGCCCCACCACCACTTCCATCTGCGTCACCACACGGCCCACACTGTGCTGAATGTCGGCGATTGTCGTCTGGATCTGGTTGGTCGAGTTGGAGGTATGTTCCGCCAGTTTGCGTACCTCGTCGGCCACCACCGCAAAGCCCCGGCCTTGCTCGCCGGCCCGGGCAGCCTCAATGGCAGCGTTGAGCGCCAGCAGGTTGGTTTGCGATGCCAGACCCTTGATCACATCCAGCACGCCGGAGATTTCGCTGGATGCCTTACCCAGCAGGTCTACATCCCGCGCGGCTTCTTCAATCAGCCCAGCAATCGAGGTAATGCTGGTTTCTGTGCGCTGGAATTCCTCGGCACTCTGCCCGCTCTTGTCGCCGGCGTCTTTGGACAGACCGTGCGCTTCCTGCGCTTCGGTAGACGTGTGCGCCAGGCTCACGGCAATCTGCTCGACCGCCGCGGCAATACTGCCGGTGTTCTGGTTCTGCAGTTCAGTGCTGTTGGCCAGTTGCTGCGACGCCCCGTTCAATGCCGTGGCGCTGGCGGACAACTCGTTGGACACCGTATTCATGCGCACCAGGGCTTTTTGCACGTGATCCAGACACGAGTTCAGCGCCGTACCCAGCACCCCGATCTCGTCTTCGGATTTCACTTTCACGCGGGAGGTAAAGTCGTTGTCGCGGGTAATGATCTGCACCTTGTCCGCCACCTCAGCCAGCGGGCCGGTCACGGTGCGGGTGGCCAGCCAGTAAAAGCCGGACAAACCCGCCACAATGGCAATCACCATGCCCACCATGCTCAAGGTGAACTGGCGCTCGGCCATGCTGTGCGCTTGCGCTTCAATGGCGGTGGAGTCATCACTGATGCGGGCGACCGCATCAGTCAGCATGCGGGTCGGTTCGCGGTCGATCCCGGCGACAGCGGCATCACCGGCGGCTGACTGAAAGCCAGCTGCCTTGAATGCCTCCAGCCCCTTGCGGTAGCCCTCGCCCAGTTTCTGGTGCGCATCACGGAACTGGCGGACCAGATCCGCGCTGGCGCCGGGTGGCAGAATCTGTTGCAGATGATCGGCCGTTTGCTGCACGGCGGCTTCATCTTTGAGGAAGGCGTTCCAGTATTGATCCAGTTTTTCCGGCTTGGCGCCGCGCAAGAGCGTGTCTTTCCACTCTTGCACCTGAATCTTGAACGTCACTTGCATGGACAACACCTGAACCTGGGCGTCCTGCAACTGTTTCACGTCGTTTTCATAACGACGCACGCTCGATTGCATGCCGGCAATCCCGATAAATGCCGCTGCGGCTACCAGACTGGCGGCCACCAGATAGCACACCAGAATCTTGCCCCGAACACTTCGCAACATGCCGGCTCTCCCTTTTCCGATTACCTATGCCTTGATCATAAGCCAGGCTTACAATTTTTGCTTACAAGGTCGAGCCAGTGTCGGTTTCCTTTCACACTGGTTTGCACAAGTCACTGAAAATACGGTATGACGCATCGCAGCATGCTGGTCAATTCTGGCAGCAACTGCAATTTATGCACTAGCGTGCAAGCAAGAACCGGCCGATATCAATCCGGTATTGCTCTGGCGATTCCACCCCCACTACCCGATCGCCACCGCGCTGCGCTTCCCATGCCATGTCGATGTCGACCGGCTGGATATAGCTGTTGGTACGCAATGAAAACACCGCCTTCAAGCGCGGCAGCAACGGCGCCGCAGCATTGGCTTCCACCACAATGGCCAGCCGTCCGGAATGCAGCCGCAGCAGTGAACCCACCGGGTAAATCCCCACCGTGCGGATAAAGTGCTGCACCAGTTGCGGGTCAAAATGATTCGGGCTCCATTCCCACAGTTTGCGCAGCACTTGCGCTGCGGGCAGCCCCTTGTGATAAACCCGGTCAGAGGTAATGGCGTCGTAGACATCCACGATCGACGCCATGCGCGTAATCTGGCCGATCTCATCGCCCTTGAGCTTGTGCGGGTAACCGGTGCCGTCCAGCCGTTCGTGATGATGCAGGGTCACCTCAAGCGCGACCGGATCAATGCCATCCAGTTGCCGCAGCACCTCCCAGCCTTCCAGCGGGTGGCTTTTCATGACATTGAATTCTTCTTCGCTCAAGCGCCCGGGTTTGTTCAGGATGTCATCGGGCACGCACATTTTGCCGGTGTCGTGCAGCAAACCCGCTACGCCGGCGCTGCGCACGGTGTCGGCATCCATCCCCAGGCTTTTGGCAAAGGCAATCATCAAGGTGCCGACGGCCACTGAATGCAGGAAGGTGTATTCGTTCTTGTTCTTGATGCACAAAATACCCAGCATGGCGCTGGCATTGCGCTCGATGGTGCCGGCAATGGCATCCACCACGTCTTCCACCTCGGCAATCTCGACCATGCGGCCCAGGCGCACGTCCTGCATCACCTTGCGCACGGCCTTGTCGGCTTGCTTGTGAATGCTGGCCGCGCGCACGGCCTCATCGCGCAGCGAGGCCGGACGCAGTTCGATTTCCGGCTTGACCTGTCTGGACAGCGCTTCGAGCAAGGTCGCTTCGGTGGTGGCCTGCACTTCTTCCAGCGTCGGCGCTTCGGTCACATCGCAGCCGCGGGCGGCGTCGATATACAACTCTTTGAGACCGGTTGCGCGAATCTGCGCCAGATCGTCCAGCGTTTCGAGCATGAACTGGTTGCGAACGAACGGATGATCAAACCACGCCAGATTCAGGTCGTGAATGTACATCCCGGTGGTAAGTTGATCGATACTGATTTTGCGGATCATGCGCGCGCCCTGCTACCCGTGGAATTTGCCGCGTTGCGGGTCTGTTACCCGATTCGCGTCATTGTTTTGTGTTCACTGTAGCAGCGCCGGGAAGGGGCAAGCCAGCGGGCATTGACAGGTGTCGCCCCGAAATCACAACCAGGCCCAAGCCTTGTTGATGCCGGAAAGTGGGCCGTCAGCCAGCCGGAAGATCAGCCTGAAATGGCGCGGTGGGCGTGCCCTGATGAAAGACCATCTGCCAGTGTGCCGCGCGCTGACGCCATACCGAACTACGCAGTGCGTGGCGGATCAGGGCGCCGTCGCTTTCCAGCGTGGCAGAACGGTAGGTCAGTAGCACAAGGCCGGGCGCCAGCAGCGTGAGCACAAACTGATCGGCATAAACACTGGTTGCCGGCGCAGCGGGTTCTGCAGCCAGCGCGGCCAGCACGATGGCCCGGTCATACAGGCGGCCGCTGTAGCCGATCTCGCAAAAGTCATCGGCCAGCAGCGCGCTCACCTGCGCGGCGTCTTGCCGCGTCGCAGGCTGATGCAGGGCGGTTTCGAGTTCGATCAGGCGGGTGGCAATGGCAGCATCAAGCATGGTGGTCAGGTGGCGCCGGGCATCTACATGGCGCGATCACTGCGCGGGCGCATGTTGAATTCATCCACCAGCTTTTGTTCTTGCCTGGCTTCACGTTTGATCTCGTTCTGGTTGTGACGGGTTTCCAGTGTTTCAAAGGCTTTGACCTTTTTCTCGCACTCCTGCCAGGCGCCCTTGAGTTTGTCGTACTCGCGCTGCAGGCGTTCGACCTCGGCCATCTGCTGGGCGGCGGCTTCATCCAGCCGCCCCAGGAACAGCTGGAAATCGCGCCATTGGGTTACGGTCATGCCGCCCTGGCCGGACTGCGTCAACCGCGCGCGGTATTCCGAGCGGTAGTCCTCAACCTGGATCAGTTTTTGCCGCGCCGTTTCTGTTCTGGCCGCGGCACTTTGCATGAGCCTGGCCGCTTCCTCACGTTGTTCACGGCTAAGCGTCAACAAAAAGGCAAAACGAAACTGTGCCACGTGTAAACCCTGTGATCTGTAGAGGCGTCACCCTGCAATAACGGCAAGGCGCAATGCTTATTGTGGCGGGGCCACCCCGAAGAGTTCCGCCAGTCTGGTGCGCGCGCCTGCGTAGCTTTCCCGTTCTTCAATCGCCTGCTGCAAGAACCGCTCAAAGGAGGGGAAGCGGCGGATGGCGTCATCCAGGGTTGGATCACTGCCCGCCACATAAGCACCCACACTGAGCAAGTCACGGCTGCGCTGGTAACGCGACCACAAATGCTTGAAGCGGCGTACCAGGTCAAATTCCTGCTGCGAGATGATGTCGTGCATCACCCGGCTGATCGATGCTTCGATATCGATGGCCGGATAATGGCCGGATTCGGCCAGATTACGTGACAGGACAAAGTGACCATCGAGAATGGCCCGCGCGTTATCCGCAATCGGGTCTTGCTGGTCATCACCTTCCGACAACACGGTGTAGAACGCCGTGATGGAGCCCCCGCCCTCTTTGCCGTTCCCGGCGCGCTCAACCAGTTGGGGCAAACGCGCAAAGACCGACGCCGGATATCCCTTGGTAGCAGGTGGTTCGCCCACTGCCAAGGCAATCTCGCGTTGTGCCATGGCGTAACGGGTGAGCGAATCCATGATCAAAAGTACATTCTTGCCTTCATTGCGAAAGTACTCCGCAATGCTGGTGGCATAGGCCGCGCCGTACAAGCGCAACAGCGGCGAAGTATCGGCCGGGGCCGCCACCACAACAGAGCGCTGCAGGCCGGATTCGCCCAGAATGTTCTCGATAAAGTCTTTGACCTCGCGGCCACGCTCACCGATCAGCCCCACCACCACTACATCGGCCGTGGTGTAGCGCGCCATCATGCCCAGCAGCACCGATTTGCCGACACCGGAGCCGGCAAACAGCCCCAGCCGCTGGCCGCGCCCCACTGTCAGCAAGGCGTTGATGGCACGCACGCCGACATCCATCACGTCGCGCACCGGCTGGCGATACATCGGGTTGAACGGGCGGGAGAACAGCGGCATCCAGTCATCGCTGTCCAGCCGTCCTTTGCCATCCAGCGGCCGGCCCAGCGCATCGACCACGCGGCCGAGCATGCCCCAGCCCACAGGCACCTGACGGCCATGATCTTCCACGCGCCGTTGCGGCGGACGCGGCTTGCCGTATTCCGGAACCCAGGCGGCGACATCTTCGTGCGGCACCACTTCGGCGCCGGGTTCAACGCCATAGATTTCGGAGATCGGCATCAGAAAGAGTTTTTCATCCTGAAAACCGACCACCACGGCTTCGACCGACATATTGCCGGGCGTCATCACCTCACAAGAAGCGCCAATCGGCAGGCGCAGGCCGGTGGCTTCCAGCACAAGGCCGGACACGCGCACCAGCTTGCCGCGCGGCAGCCATGGGCGGATGCGCTTGCTGGCGTGAGCGCACTCATCCAGATACAGCCGGGTGGCGTCAAACAGGTTCGTCGTCATCAGCCGGCTCATCCAGGTCCAGCGAGACCTTTTCCATATCGGGTGGCACGATGGGACGCTGTGCCGGCTCTGCCGCTGCGGCTGGCGCAGGTGCCGGCGCGGGCGCAGCGGGTTCTGGCGCCAGCGGCACTTCGGCATTCCAGACCAGATCCGCGCGATTGGCGCGTTGCAGTACTTTCAGCTGCGTGGCCCAGCGCGAAGTCAGCGACAAATCCGCACGCAGCGTGGGTGTCTCCACCCTGGCGCCGCCCGGTTCCTGATTGGGGTCGACCACAATGCGCCAGACATCACGCGGCAACTCCACGCCCAGCAAGGATTCGAGCGCATCCACGTCATCCGGGTGCGCAATAATGCGCGCCGGCGCCCGCACCACAGGCATGGAATCAATCAGTTCACGGATGACCGGCAGCACACGGTTGCGGTCTGCGGCGATCTCGACGCGTGCCAGTTCACGCCCTACCACCAGCGCCAGATCCAGTACGGATTCCGCCAGTTCGGCCTGCGCCCGTTCCGAGTAATTTGCCAACTGGTCGAGCAAGACCTTGAGCCGGTTGATTTCGTCTTCGGCCTGCGCGCGGCCGGCCGCCAGCCCTTCCGTCTGCCCCGCATCAAAGCCCTCTTGATGCGCTTGCTGGTGAATGGCTTCCAGTTCTTCTGCGGTCGGCAGCGGTACACGCGGCAATACCGGTTGATCGGCCATCGCCGGGGCGCTATCGGCCTCTGGCGCAGCCTGCGGCGCGGGCGCGGCTTCTGACGCCGGCACAGGCGCCGGCACCGGTTGTGGCACCGGGCGGATGCGCGGCGGCGTGGGGTCGTCAATCGTGCCGAGTTCCCAGCGCTCCCACGCGGTGAGTTCTTCGCGCGGAATGACGCGACGCGGTGGATTAGCCATGACTCAGCACCACGCCATCATTCGACCAGACCTTCTTCGCCCTTGCCGGAAAGCACAATCTGGCCTTCGTCGGCGAGGCGGCGCACGATCTTGAGGATTTCCTTTTGCTCGGATTCCACTTCCGAGAGCTTGACCGGGCCTTTGGCTTCCAGATCGTCACGCAGCATTTCTGCTGCACGTTGCGACATGTTCTTGAAGATCTTGTCACGCAGTTGCGGCGTGGTGCCCTTGAGCGCAATGACCAGCGAGTCAGACTGGATTTCACGCAGCAACAACTGGATACCGCGATCGTCGATATCAAGCACGTTGTCGAAGGTGAACATCTTGTCCTGGATGCGCTGCGCCAGTTCCGGATCGTATTCGCGCACGCTGGCAATGGCCGAGGCCTCGACCACACCGCCCATGAAGTTGAGGATATCGGCCGCCATCTGCACGCCGCCCATGGCGCTCTTCTTGAGCTTGTCAGAGCCCGACAGCAACTGGGTCAGCACGTCATTCAGTTCTTTCAGTGCCGCCGGCTGCACGCCTTCCAGCGTGGCGATCCGCAACAGCACGTCGTTGCGGTTGCGTTCGACAAAATTGGCCAGCACTTCAGAGGCCTGATCCGGTTCAAGATGAACCAGAATGGTGGCAATGATCTGCGGGTGTTCGTTCTTGATCAGTTCGGCCACCGCAGCGGAATCCATCCACTTGAGCGACTCGATCCCGTTGTTGTCGTTGCCCTGCAAGATGCGGTCGAGCAGGTTGGCGGCTTTGTCCGAACCCAGCGCCTTGGTCAGCACCGAACGGATGTATTCGTCCGCCGCACCCAGGTTGGCGCGGTTCTGCGTGGAATTCATGAAGTCGCCCAGCACGCCATCGACTTCTTCGCGCTTGACGTTGTCCATGGCCGCCATGGTGAAGCCCAGTTTTTGCACTTCCTTGGGGCCAAGGTAGCGAAACACTTCCACTGCGGCTTCTTCGCCCAGTGTCATCAACAAGATGGCGGCTTTGCGTACGCCTTCTTCGTTCAATGTGGCGGCCATAACCGTACTCCAGGAAATAGCGTTGCCGGCGCGCTGTGCGGCGGCAAGCGGTAAAACGGATCAGGCCCGGACAACCCGGGCCTTGAATCACTGAAAAGCTTTAACCCACTTTGTTGGGGTTGCCCACCGGTTCGTCTTCGTTCGACATCCATTCGCGCAGGATGGTTGCCACCATCCGCGGATCGTTCTTGGCCAGTTCGCGCGCCTGACCCAACAGATCGGCCTGGGCAGCAATTTTGGCGGCAGCCTCTTGCTCTTCGTCTTCGCGGGCGGCCGCTTCTTCGTCGGTCAGGGTCACGCCATCGCCAAAATCGATTTCCACCGTTTTGGGTTCTTCGCGCGATTTCGACAGATCGCGCATGAGCGGGCGCACCACAAACAGCAGCAGATACAGCACCACCAGGGCAATCAGCGCCAGCTTGATCAGGTTGGCAAGGTTGGCCTTGATGAACGACATGGCCTGGTCTTGCAGGGTCTGTTCGGCTTCCGGCACCGGCGCGCCGGCAAACGTGGCATTCACGACATTGATCGAATCCCCCCGGTCCTTGCTGTAGCCAATGGACTCTTGCACCAGGTTGTTGATCTGCGTCATTTCCTGCGGCGAATACGGCGTCCAGGTCAGCTTGCCGTCTTTATCCCGCGAGGGCTTGTAGTTGATGACCACCGCCGCCGACACCCGCTTGACGATGCCCACCGGCTGCTTGACGTGCTGCACCGTTTTGTCGACTTCGTAATTGGTGGTGGATTCGCGGCGCGAATTGGTACTGCCGGCCGGGGAAGCGGCGGCGGCACCCGATGCGCTGGTCACGGTGATCGGTGCGGCTGCCGCGCCGGGCGGCTGGTTGGACAACGCGCCCGGCACGCCGGCTGCGCCCGCGCCACCATCCTTGCCATCCTGGCTCATGGTTTGCTGGCTGCGGATCGAGGCGGTATCCGATGCGGTATTGGGCTTGTAGACCTCAGAGGTCTGTTCGGTTTCAGCAAAGTCGACCGTCGCCGCCACTTCGGCGTGCACGTTCTCTTTGCCTACCAGCGGCTCAAGAATGGCCTGAATGCGATCAACGTAACTCTTTTCAATCTGCTGCACGTACACCAGCTGGCGCGCATCCAGATTGGCGTGGTTGGCCGAGTTGTTGTTGGACAGCAAGTTGCCGTCCTGATCCACCACGCTGACGTTGTTGACGGTCAGCTCCGGCACGCTGGACGACACCAGATGCACAATGCCCGCCACCTGGCCCGGATCGAGCGCGCGGCCCGGATGCATGGTCAGAATGACGGATGCGGTAGGTTTTTGCTGATCACGCAGGAACACGGTCTGGCGCGGCATGGCCAGATGAACGCGGGCTTTCTCGACGGTCTGGATGGTCTCGATCGAGCGGGCCAGTTCGCCTTCCACCGCACGCTGGTAGTTCACCTGCTCGGTAAATTGCGAGACACCGAACTTCTGGTTGTCCATTAGTTCGAAACCGACATCGCCCGCTTTGGGCAAGCCGCGTGCAGCCAGTTGCAAACGCACGTCATAGACGCGGTTGGCCGGCACGGAAATGGTGCCACCCTGGTCGGTTTTGTAGGGAATATTCAGCTGTTGCAAAGACTGCAGGATTTCGCCGCCGTCTTTGTCAGGGATATTGGTATAGAGAATGCGATAATCGGGTTCGCGGCTCCACAGCGCCACGCCGATCAGGACGGCAATGAGCGCCGCCAGCCCCACCATGAACAGGGCTTTACGGGAACTGGGAAGATCCAGAAAGCGCTGACGGGCTGACTCCAGGGCACTACCCTGTGCACGCCCGCCCTCAACTGCTACGTCCGCTTCCGCCATAACAAACTTGTGAGTGCCCGGTTATACCGCCAGATCATCAGACCTGGAGGTTCATGATTTCCTGGTACGCGCTAACCAGTTTGTTGCGCACCTGCACCATGGTCTGGAAAGAGAGGCTCGCCTTTTGCAGCGATACCATCACATCTTGCAGGTCAGTGTTCGGGTCTCCGGATTGAAAAGCCGTTTGCTGGGCGTCTGCGCTGTTTTGCACCTGCGCAACCTGGTCGATCGACGACTTGAGCATGTCCGCAAAGTTTGCGGCGCCCGTATCGCTGGCAGCGGGCGCAGCCGTCTGGCCTGCCGCTTGCGCAGACATGGCTTTCAGTTCGCCCAGCAGTTGATCGATGCCTTGAACGCTCATGGCCTGGTTGGTCCGTTTTCCGCCGTTGAAAATGGATAAGACATAAAAAGACGCAGTATCACCGAATTGTAGGGGTCCGACCGCCTGGCGAGCAAGCTATTCCTGCATAAAGCCACGCGACAACATATCTGCAACAGCGCGGCAAGCCCGGCTGTCCGGTGATCAGACCTGCGCGTCCAGCCCGCCATCCTCTTCACGATACTGCTGCAGCTTGTAGCGCAAGGTGCGCTCGCTCATTCCCAGCCGTTCGGCCGCCAGTTTGCGCACGCCGCCACTGGCGCGCAGCGCATCCAGAATGTGTTGTTTTTCCAGCGCCTTGAGGTCCGTCGGTGGCGTTGCCACCGGTGCGGCCGACGCAGACGATGCCGCCACGGGCGCCGGGGTATGGGCCGGCGCGCCAGGGCGCTGCGGCAAATACAGATGCGCGGCTTCGATCACGTCGCCAGGCGCCAGGATCAGCGCGCGCTGCACGACGTTATCCAGTTCGCGGATGTTGCCTTCCCAGCCGTGGCTGGCCAACTGGTGGATGGCTTCTGGTGTCAGCGCTGGCGCCCGGCGATTCATGCGGGCGGCGTGGCGGGCCAGCATGGCCCGCGCCAGCGGCACCACGTCATCAGGCCGTTCGCGCAGCGCGGGCAAAGCCAGCGGGAACACATTAAGCCGGTAATACAAATCTTCGCGGAAATGGCCGTTGGCCACGGCAATGGGCAAATCGCGGTTGGACGTTGCCAGAACGCGCAAATCGACCTTGAGCGGCTTTGTGCCCCCGACCCGCTCGACCTCCCGCTCTTGCAGCACGCGCAACAGCTTGGCTTGCAGGGAAAGCGGCATTTCGGTGATTTCATCCAGCAGCAGCGTGCCGCCGTCAGCTTGTTCAAACTTGCCGATGTGCTGCACCGCCGCGCCGGTAAATGCGCCACGCTCATGGCCGAACAGCGTGGATTCGAGCAATTGCTCGGGAATCGCCGCACAGTTGATCGCCACAAAGGGTTTGTCAGCGCGCGGGCTGTTGCGGTGAATGAACCTTGCCAGCACTTCCTTGCCGGTACCGGACTCGCCGGTGATCAGCACCGAAGCATCGGACTGCGCCACGCGGCGCGCCACATCCAGCAAAGAACGCATGGCCGGATCTTCAGCGATGACGTGTTCCTCGCTGCCGTCAGGCAACAGGTAACGGGCAACTTCCTGCAGCAAGGCATCGGGTTCAAAGGGTTTGGGCAGGTAATGCGCCGCACCGGCATGCAGGGCGGCGACGGCTTTTTCGACCACGCCGTAGGCCGTCATCAGGATCACCGGCACCCACGGATAGCGCCGTTTGACCTCGGCCAGCAGGGTTTCGCCGTCCATGGGGCGCATCTGCACGTCAGACAACACCAGGCCGACGCGTTGATGTTCCAGCAACTTGAGCGCAGCCTGCCCGTCTGACGCTTCGACCACGTCGTGGCCGCCCAGGGTCAGGGTATCAACCAGTGCTTCACGCAAGGCGTCGTCGTCTTCGACGATCAAAACCGGTAATGCCATTGTTCTTCCGTTGTTGAACTCGCCACTAACCGCGCACGGGCATGCGGGCCAGTTGCAGCATGCGCGATGCCATTTCTTTGAGCGGCAACACTTCCTGGACGCCCCCAGCCGCGATCGCCTCTTTGGGCATGCCAAACACGACGCAACTGGCTTCGTCCTGCGCCAGTGTCTGCGCACCGGCTTCCCGCATTTCCAGCATGCCGGCCGCCCCGTCGCGCCCCATGCCGGTCAGGATGACGCCAACCACGTTGGCGCCGCCCAGGTTGGCAGCCGAACGGAACAGGACATCGACCGAGGGACGATGGCGGTTGACGGGTTGCGCCTGCGACAAGGCACACGCCCAGGCCGGGCCATTGCTGGCCAGCAATAAATGCGAGTGTCCTGGCGCAATATAAGCGCAGCCGGTTTGCAAACGCTCACCATCTTCCGCCTGTTTGACACGAATGCGACAGATGGAATCCAGCCGCTGGGCAAATGACTGGGTAAAGCTCTCTGGCATGTGCTGGGTGATCAGGATGGGCGGCGTATCCGGCGGCAAGGGCTCCAGCAAGACCTTGAGCGCTTCCGTGCCGCCCGTGGACGCGCCGACCACAATGACGCGGGCCGAGGTCACCGGCGGGCGTACCTTGCGTGGCAACACCACGTCGGCGCTGTAACTGGGGACATTCAGCATGGCCGGTTTTTCGCCGTGTTCTGGCCGCGGCATGGACATACTCCTGCGGGGTGGCGGGACGAGAGCATCCGGACCGAGGGTCGCTTTATATCATTTCCATTATGGTGCAGCCAGCGCGCCGCGCACTGTCAGCCCTGACGAGCCAGGCCTCAGACCCGCGCCGGGCCCGGCAAGTAGTGCACGACCACTTCATTGCCGCTACCGGGAAACTGGATTGACGCACACATCGAACGCACCAGCAGCAACCCGCGTCCATGCAGGCGCGCCGGGTCGTCTTCGGGCAGGTTGAAGCGCGGCCATTCAAAGCCCGGACCCGTATCCTTGATGCGGATGCGCAGCACGTCACGCCCGTTGATGCGCAAACCGTTCAGGTCGATCTCGATCTGACCTTGTGTGAGCGCAGCCAGGCGCTGACCGCGCACCAGCAGATACCGATCCATGCCCTGCTCGCCTTGCTTGAGGCTGGAATCCATATTCAGCAGACCATGATCCAGCGCGTTGACAAAAAGCTCGCTGAGAATCAGGAATACTTCGGACTGATACGGCTTGAGGACCTTGATCTCGTTCACGAACGACATCATGAACGGCACGGTGTTGATGTACTGGAGTTCTTCGGCGCCCAGCGTCAGGCTGTAATGCCACATGCTCTGGCCGGAGCCCACCAGCGCCACGGTCGACATCGCCTCGGCGCTTTGCTGGGCAGTCAGCGGCCGTTCGCCGTGCATGTACTGCCCGAAACGCATCATCACCAGCGAGATATCGTCATGATGCGGATGGCCGGCCAGATGATCGGCCAGCGTGCCCTGCAAGGCCGACAAGCGCACTTCTTCCGGTTGCTGGCGCACCAGTTGCAGCAAGCGCGCCTCGCTGAAGGGTTCGCCATCCGGCGCGCGGGCTTCAGTCAGCCCGTCCGAACAGGCCAGCACGGTGCCCGGCTCGCTGTAATAATAGCGGGCGGTGATGGTTTCCATATCCTGCGTCGGCACAATGCCCAGCGGCAGGTTGGATGATCTGAACTGATGAACCACCGCGCCCTTGCTGTCGAGCATGTGCACGGTCGGCATGCCGCCGTTCCAGACTTCGATACAACGGGTGGTTTCGTCGATGGCAATCAGCACGGTCGCCACAAACCGCCCCACGGGCAGCACCTGACGCACCTTGTTGTTCATTTCAACAAGGATGTCGGACAGCGAATAGCCTTTCTCGGCCATGCTGTAAAAAGGTTGCGTCAGCGGCAACACATTCAGCGCAGCAGTCAGACCGTGGCCAATGCCGTCAGCCAGCAGCACATACAGCACCTGGCCGGGCGTGCGCGCAGCGGCAATCAAGTCGCCGGAAAGCGACTCGGCCGGCGACAGCCAGTAATCCAGCAAGGGGTCATTCAGGCGTTCGGCATTGACCATCTGGTCCATCAAATGCCGCACGACGCGCTTTTCTTCTTCGGCGGCGTCGTAATAACTGGCAAGGCGGGCAGATTGCTCGCGCACCTTGCGATTGAGTTCCAGCGTGCGGTTGAACGCCTTGAGCTTGGCTTCCAGCACGCGGAAATTAACCGGTTTGCTGATGTAATCATCAGCGCCGCGCTCGATCGCGTCAGCCAGCCGGTTTTCCTCGCCCACACCGGTCACAAACACGATGGGCACCCAGGACTGGCCGGCTTCTTCCTTGATCGCAACCGCGGCTTCAGGGCCGGACATGACGGGCATCATCATGTCCATCAGCACCAGATCAGGTTGATACTGGCGCCATTTTTCGACAGCCTCACTCCCGTCACGCGCCTGAATCACGCTGTGACCCAACGCCTCTATAAAGCGGGAAATCAGAAGGAGGACTGCCTCGGTGTCATCGACAACGAGGATTTTCATGCCACATGGACCGCCGGTTTACCGGATGGTGAAGATTTTGCCGAAACACGCAATCTCAAGCACTTGCTTGACCGTGTCGCGACAGTTGACGAGCGCCATGCTTTTGCTGGCTGCGCCGATTTTTTCTTTCAACAGCAACAACATGCCCAGCGCAGAGCTATCCAGATAATTGACATTCTGGAAATCAACCAGCACTTCCTTGATTTCCGGATTGGCAATCAATGATTCGCAAACCTGGCGGAATTCGCGATGGGCACTGAAATCAAACTGTCCCGAGAGAATGACACGACCTGCATCCCCTTCGATCTGAACAGTGGGCGTCATGGGATATTCAACCTTTTGCAAGTAACTTAACAGCCAACACGTACAATAATTGTCAGCAACAATGAAGTGCTCATGTCAATTATCGTACCTGAACATTAGTTGCGTCGCGACAAGCTGGCAACCGGATCGTAAATACACTGCCCTGACCTGTCGCGGATTGCACTTCGATTTCACCGTGCCAGTAATTGATGAGATTACGCACAATGGCAAGGCCAAGCCCCGTGCCTTCCTTGCGGGTAGTGAAAAACGGCTCGAACAGGCGGGCCTGAACCTGGGGCGCCATACCGCACCCTTGATCCACCACTCTTAAAATGGCGGTGCCTCCCGCAAGTTCAAGCGTCAATCCGACTTCTGCATTGTCTTCTGACGCGAGCATCGCATTGTCCAGAAGATTGAGGATCACGCCAAGTAATTCCTTGCGATTGGCCAGAATGAGGATTTCATCATCAGGCAGCATTAGCGAAAGCCTGAGCCCCCGCATTTCTAGCTGAGGCTGCAAGGTCTGGGCGGCCTCTTGCGCAGTGCCCACCAGATCAACGGCGTCCAGCGACATGTCCTGCCCGCGTACAAAACGCAACATGTTCTGGATCAGGGTTTCCAGGTGGCGCAAACGCGCCGTGGTTTTTTCACTGAATTTGATGCGATCGGTGTCGGCCAGTTCCGGCCGGGACAGATGACCGGCATACAACAGCGCCGTCGCCAGCGGTGTGCGCAATTGGTGCGCCAACCCCGCCGCCATCTCGCCCATGGAGGCCAGACGCTTGTGCTGCATGAGCGATTGCTCCATTTCCCAGCTTTCTGTCAGGTCATGCACCAGCAAGATGCGGGTTGATTCTTCAGGCATGTCGCTTTCGACTATGCTGAGTCTCAACGCACCCTGCGGGCGCGGGTAAACCCAGATATCGGTCATGGGCGCCAGTTGCAGCTGGGTACCCTGAAACTTTAACCAGCTATCGCCCACGGCCAATGGCGCCAATAATTGGGACGCGGCCGGATTAAGCGCAGCCACCATTCCGTTGGCATCAAGTTCGATGACGCCTGCGGGTAATCTGGCCAGCAAGTGAGCAAGTCGACGGGACAGCGCAGCTTTTTCTTCCAGCTCGCGGCGCAGATTCCCGTTGGCAATTTCAAGTTGCGTTGTAAGAAACTCAACCTGTTGTTGCAAATCGGCATAAGCGTCGGTCAATTGTCTTGACGCTGCAGTAAAAAGAGAAAAAGCCTCCTCCAGCTCACGTGGATTCATGCTGGCACTTTCATCCGGCATTGCTGCCACTCCTTGTTGAATGCTGGCGTTTCTATTATAAATGTCATAAGCATGCGCTACTTTAGTAATGCAAATACGCAACTAAAGATTTTTAGTGCTTTACCGATAAGGGGGAAGCGCTACACTTCCCTTTATCGATAGCAATCTGCGAAGGCTTTCTGAAGCCTTTGGATTTACTTACAAATAATGGCAGAATTTATGCTTTATCCTGGAGTCCACTGTGTCTGACTTATTCAAGAATATCGACGCGCGCACCAAGCTGGCCGGGACGAACAAGCTGGAAATTCTGCTGTTTACCCTCGGTGAGGACCAACGCTCTGGCCGCCGCGAACACTTTGGTATCAACGTGTTCAAGGTGCGCGAGGTCATGCGCACACCGGAAATCACCCACGCGCCGGAAACGCCGGCCAATGTCGAAGGCATGGTCAGCCTGCGTGGTGTGCTGGTGCCGGTCATTGATCTGGCCAAGTACGCGGGCATTGTCACCGCCAACCGCCCGGAAATCATGATCGTATCGGAATACAACGGTCATACCCAGGGTTTCCTGGTTGAGGCGGTCGACACCATTTTGCGCCTCGACTGGACGTCCATGCGCGTGCCGCCCGATATGCTGAGCCATCAGATGAGCGGTCTGGTGACGGCCGTGACCGAACTGGATAGCGGCAAGCTGGTGATGATGCTGGATGTGGAAAAAGTGCTGGCTGAAGCACTGCAGACCGACCTCACCATTGATTCTGAAACCGTGATTCGCGACACCAAGTTTGCCGAGAAGCGCGTGTTTTATGCAGATGACTCAGCCGTGGCCCGCCGTCAGATTGAGCTGACACTGGATGCCATGGGCCTGAAACACCAGAGTGCGGTGAATGGCCGCCGTGCCTGGGACGATTTGCAGCGCCTTGCCCGTTCGGCGGAAATTCAGGGCCGACCGGTGCGCGATTTCGTGCAACTGATCCTCACCGACGTGGAAATGCCGGAGATGGACGGTTACATGCTCACCCGCATGGTGAAAACAGATGTTCGTTTTGCCGGTATTCCCGTTTTGATGCACTCGTCGTTGTCTGGCACTTCCAACCAGAAACTCGGCCAGTCGGTCGGGGTAGATGGTTATGTGTCCAAGTTCGAACCGCACAAGCTGTCGCAGGCAATCGCCAATTATCTGCTTGAAGCACAAACGGCCTGAACAACCGGCAGAGGTACAACACAGTGAACATTATCGAAGCGCAGGCCAATCTGCTGGACAACATTGACGCCCGTACACGCCTGGCGGGCTCCAACAAGATGGAAATCCTGCTGTTCTCTCTGGGAACGCGGGAAATCTTCGGCATCAACGTTTTCAAGGTGCGTGAAGTCTCGCAAACCCCCAAGATCACCCGCACGCCAAACATGCCGGCAGGGGTCGAGGGCGTGATTTCGTTGCGCGGCAACATCATTCCGGTGATTTCGCTGTCGCAATTCATGTCCGGCACGCAGCCCAAGCTGGAGATCAAGAACTCGACCATGATCGTGACCGAGTTCTCCAAGCACACGCAGGCGTTTCTGGTGCATGAAGTAGACCGCATCATCCGCGTGGACTGGGACAAGGTGCGCGCGCCCGAATCCATGCTCTCGGGCAGCCAGGCGCTGATTACGGCGCTGACCGAATTGCCGGACGGCAAGCTCGTCTCGATCCTGGACGTGGAACAGATTCTCTCGGGCGTGCTGGGCGAGCCGGATATTCCGGACCTGCCCTCCACCACCGTCAGCCCGGATGCCTACACCTTCTTTGCCGATGACTCGATGGTGGCACGCAAGGAAATCGTCGGCGTGCTCGACAAGCTGGGCATCAAGTACCATCAGGCCAACAACGGCAAGGAAGCGTGGGACAAGCTGCAGAACCTGGCGCAGCGTGCCACCCATGACAACGAGCCGCTGAGCACCAAACTCAAGCTGATCCTGGTGGATGCCGAAATGCCGGAAATGGATGGCTACGTGCTGACCCGCCATATCAAGTCGGATCGCCGCTTTGAGGGCATTCCGGTGGTCATGCACTCGTCGCTGTCATCGCACGCCAACCGGGCCATGGGCGCGAGTGTGGGGGTGGATGCCTATGTGGCCAAGTTTGACCCGGTGGTGCTGGCCGATACCGTCATGCCGTACATTACCGATCGCGGCTAAGACCGGCCCGACGGTCATGAAACGCATGACAAGCACCGGATAAAAGACTGGGCAGGTTGAGTGCGCTCGCCTGCCTTGTCAGTGTTTGAAACCCTTGATTTTGCCTGGCCTGTAAAGCTGTCCTGACCCAGGTTCTGTTTTGTACAACTGGATTGGCGCTGTCCAAATGCGCCCCGACGGAGTGAACTGTATGCCGGATAACAATATGCGCTTTCTGGTCGTGGATGATTTCTCCACGATGCGCCGGATCGTGCGCAATCTGCTCAAGGAGCTCGGCTTTTCCAACGTGGAAGAAGCAGAGGATGGGCAAATCGCCTTGCACAAATTGCAGAACTCGACTTACGACTTTGTCGTGACTGACTGGAACATGCCCAACATGACCGGTCTGGAGCTGCTGCAAAACGTTCGCGCAAATGCCCAACTGAAACATTTGCCGGTCTTGATGGTGACGGCCGAGGCCAAGAAGGAAAACATTATTGCCGCGGCCTCTGCAGGGGCATCGGGCTATATCGTCAAACCTTTTACCGCAGCCACGCTGGACGAAAAGCTCAAGAAGATTTTCGCCACCATGCCTAACTGACACCCGATCACAACTGATAACCGGCCCTGCAGCCGGAAGAAAGGAGGCTCGCTGTGAGCGATCAAGCCCTCAATAGTTCAGACTCGCCAGATCTGGAAGCGCTGTTCGACAGCATTGTCAGCGCCAACCGTGCGGCCGAAGAAGCCAGCCCGGCCGCCCAGCCCGTTGCTGCCGTGGCCACCGCTGCGGAAAGCCACACTCCGGCTGCGGTCGATATGGCAGAACCCGCGCGCACCATGTTCACGCAGATTGGCCAGTTGACGCGCCATCTGCATGACACCTTGCGTGAGCTGGGCCTGGACAAGTCGCTGGAAAAAGCAGCGCACCAGATTCCGGATGCACGTGACCGGTTGTCGTATATCGCGACCATGACCGAACAGGCGGCTGAGCGCACGCTCAACGCGCTGGACGACGCCAAACCGCTGCAGGACGAGATCTCCGGCACGGCACGGCAGTTGTCCAACCGCTGGAACCAGCTGTTTGCGCATGAACTGACGGTCGAAGAATTCAAGCAACTGGTGTACGCCACCCGCGCCCACCTGGAGCAGACCACCGGCAATTCTGAAAAGATCAGCAGCCAGATGCTGGAAATCATGATGGCGCAGGACTTCCAGGATCTGACCGGCCAGGTCATCAAGAAAGTGCTGGGCATGGTCAAGGAAATGGAAAGCCAGCTGCTGGAATTCCTGGTGACGTTCTCGCCGCAGGCACCGCGCGACGAAGGCCTGCTGGCAGGTCCAGTGATCAACAGCGACGGCCGCACCGACGTGGTGACCGATCAGGCACAGGTCGACGACCTGCTGGAAAGCCTGGGTTTCTGATCTGGCAAGACGATGACTGGCGGCCGCATGCGCCAGTCATCTTGCAATGACAGGCAGTACAGGCAAGACCCGCCTGACCCGAAGCCGATTACAGGCTAAGGTGACAATGGAACGCCGCACATGGCGTGTGTTCCGCGCGGGATGTGTGTTTTTGACTTGAAAGAAAATGGGGCCGAAATGAGCGAATTCTCGGGTATGGACGATCTGTTGCAGGATTTCCTCACCGAATCCACCGAGCTGTTGTCTGATGTGGACAGCAAGCTGGTCGAGCTGGAAAAGCGGCCCGATGACAAGCATCTGCTGAACGACATCTTCCGCGGCTTTCACACGATCAAGGGTGGTGCGGGCTTTCTGAATGTCGAAGCCATGGTGAGCCTGTGCCACCGCACGGAAAACCTGTTCGACAAACTGCGCAACGGCGAGATGACCATGAAGCCGGAGCTCATGGATGTCATCCTTTCTGCCACCGCCACGGTGCAGGACATGTTCGTGGTCATGCAGCAAGGCCGCATGCCGCTGCCGGCCCACGCCGGCCTGCTGGCCGAACTGGATGCGGTGCTGCAGGGTGAGCTGCCCAGCCACGCGCATGCACATGCACACGCCGCCCCTGCCGTTGCAGCCCCGGCACCTGCTGCCGCACCCGCCCCGGTTTCATCGAATATCACCCCGGCGGCCGCCAATGGCGAGCCGCATTGGGATGCCCTTTACAACGCCCTGCTGGGCACCGACGCCGCACCGGCGCCGGCTGCCGCGGCTGAAGGCACTTACGTTCCGCAGCAAGAAGTCGTGATTGAAGATCTCCCCGCAGTTCAGGCCGCCCCGGTCCGCAGCAATGCACCGGCCGCCAAAGCCCCGGTGCAGCAGGCCGCTGTTGCGCCGGTGACCCAGGAAACCACCATCCGTATCGATACCGTGCGGCTGGATCAGGTGCTGAACCTGTCCGGCGAAATCGGTCTGACCAAGAACCGTCTGACCACGCTGCGTACCGACATCATGGCCGGCAAGATGGACAACGCCACGCTCAAGGCGCTGGACGAGGCCATCAGCCAGCTTGATCTGCTGGTGGGCGATCTGCAGAACGCGGTGATGAAGACCCGTATGCAGCCGATTGGCCGTCTGTTCCAGAAGTACCCGCGTCTGGCCCGCGATCTGGCCCGCCAGCTGGGCAAGGATGTCGACCTGGTGCTGACCGGCGAGGAAACCGAGCTCGACAAGACCATGCTGGAAGACCTGAACGACCCGCTGGTCCACCTGGTGCGAAATGCAGTGGATCACGGTGTCGAAACCGTGGCCGAACGCGTGGCCGCCGGCAAGTCGCCGCAAGCGACGGTGGAATTGTCTGCCGTACAGGTGGGCGATCATATCCAGATCGAAATTACCGATGACGGCCGTGGCATGCGCCCGGACGTGATCCGCAAGAAGGCACTGGAAAAAGGCTTGATCGACGTCGAAACCGCCAACAGTCTCGACGACAAGCAGTGTCTGCAACTGATTTTCATGCCGGGTTTCTCCACCAAGGACCAGATTTCCAGCATCTCTGGCCGCGGCGTAGGCATGGATGTGGTCAAGACCAATATCCAGAAACTCAACGGCCGCATTGATATCCAGTCGGTGGTCGGTGAAGGTTCGCGCTTTACCATTACCCTGCCGCTGACGCTGGCCATTCTGCCGGTGCTGGTGGTCCGCGTCTGTGACCAGCCGTTTGCCGTGCCGCTGGCCATGGTGCGCGAGATCATCCCGATCCGCGCCGATCAGGTTCAGGAAGTGTCCGGCCGCGCCACCATTGTGGTGCGCGACGAAATCCTGCCGGTCAAGTCGCTGGCGCGCCTGCTTGGCTGGGCAGAAACGGAGGTACCGTCGTTCGGCGTCCTGATGACGTCGGCCGAGCATTCGTTCATTCTCGCCGTAGACAGCTTTGTCGGTCGTGATGACGTGGTCATCAAACCACTGCAGAATATCCACCCACACGGCGTGGCAGGTGCTACCTTGTCAGGTGATGGCTCTGTCGTGCTGGTGCTGGACATGGAAGACCTGCTGCATTCGACCTCGTCGGACAACGCGGCAGTCAGAAGCGCGCATTTCACCGAACAACTGGCTGCGTAATCGCCGTTGGCGCGCTAATATGCGCAGCTTGTCGGGCGCTGGACCAAACCACGGCTAAATCAGACTTTACTGATATAATTCGCTGCGCCTGTATGCAGCCCTAGAGAACATGAAATGACGCAAGATCACGCCTTTATCGGCCGCCAACCTATCCTGAACCGACAGCAGCAGATCATCGGTTACGAACTGCTGTTCCGGTTGAACAAGGAAGCGCTCACGGCCGAGTTCTCCAGCGACATGCAAGCGGGCACCAATGTGCTGGTCAACACCATTTCCAACATGGGCACCGACTGGCTGGTCGGTAGCAAGCTGGCGTTTATCAACGTCGCTGAATCCATGCTGGAAAGCAACTTCCTGGAACTGCTGCAGCCCCAACGCGTGGTGCTGGAAGTGCTGGAGACCACCACGGCTACGCCCGAACTGCTGGCCCGCGTGAAAGAATTGCGCAGCCAGGGTTTCGGCATTGCGCTCGATGACTTCGAACTCTCGCCGCAAACCGCGCCGTTCCTTGAGTTTGCCAATTACATCAAGCTGGACGTTCAGGCCCTGGGCATGGAACGCCTGCCGGAAATCTCCAAGGCACTGCGCAAGTATCCGGTGCTGCAGATTGCCGAGAAGGTCGAGACCAAGGAAGAGTTCCGCAAGTGTATGGACATTGGTTTTGATGCGTTCCAGGGCTATTACTTTGCCCATCCGGAAACGCTGTCGGCCAAGGTCATCAACCCGAATTACGCCAACATCCTTAACCTGCTGAACATGCTGCGCAACAACGCAGAGATCCGCGACATTGAAAACGCCCTCAAGCGTGATGTCGCCCTCTCGTTCAAGCTGCTGCGCTATATCAACAGCGTGGGTTTTGGCCTGTCGTGTGAAATCCAGTCGTTCCGCCACGCCGTGACCATTCTGGGTTACCAGAAGCTCTATCGCTGGCTGACACTGTTGCTGGTCACTGCCAGCACCGAGGCCGGCTCGCCGCCTGCCCTGCTCAAGACCGCCGTCACCCGCGGCCGCCTGGTAGAATTGCTGGGCAGCCATTTGCTGGATGGCCAGGATCGCGACAATCTGTTTATCGTCGGCATTTTCTCTTTGCTTGATGTGCTGCTGGACATGCCGATGGACCGCGTGCTCGAAACGCTGATCCTGCCGGAAAGCATTGCCGATGCCCTGACCGAGCGCTCCGGCATCTATGGCCCGTTCCTGGAACTGGCCGAAGCCTGCGAAGACCCGGACATGTCGGAAGTGCCGCGTCTGTGCGACCAGTTGCAACTGACACCGGACATGCTCAACCGCGCACATGGCCAGTCGCTGTTGTGGGTGGAAGAACTGGGTCTGTAATCACTGACCGCTGTCCGCCAAAAACAAAAAACCCGTCTGCTGACGGGTTTTTTGTTTTCCGGTGCCTGACTGAATGAATGAACGAATCAGTTGGCAACCGGGCTGGGTTCCAGCACGCGCCAGCCCTGGCCACGGCTCTCGATTTCCAGCGAATGCTGTTCTTTGCCCTGGTTATCCAGCAGCGTTGCAAACTTGGGATATTGCTGGCGGATGGCGTCATCCTTGGCCCAGTCGGCCACGCCATCGAGCTTGGTGGTAAACACCACCTTGTCGCGGCTGTAGTTGTCTGCGGTTTCTTCAACCGTATTGCTGACCACCTTGTCCACTTCCGGCGTGCCGCTGCAGAATCCCGGCGGCGTATTGCCGTCGTAGGCGTCCTTGCCCTTGTCGGTGGCGGTAAATTGCACCTGGCCGCCATCGGCCGCGCTTTCGGCAATCAGGCCCACTTTGACAAGGGCAGCCAGTTGGGCGCCATTGGGATCGGTGAGTTTGGCGTAGTCCTTGGCAACGGGCGTATTGAAGGCAATCGGCATGGACACGCAGTTTTGCTGATCGGCCTGGATAAAGTTGTTCAGCGTGTTGATGAGGTCTTTGTCATCCAGCGCCACTTTGGGGCCTTCACTGCTTTTGCCGCATGCGGCCAGCGCAAATACGGCGGCCAGCGCCACCACCGACGCCACAAGGCGTTTACCGTTTACCCGTTCCATCTGGGACACTCCTGAATATCAATATCGATCTGATTGGTTTTGTTTCGATCATGTGCGGTTGCGAACGCGGCCTTTGCTGAAGGCAAGAAGGCCTGGCACCGCCGCAAATACCACGTCGGAAAGATTGATACCGTAAAAGCGCGCCCAGGACAATGCCCGCATGCCACTTGCGGGATTTATGCCGCAGACATCAACCGGCCATCCACCTGGTGCAAACGAAAAAACCGGCGGGGATACCGCCGGTTTTCAGATCGGACACACGTGCCAGCCATCAGCTTTCCGGCTTGAAGGTCATGGATACCGAATTGATGCAATAACGTTCGCCCGTGGGTTCCGGGCCATCCGGGAACACATGGCCCAGATGGGCATCGCAGCGGGCGCAGCGCACCTCGGTGCGGGTCATGCCGTGAGAGTAATCCTCGATCCGCCTGATCGCGCCGGGAACGGCTTCTTCCCAGAAGCTGGGCCAGCCGCAATGCGCATCAAACTTGGTGCCGGAGTGAAACAGCACGGCATCACAACATACACAGTGATAATCGCCGTCTTCATTGCGGTAATAGAGTTCGCCACTGAACGGGCGCTCGGTCCCGGCCTGGCGGGTAACGCGATATTGTTCTGGGCTCAGCTGCTCACGCCATTGCGCATCTGTTTTGACTACCTTGTCGGTCATGGTGCTCTCCGGTGGGTCGGGCTGGCTGCAGGCCACCCCTGATCCAGCAGAAGATGGGTACGATCCACCCTGGTTGCAACCGTTAGCTGCGCGCGCCGTATTGCTGGCGCAGCCAGGCGTGCAGCCGCAGTGCCACGTGTTCCCACAAGGTATCGCACATCATGGCGTGACCAAGGCCGGGCAGAAACTCTGGCTCGACACCCCAGGCGCGTGCGGTGGCGCGGACATCCCCTGCCGGAATGATGCGATCCTCCCCTGCCCCGATGACCAGCACCGGCACATCCGGCATTCCCCAGGAAAGCCACGGCTGCGGCATCATCAGTTCAGCCAGCGCCAGGGCGGATTCTGGCTGCACGCGCGCCGCAAAGGCAGTCAGGCCCACGCGTGGGGTCTCGTGCGAGAACAGCAACTGCTTGAGCACGCCCAGATCGATATCCATGGCGCCGGTATGCCACTGGAACTGGTTCAGCCCCAGCAACAAATGCGGCGAGGACACCATCATGTGTCCCAGCGAATTCATCAGGCCCCAGGGCGCAACACTGCCCAGCAGCGCCAGCCCGGCGACCTCATGCTTGCGGGCGTAGCGCTGGGCCAGATAGCCGCCCAGCGAGTGGCCGATGATCACCGGCGGCTGGCGCAAAGGCGCGGCGACGCGGGCAATATCAGACAAAAACTCGCCAAGGCCAAAGTGATCGAGTTTCTCGCGCCCGCCACTGCCAGCGTGGCCAGACAGACTCAGGGCGTAACAGTCATAGCCCAGATCAGAAAACCAGGGCAGGAAATGATCTTGCCAGCACCAGGCGCCCACATAGGCCCCATGTACAAAAACCAGCGGCGGCATGCCTGCCTGCGGCGTGGTCGGCGGGGAATGCAGGATTTCCAGATGACGGCGGGAACTCATTGTTTGCCTTACGCAACTTTTTTGGGGAACTGGCGGCAGTTTTGCCGGTCTGCATGTGCCGGGCATGAATACCCGTCCTGATTTACATCATAAAAGGTCAACGATGCATTCGCGACTTGAAACCGCACTGGAGAAAACCATTTTTTACAGCCGCTGGCTGCTGGCGCCATTCTATCTGGCCCTGGTTGCTGGCCTGTTCGCCTTGTTCATCAAGATGCTCAAGGAGTTGTGGGCGCTGGGCCAGACGCTGCTGACGGGCGATGGCAACGTGATCATCGGCATTTTGTCGATGGTTGATGTCACCCTTGTTGCCAACCTCTTGCTGATTGTCATGTTCAGCGGCTACGAGAACTTTATCTCACGGATGGAAGTGGCGCATGACTCGGAAGACAAACCCTACTGGATGGGCAAGGTCAGCTACGCCGATCTGAAACTGAAGTTGATTGGCTCCATCGTCGCCATCTCTGCCATCGACCTCTTGAAAGCCTTTGTGAACATCGATTCGATGGATAGCCAGAAGCTGGGCTGGCTGGTTGCCATTCACGTGACCTTTGTGATCTCTGGCGTGCTGTTTGCGGTGATGGATCGCATTGCGGCCGGGGGCAAGCAACACTGACACCGGCTTGCGGTTGCAAATATGCCCGCAAGCTGGCTCCAGCCATCCCCACCCTGCCAGCAGCGTGGGGACTTTCGTTATACTGGGCCCTCACGGATAAACCGGCACCATAAAGCCGGTCCGCAAAACATCAATTAGAACCAGTTAGTCCCGTTCCGAGGAAGAGGAAACCACCATGCTCGCCCGCCTTTGCCTGCGGCTTGTCGCCGCGGCGCTGACTCTGGCTGCCTTTTTGCCCCAAGTGGCGCAAGCCGCATCCGATAAAGCCCAGACGTTCCCGCACGCCATTTTCTGGCGCATCGACAAACCTGGTGCGCCATCATCCTGGCTGTTTGGCACCGCGCACGTGGCAGACCCGCGCGTGACCACGCTGTCTGCCCCGGTGCAAAAGGCGTTTGATTCGTCCGATCAGGTTTACACCGAAATCCGCATCGATCTGAACATGATGATGGATATGGCCCGCGCCGTGCTGCGGCCGGAAGGTGATCTGTTGTCGGCCCATATCGACGACGCGCATTACCAGAAACTGCTACCGGAACTGAACGCCCGCGAATACCCGGAAGTGGCCACCCGCCGTTTGTATATCTGGGCGGCAGCCATGCTGATGATGGAACCCAAAAAGCAGCCCGGCCAGTTGCCGCTGGATTTGCTGCTGGCCAAGATGTCGGTGGAAGGCGGCAAGAACTACAACGGGCTTGAAACCATTCAGGAGCAGTTGTCGCTGTTCCAGAACATGCCCGAAGACAAACAGCGCGCCATGCTCTACAGCATGCTGGATCACCCGGACGAATACGCCATGCAGACGCGTCAGATCATTGATGCCTACGTCGCGCGCGATCTGACCCGCATCATGGATGTGTCATCGCAAGATGATCCGAACATGTCCAGCGCCGACCAGGCCTGGTTCCGCACCTGGGCACGCAAGGATCTGCTGACAGATCGCAATGTCCGTTTTGCCGAACGCCTGCAAGCGCCGCTGGCCAAGGGCAACGCCTTTATCGCCGTCGGCGCCATGCACCTGCCAGGCCCGCAAGGTCTGGTGGCCCTGCTCAAGAAAGCCGGCTACACCCTGGCGCCGATTTACGATGCGGCGCCGGCCAGCACCAAATAAATCATCCAGCCGGATGTCCCACAAAAAAAGCAGCCTTCCGGCTGCTTTTTTTGTGCGTGAAACCCGCCACTTACTGCATGGATTGATCCGGGCCACCCTTGGCCAGCAACGGTTCCAGTTGTTCTTTCGGGATGGCGCCAGAGACGATGCGGCCGTTGGCAAACACCAGCGCCGGCGTGCCGGTAATGCCCAGCTTTTCGCCCAGCGCCAGGTTACGCTCGATCGGGTTATCGCAATCGCCCTTGTTGTCCGGCAGCTTGCCGTGATCCATCCAGTCACGCCAGGCTGCGTCGCGGTCTGTGGCGCACCACAGCAGTCTGGACTTGCGCTCTGCATCCTGGTGGATATTGAGCGGGAACAGGAAGGTGTAAATGGTCACGTTGGTCACGCCGGCCAGGCTTTCGCTTTCCAGGCGTTTGCAGAACGGACAATCCGGATCAGAGAACACGGCCAGCTTGCGGCTACCGTCGCCACGCACTTCCTTGAACGACTGATCAAACGGCAGCTTGGCAAAGTCAGTGCGCGACAGTTCTGCCGCGCGCGCCTGCGTCAGGCTGACCTTGTTTTTCATGTCGATCATTTCGCCCAGCAGGACATAATCGCCCTTGGCATCGGTATACAGAATCTGGTGACCGCCGACGACCACCTCGTACACGCCTTTCATGGGCGAAGGCGTCACGCTGGTAATTTCACGACCGGGCAACAGTTGCTGCAGCTTGTCGTGCAACTGTTTGGCATTGGGGGTTTCGGCTTCCGCGCTGCATGCCACCAGCGTCAACAGGCCGCTGATAGCCAGCATACGGACGATACGGGGTAACTTCATGCTTTACCTTTAAGCGTTCATGGCATGCTGGATCAGCTTATGCTTCAGCCATGCCCATTGGTCAGTCAGTCCAAGCCCGGTATTACGCAGCACGCGCAGCACCGGATTGGCGTTGTTGAAAAGCTTTTGCAGGCCGTGCGTGACGCCCTGCATCAGCAACACATTTTCGCGCCGGGCCCGTTCATATCGGCGCAGCACCAGGTAATCACCACAACGGCTTGCCGGTTCGGCCACCAGAATACGCGCCAGTTCCATGGCATCGCCAAATCCCAGGTTCACGCCCTGCCCGGCGAGCGGATGCACCGCATGAGCGGCATCGCCAATCAGCGCCAGGCCCGGTTTGACCAGATCGGCCACCTGCATCAGCCGCAGTGGAAAAGCCGCCGCCGGCGAAATGATCTTGAGTTCGCCCAGCCGGTGCTGTCCGGCGCGGGCCACTTCCTGGCACAGCGCCTCGGCAGAAAGCCCGAGCAGCGCGTTCTTGCGCAGCTCGCCGCATGACCAGACCATGGACATCCGCTGTCCGGCCAGTGGCAAAAACGCCAGCACGCCGTCTTCAAAGAACCACTGGCTGGCGGTGGCCAGATGCGGTTTCTCGCATTCGAAATTGGCCACTACGCCCCACTGGTGATACGGGGTGGTTTTTTCTTCGATACCGGCTTGCGTACGCACCCACGATTGCACGCCATCGGCGCCCACCACCAGCCGTGCCGACAGACGCGGCCCGTGTGCCAGCGCCAGCAACTTGCCGCCGTCCGCCTCATCATGCAAAGCAGATGGCTGCGCCGGTGCCACCAGCGTGACATTGGCCGAATCTGCCGCCGCTTGCCACAGGGCACGCTGCAATTCACGGGATTCCACAATCCGCGCCAGTTCGTCCGAACCGGCTTCGACGGCGGTAAAAGCCAGTTCTGCGCGACCATCATCCCCGGCAATGCGCATCTGCCCCACTGATTGCAAGCGGCTGGCATCCATGCGCTGCCACGCGCCAATCTGCGTCAGAAAACGCCGGCTGGCCGGGCTGATGGCGTAGATACGGCTATCCCAGGTCGCGGCATCCCAGCTTTGGGCGGGGGGATGGCTATCAACCAGGGTGACCTGCAAGGGCGTGTCCTTGAGCGCGCAAGCCAGGGCACAACCCACCAGGCCACCGCCAACGATCAGGACATCTGCATCATGAAATTTCATGGGGCCGAGTGTAGCAGATGCCCCGATACACCGGGATACCAGGAATACATCCTGACCCGCGCTTGATGCAGCACAAGCAAGTTTGCGGACACCATCGCCAGCAGCAGGCCGGCCTGTCAGGGTGGCGCCATGCTGATCCCCTACCTGGGCGCCATGGCGGCCTTTGTCGCGGGCGTTTGCCTGCTGCAATTGCAACCGGCGCTGCCCGCCGTTTATGCGCCACTGCCCTTGCTGCTGCTGGGCTGCTTTGTGGCAGGGCGTTGCCACGGCCGCCGCCGGCAACTGGCGATCATTGTCGTGATGCTGATCACCGGCTTTGGCTGGGCCAGCCTGCGCGCGCACTGGCGCATGGCAGACCGGCTTGATCCTGCGCTGGAACAAACCCGGGTCGTGGCAGAGGGCTATGTCCGTGGCCTGCCGCAGACAAGTGAATTCGGCGTGCGTTTTGTGTTTGTGCCCACCCGTGTGCTAAGCCAGAACGCCACGCTGCCCGGCCGGCTGTCGCTCTCCTGGTGGGGCGAACACCCGGCGCTGTCGGCCGGCACCCGCTGGCAATTCACCCTGCAGCCCCGGCGCGTACACGGCCAGCAGAACCCGGGCGGGTTCGATTTCGAGGGCTGGATGTTGCAACAAGGCATTGGCGCAACCGGCCAGGTCAAAAACGGGCAAGCCCTGCCCGGGTTTGCCTGGCAAGCCAGCATTGACCGCCTGCGGGAGGCCGTGGTCCAGCGCATTACGCGCACGCTGGGTGACGCGCCCTGGACAGGCGTCATCGCGGCCATTGCCACGGGGGATCGCAGCGGTATCGGGCGGGAGCAGTGGCAAGACTTCGCCCGGACCGGCACAACGCATCTGACCGTGATCTCGGGCCTGCATGTATCGATGATCGCGGCGCTGACGGGCTGGCTGACCGGCATCATCGGCCGGCGGCTGCCGCGCTTGCTGGGTCATTGCAATGTGCGCCGGCTGCAGTTGTGGTCCGGGCTGGCGGCAGCGCTGCTGTATACCTTGCTGGCCGGGCTGGGGATTCCTGCCCAGCGGGCGGTGTTGATGCTGGCGACCGGCGTTGTTTGCCTGCTGTGGGCGCGGCCCATGAGCAAAAGCGTGATCTGGATGCTGGCCTTGCTGGCGGTGGTCATCGCTGACCCGTTCGCGGTGACGGCCGCCGGCTTCTGGCTGTCTTTTCTGGCGGTAGGCGCCTTGCTGTGGCTGGGCGCCAACCGCGTTGGGCCGGCGCAAGGTGTAACCGGCTGGGTGCGTACCCAACTGGCGGTCACGCTGGGTACGTTGCCGGTTTTGCTGGTGGTGTTCGGGCGCTTGCCGCTGGTTTCGCCACTGGCCAATGCCGTTGCCATTCCGGTGATCGGCATGCTGGTCACGCCACTCACTCTGGCCGGCATTGCCGATCCGACTGGCTGGCTCTGGCAAGGGGCCGAGCGCCTGTTTGCGGCAACCCACTGGTTTCTGGCCTTGCTGCTCCGGTATGCACCTTCTCCGGACTTCGCCCCGCCGCCCGCCTGGGCACTCGTTCCGGCACTGGCGGGTGTGTGGCTGTTCATGTTGCCGCGCGGGTTGCCGGGGCGATGGCTGGGGCTGATGATGGCCGCGCCGCTCTTTATCGTACCGGCGCCTGCCATCGCACCAGGCGAGTTCGCCGCCACCATCATCGACGTGGACCAGGGCTTGTCGGTGCTGGTGCAAACCCGCCACCACAATCTGCTGTTTGATACCGGCAAGCCAGGCCAGGCTGACCGCGCCATCCTGCCGGTATTGCGTAGCCGGCAAGTGCAGCGGCTGGATACGCTGGTCGTCTCTCACAAGGACAACGATCATTCCGGCAGCGCCGAGGCGTTGTTGCGTGCACTCCCGGTCAACCATCTGCTGGCCCGGCTGCCGCCAGATCACCCGGCGTGGGGTCTGGCCAGCCATGATGAAGCCTGTGAGGCCGGCCAGAGCTGGGATTGGGATGGCGTGAGCTTCACCTTGCTGTGGCCGCTGCCCGATGCCGTCATGCCCGATGAAAATGCCCAGGGCTGCGTGCTGGAGATCGAAACCGCTCACCAGCGCCTGCTGATCCCGGCCGATGTCGGCACCGCGCAAGAGTACGACATGCTCGGGCGAAACTGGCTGGGGCATTTTGATGTGGTGATCGCGGGGCATCATGGCAGCCTGACGTCATCATCGGCCGCCTTTGTTGAAAACACGCAGCCAGACTGGGTGGTGTTCTCTGCCGGTTATCTGAACCGCTTTCGTCACCCGCGCCCGGAGATCGTCGCCCGCTATGCCGCCGTGGGCGCCCAGGACTTGCGGACTGATCGTGACGGCGCCATCACCCTGACCACGGATGGCACACAGCTCTCAGTCCGCCGCTGGCGCGAACAACACCGGCATTACTGGTATGCAGAGTGATGATAAGCTGGCACTTCACGCCTTCCATTACCGCTTTTGCGAGACTGCCATGCCAGTGCTGAGTGCGATCTACCGTTACCCCGTCAAGTCCGTCAAAGGCCTGGCCATGAGCCAGAGCGAAGTCACGCCGCTGGGCCTGCCGGACGACCGCGCATGGATGGTCACCTCTGATGAAGGCGTGATGATCACCGGGCGCGACTACCCGGAGATGGTCAAGATCGAGACTGACGTCGATGCGCACAGCCTCACACTGTCTGCGCCGGGCATGCCCATGCTCAGTATTGAGCGCAGCCAGTTCAGCGCCGCTTGTGATGCCCATGTCTGGAAAGACCAGTTTGGCGCCTGGACCGGCGCGCATGAAGCGGATGCCTGGATCAGCGACTACCTGGGCCGCAAGGCGCGTTTGCTGTACACGGGCGACCCGCAGCGCCGGGTAAGACAGCATCCGGACATCCCGCTGTCTTTTGCCGACGGCTACCCGCTGCTGCTGATTGGCGAATCCTCGCGCCTGCAACTGAATGAATGGGTGGGGCGTGACATGGACATGGCGCGCTTTCGGCCCAACCTGGTGGTCTCTGGCGCAGAGGCGTTTGCAGAAGATGGCTGGAAGACCATTCGCATCGGCAATGTGGTGTTCCAGATCGACAAACCGTGTGGCCGCTGTGTGTTCACCACGGTTGATCCACACACGGCGCAAAAATCAGACGACCAGGAACCGCTGCGCACCATCGCCAAACGCCGCAAAGGGCCGGAAGGTGCCGAGTTCGGCCAGAACGTACTGGCGCGCAATGCCGGCCAGATTGAAACCGGCATGCCGGTAGAAATTCTGGATTAACCCGGCGGCAGCCGTACCTGCGCCATCACGGTATTACCGGTGCCCTGATATTCGATCTGATCGAACGACAACATGCGCGCCATGGAAATACCGCGGCCGTGCGGATCAAACGCCCGCTCGGGCGAGAATTCCAGGAAAGGACGCCAGTCAAAACCGTTGCCTTCATCGGTAATGACAATGGTGATGGTCTCTTTGCTGCGGCTGAAGGCCACGCGCACCCGGCGTTTGGCGTACTCCGGGTTGGCCAGGCGTGCTTCCACCTCATCCTGCCAGCGCCCCAGTTGCAGCAAACGGGTTTTTTCGCCGTAGCGGATGCCCAGATTGCCGTGCTCGACGGCGTTGACCAGCAGTTCAGACAACCCCAGCGCCACGCGTTGCGGCTCCGGGCACGCGTGTGACAACACCAGCGTGAGCTGGCGGGCTTCTTCCAGCGAACTGAACTCGAACTCCGCGCTGACCAGCTGACCATAATTGCCGGCCTGAGCCACCAGCTGTTGTTCCAGCTGGCGTTTCTCGCGGTAGAACTCGACTGCCGCACTGACAATGGCCAGCAGCATGTCGCGCTGGAATGGCTTGATCAGATAGTAATAAGCGCCTGCAGTCAGGCCTTCGCGCACGTTTTCTGCCGCGCCGACGGCAGTCTGCATGATCACCGGCACCTGCATCAGTTCCGGCTGCTGTTTCAGGCGCGCCAGCAGGGCCATGCCGTCCATGCGCGGCATCATGCGGTCCAGCAAGATGGCGTCAAACGCCCGGTCACGCGACAACAAGTCCCACGCTGCTTCGCCGTCATCGGCGGTGACGACGTCGTAATCGGCGTCCTGCAAATGCTCGCTGAGAATTTCCAGGTTGAACGGCTCGTCGTCCACGATCAGCAAACGCGGCTTTTTATCCAGAATACCTGCACTCATGAGTGTGTTTTCCCCTGGCACGCCGGCCAGGTTGCGCCTAAAAGAGTCATTTTGCCAGTGATTGATACAGGCTGCTAAATGCCTGTGAGAGTTTGTGGCGTGGTTCCATTTGCACCAGCGGCATGGCCCGCTCGTGCGATTCGCGCACCTTCACGGAACTGTTCAGGAAGGGCTCCAGCACCGGCAGTCCGCGGGCTTTGAGTTCTTCCACCATGCGCGCGGGCAAGGTGGCGCGGGGCTGGAACTGGTTCACCACAATCCCTTCCACCTTGAGCGCCGGATTATGATCGGCGCGGATTTCCGCTACGCGATCAAGCAAACCGACCAGTGCATCGCGGGAAAACGCGTCGCAATCAAACGGGATCAGGCAGCGATCTGCCGCAATCAGCGCAGAAAGCGTAAAGAAATTGAGCGCTGGCGGGGTATCCAGCCAGATTTCATCAAAGCGCGCGCCCAGTTCTTGCAAGGATTCGCGCAATTTAAAGATCTTGTAGCGCGATTCCAGCTTGGCCTGTTGTTCAGCCAGCCCGGTGCCCGCCGGTAAAACAGAGAGCCCCGGGCACTGCGTGGGGTGGACGAAGTCTTCAATGGTATTGGAATAAAGACTGAAATTGAGCGTCTGCTCAAAGAACTGGGTCAGTGTCGGTGAACTCTGGCCGGCGGCTTCACCCAGCAAATAGCGGCTGGCATTGCCCTGGTGATCCAGATCCACCACCAGGACCGAGCGGCCCGCCAGGGCGGCGGCGGCGGCGAGATTGACGGTGATGGTCGACTTGCCCACGCCGCCTTTCTGGTTGAACACGACACGTCGGACCATGCGGAAATCCCGTTATGCGTATATGCGCCAGGTCAATATAGCACGCGCATATGTAGCCACTTTGATCAAAAAAATTCCGTAAAAATTCACATTATGCCGTTGGAAATAGTTACGGGCGTAGGAAAAGCCCGATCCTTAAACTGCAATCCAAGTTTGCGGCATTGCCGTCAAGCCAAACAAGACGTGGATTCAGACAAAGGAGAATACAAATGAAAATCAAATATGCAACGCTGGCAGTTGCTCTGGCACTGGGTACCGGTGCCGCCATGGCTGATGTGACCATCGACGGTAGCATCACGGGTGGTGTTGATTACATGAAGGCCGGCAATACCAAGTCCGGCGGTGTTTCCTACGACGCCATCATCGGCGTGTCCGGCAGCGACAAGCTTGATGCCGGCGGCAAGGTGATCTGGCGTGTTGAACAAGAAATCCAGAACCAGCCGGGCAACCGCACTCAAGGCGGCACTGCCAACTGGGGTAACCGTCAAGCCTACATCGGTCTGACTGGTGACTACGGTACTTTCCGTGCCGGTAACATGCTGAGCCCGACCTACGACGCGCTGGACCGCCTGTACGGTGACACCGGTGCCGAATGGTTTGCCCGCGACTACGGCTTTGCTCAAAGCAACTACGCCAAAAACGTTCTGCGCTATGACATGCCGAGCCTGTACGGCTTCAACGCTTCCGCTGCTTACTTCCTGGAAGACCAAAGCCGCCAGGGCAGCAAGGGCTACGACCTGACCGCCAACTACAAGTGGCAAGGTCTGGGTATCGATGGTACCTACCAGCATCGTAACAACGTGACCAGCGAAGACGTGTCTGGCCAGCCGGTATTTGCCGATGGCATCGACAGCAAGAACTGGTACGCCGGCGCGAACTACAAGTTCGACAACGGCTTTGGCCTGAAGGGCGGCTTCAAGCGCGCTGAAGCCAGCAACGCTGGTGACGACGTCAAGCAAGACATGTGGATCGCCCAAGGCTCCTACGAGCAAGGCAAGCACGGCGTGTATCTGAGCTACATCAACCTGCGTGACGCCAAGCTGAACGGTGCCAGCCAGAATGACAGCGGCGCTCAAGCTGTTGACGCTCGTTACAACTACAGCCTGTCCAAGCACAGCCTGGCCTACGTTGACGCCCGTTACGTGAAGAACGGCGACAACGCTTCGTACAGCGCTGCTGACGACGTGATGTACTACGGTAACGACACCACTGCCGCTGCTGGTGAAAACAGCTACCGCGTGATGACTGGCCTGAAGACCTGGTTCTAATCAACCCAGGCAACAGTCTGGCCAGCCTCTCTCTGGCCGAGTGTTAAAAAGCCGGACCTTCGGGTCCGGCTTTTTCGTGCCCGCAAACCAGTCACGCCATCATCAAGGCGCGCGATATTGCTGGCGAAACAACCGTGGCGTCACGCCTTTGGCTGCCAGAAACTGCCGGTTAAAGTGCGCCAGATTACGATACCCCGCAGCCTCCGCCACCATCCCGATCGGCTTGTCACTCTGGATCAAGAGCTGGCAGGCGTGCCCTACTCTTAACTGCGTCAGATAGGCCGTCACCGTCTTGCCGGTGTGCCGCTTGAAAAAACGGTGAAACGCGCCAACGGAAAGCGCCACGCGCGCGGCCAGTTCCTCTACCGTCAAGGGCTCGGCAAAACGCTGATGCATCAGATCCAGCACTTTGCCCAGACGATCCCGGCTTGCTTGCGAGTCCAGCGTGGCCGCGGCGGCAGACAAGGGCTGCGCCCCGACATCACGCGCCAGTTCCAGCAGGATATCCAGCAATAACGGCAAGCGGCGGGCGGCATCCAGTGCGTCCATTTGCATCAGCCGCGGCCGCACGCGCGCCGTGACGGCGGCGGAAAACTGCAGTGCCCGGCCGGCTTGATCGGCCAGTCTGCGTATCGGCGCCAGCTCCGGCAGGCCGGCCACCAGACGATCTACCCAATCCCGGCTGAACCACACCACGACGGCCAGCACCGGCCGGCTTTCATCCAGCGCGCACTGGGCCGACCAGGTATGCGGCAGGTTGGGGCCCACCAGCACCAGATCGCCATCGGCAAAATCGCCCAGATGATCGCCAATATAGCGCTGCCCCGCCGCATTGACGGTCAGCGTCAATTCAAACTCGGGGTGGTAATGCCATTCAAACGGCAGATTGGGTAGCTCCCGCCAGAGCAAAGCCCAGGAGGCACCGTCCGGGACGGTCACATGTTCACGCTGAGGTTTCACAACTCACCCGCAATGCACAATCAAACGTCACAATAGTATCAATTTGAGCTGCATCAAGCATAAACGGTCGCCAGATGGCAGCGCAGAATCTGCGCATCCACCCCGGAGACCAACATGAACGAGCGCTACCAATACGGCGACAACCGCCCCGGCAACCCCTCGGTTGCCTACCTTGATCAAGTGCAACTGCGTGACCTGAAAAAAGCACTGCCGCTGCGCGTGTTGTCCGAAGCCGACTTTGCCCACTGGCAACGTTATGGTTATGTCATCGTCAAGAATGCGGTGTCGCCCGAGGCCGTCCAGCGCACGACCGACTTCTTGTGGGAGTTCCAGGAACTGACGCCGCAAGACCCGGCCAACTGGACCAAACCGCAGTTGCGTGATCATGAAATGAAAGAACTGAACGGCTCTGGCATGGTCGAGGCCTATCAGAACCAGACCATGTGGGATAACCGCCAGAACCAGCGCATCTACGATGCGTTTGTTGATATCTGGGACCGGGAAGACCTGTGGGTAACGATTGATCGCGCCAACCTGAACCCGCCCAATCAGGGCACGCGCAAGTTTGGCGGCTTTATCCACTGGGATGCCGACACCACGCTGGACCCGCTCCCGGTGAACGTGCAGGGCGTCCTGGCGCTGTCTGACACCACCCCGGAAGGCGGCGGCTTTCAGTGCATTCCAGAATTATTTGAGCATTTCGCCGAATGGCGCAAAACCGCGCCGGCAGACCGCAACCCGTGGCAGCCCGATCTGGCCGACGTACCATGGCCGGTGCAGTTCATCCCCATGCAGGCGGGCGATCTGCTGATCTTCAACAGCTTGCTGGCCCATGGCATCCGCCCGAACACCTCGACCAACAAGGTGCGGCTGGCGCAGTACATCTCGTTCACGCCGGCCGACGAGGCCAATGCAGAACTGCGTGACTGGCGCGTTGGCAGCTGGTATCGCCGCGAGCCGGCCCGTGGCTACGCTTTCCCGGGCGATCCGCGCAACTGGGAACAAACCCGCTATCCGCGCGCGGATCTGACCGCGCTGGGCGAAAAGGTACTCGGGCTGCGCCGCTGGGCAGATGCAGGCCAGGCGGTCGACCCCGCCACCTTGCCCGGCTGATCACCGCTCTTTCGTCTCAAGGCAAACTTGCCCTTCAGCCCTGCGTCTTTGCGGGGCTTTTTTTCGGGCACGTTTCAGCCGGCGCGCCCAACAAAAAAGCCACCGCAAAGGGTGGCTTTTTGAATCAAACCCGCAAGCAGCCGCTTGCTCAGGCCGCCGGTTTGGACGTGTCTTTGGAACTGAAGAACGCGTCAGAGAAAAACTCGTCTTCCGGCAGGCCGCGCGCCACAAAGTTCTTGTAGGCTGCCTCAACCATCACCGGTGCGCCACACGCGTACACCTGCCAGCTGGCCATGCTGCCAAAGTCCTCCAGCACCGATTCATGCACAAAACCGGTCCGGCCAGTCCAGTTGTCTTCCGGCGCCGGTTCAGAGAGCACCGGAATGTACTTGAAGTTAGGGTGATCCTTGGCCCACTGCTGCGGCAGTTCCGGCATATACAGGTCACGCTGGCTGCGCGCGCCCCAGTACAGAATCATCTGGCGATCAATCCCCTTGTTGAAGGCGTGCTCCAGAATGCCCTTGATCGGGGCAAAACCGGTGCCGGTAGCAACGAAAATGATCGGCTTTTCGCTGTCTTCACGCAGAAAGAACGAGCCCAGCGGGCCGGTAAAGCGCATGATTTCGCGCTCTTTCATTTCGTTCCAGACATAGCTGGCGAACTCGCCACCGGGCATGCAGCGAATATGCAATTGCAGGTATTCGTCATCGTGCGGCGCGTTGGCAATCGAGAAACTGCGCTTTTTGCCGCCGTTGGTATGCAGATCAATATACTGGCCGGCCAGGAACTGCAGGCGCTCCGTCGTCGGCAACTTGAACGAGAGCACCGCCACATCGTGCGAGACTTTCTCGATCTTCTGCACACGGCACGGCAGCGTCTTGATCTGGATATCCTTGGTGGCAGAAACCTCACGGCATTCAACCGTGATATCGCCCGTTGGCACCGCGCAGCAATACAGCGCCAGGCCACGCTCACGCTCCATATGCGTCAGCGCAGATTCGGCATAACCATCCGGGTATTCAACCTGCCCTTGCACCACCTGACCCTTGCACGCACCGCAGGCGCCATTCTTGCAGCCGTACGGCATGCTAAAGCCCGCACCAATGGCGGCATCCAGGATGGTTTGCCCTTCTTGCAGGGCAATTTGCTGGCCAGAGGGCAGGATGGTAAGTTGCTTGGACATCGTCAAATCATTCCAGATCAATCAAGTGTTGCCAGTTAACAAGACTCGTTCGCGCATGCGCGCCAAACCACGGCTGCTGATCGCGGGCTGCGGTGATGTGGTTTCCCGCGCCTTGCCATGGTTGTTACAACGTTTCAGGGTCTACGTGCTCTGTCGCCGGGCCGATCAAGCGGCCCGATTGCGCGCCATGGGCGCCGTGCCGATCATGGCAGACCTTGATCACCCCGCAACGCTTTCGCGCCTCTCGGGGTTACAGGCAGCGCTCATTCACAGCGTGCCGCCGTCTACCCAGGGTGAGACCGATCTGCGCACGCGCAAGTTGCTGAGTGCATTGCAAAAAAACGTGCCGCGACAGGGCAAGTCAGCGATTTTAGCACAGCCATCCCGCCCCGCCGTCTATATCAGCACCACGGGCGTGTACGGCAATGCGGACGGGCGCTGGCTGGATGAATCCAGTGGCGCACACCCGGATAGCGCCCGCGCGCGCCGCCGTGCCGATGCAGAGCTGCAACTGCGCGCCTGGGCATGCCACACTGGCCGGCCCCTGGCCATTTTGCGCGCCCCGGGCATTTATGCGGCGGGCCGTCTGCCCACCGCCCGCATCGAACGCGGCGACCCGGTCATCCGGCCTGAAGAAGACAGCTGGTCCAACCATATCCACGCTGATGACCTGGCTCACGCCATCTGCCTGGCGTTGTTCCGGGGCCGGCCGCTACGGACTTACAACGTGGTGGATGACGCCCCCTCACGCATGGGTGACTGGTTTGATGAAGTCGCAGACGCCAGCAAACTGCCCCGCCCCGCCCGCATCACGCGTGAACAGGCGCAGGTGCAACTTTCTCCGGCGATATTGTCTTATCTGGACGAATCCCGGCGCTTGCGTAATGAACGTCTCAAGCAAGAACTGCGGGTGCGTCTGCGCTGGCCAACTACGGCCAGTTTTTTTGCTTCTCTTTTTTGATTCATATTTACGAAACCCCCAAGCAACCTGGAAAAAATTGCTTCAGGTCAACGAAACCTCTCGAAGCGCGCCTTAACCTGCTCACATACAGCCAGCGCCCAACCGGCGCCAGCCATGTTCCTTCCAACATCCAGGCAAGGAGTCACAAATGTCTGTGTCCGCACGTGCAGCAGTGGTTCGTGAATTCCAGAAACCACTCCAGATTACCCAGGTAGAAATCCCCTCCCCCGGCCCCGGCCAGGTCTTGATCCGTGTGATCGCCTGCGGGGTTTGCCATACCGACTTGCATGCCGCCCATGGCGACTGGCCAGTCAAACCCACTCCGCCATTTATCCCCGGTCATGAAGGCGTGGGCGAGGTGGTCGAGGTCGGCCCGGGCGTCACCCGTATCAAGAAAGGCGATATTGTCGGTTCGCCGTGGCTGCATGAAGCATGCGGCTGCTGCAGCTATTGCGTCACCGGTTGGGAAACCCTGTGCGAGACACAGACCAACACGGGTTACTCGGTCAACGGCGGCTTTGCCGAATACATGCTGGCGCCGGCCGATTATGTGGCTGAAATCCCCGAAGGGCTGGACCCGTACGACGTCGCGCCGATCCTGTGCGCGGGCGTCACCACCTACAAGGGCCTGAAAGAAACCGACGCCAAACCGGGCGACTGGGTGGCGATCTCCGGCATTGGCGGTCTGGGCCACGTGGCAGTGCAATACGCCAAAGCCATGGGCTACAAGGTAGTGGCCATTGACCATGGCGCTGAAAAACTGGCGCTGGCCAAAGAACTGGGCGCCGATCTGGCTTATGACTACGCCGACAAGGACATGGTCGCCAAAGTGCAGAAAGATACCGGCGGCGTGCATGGCGCGCTGGTGACGGCGGTTTCGCCTGCGGCGTTCAAGCAAGGGATTGATCTCTTGCGCCGTGGCGGCACCATCTCTCTGGTGGGTTTGCCACCTGGCACCTTTGAAACACCGATCTTTGACGTGGTCCTCAAGCGCATTACCGTGCGCGGGTCCATTGTCGGCACCCGTGAAGACTTGCGGGAAGCGCTGCAATTTGCGGCCGATGGCAAGATCAAGGTGCATTACAGCAAGGCAAAGCTGGACGACATCAACGCCATCTTCGACAAGATGCTGGCCGGTGAACTGCTCGGCCGCGTGGTTCTGGCAATCTAGCCATCACGCCGGACTGGGTATCCAGCCAATAAAAAAGCCCCGGCAACGGGGCTTTTTTATTGGGGCGCGGCCAGGCTTAACGGCCAACCAGCGCCTTGCGTTCGCGTTCCAGCTGCGCCAGCAGCTTTTGCAGCGTGGCTTCGGCCTGACGGTTCAGGTTCAGAAAGCGGCAACCAATGTGGTGGACTTCCTGCCCGGTGCGGTTGGTCATGACACGACGCGAGCGTACTTCCAGCGCGACCGGCATGGCCCCCCACTGACCCAGCTCCAGTTCGGCCTTGGCCAGTTGTTCGCCCGCCTGCAATTGCGCAGCCTGCGGCGGCGTGGCCCACAGGCCCACACCACCCAGCGAAATATCATGGATTTCCAGCATGGCGCGCTGGCGATCAGCCAGCACGGTGTTGCACAACCAGGGGCGTACCAGCGGCGTTTCGATGCGGAAGAACTCGCGGCGCTGCAGTTTGATCAAATCTTGCGGGAACGGCACGGCAAAGGCCGGCGAGCCTTCGTACTTGATCAGCTTGGGGCGGCCGATCACAAACTGGATTTTCACGCCATCAGGCAGCGCCACGACGATATTACGGTCAGATGCAGCCAGCGCTTCATTGGTCGGCTCATGGCCACCGACATCCAGCACGATTTCGCGCTTGGGCACATCCACCGAAAGAATACGGGACAACATCAGTTTCTGGCCGTGCGAAAAGTACACGGTCACAAAGTCACCGCGCTGCACCAACTGGCGCATGACAGCGCCAATTTCCAGCGGGTTACTCAACAGAAACGGAGAGACGTCTTCGCCATCTGCGATGGGCGTCTGCCGTTCCTGGTGGTTCTCAGGCTCGCTCATGCAAGCTTATTCCTCAATCAGGGTAGTGATGTCTTTCGTCAGCACAGCTGGCGATGCACCATAATTTTCCAGCACCCGCAGGCGCCCTTTTTTATCCAGCAGAAAGCTGCCCGCGCTATGGTCCAGCGTGTAGTTGGCTCCCGCGCCCTGCTTCTGGTAAATCACTTTGTACTGACTGGCCACCGCAGCCACCTGCTGCGACGTCCCCGTCAGGCCAATAAATGTCGGGTTAAACGCGGGCACGTATTGTGCCAGCAAATCCGGCGTGTCGCGCTCTGGATCAAGCGAAACAAACAGAACCTGGACGTCTGCCGCCTTGTTACCCAGATTTTTCATGACAGCTGCGTATTCTGCCATGGTCAAAGGGCAAACATCCGGACAATGTGTGTAGCCAAAGAACAACGCCACGACCTTGCCCTGGAAGTCTGCCAGGCGTCGCGCCTTGCCATGGTGATCGACCAGCGTGAAATCGCCGCCAAAGTTGGCCCCCGTTATATCGGTGCCTTCAAATGCCACTTTAGAACATCCAGCGCACAGCACGGCCAGCAAAACCAGGCACAGCCAACGTTGCAGCCCTTTCACAAACAGGTTCATGGATCGGTCCGGTCAGTTTCGTTCGCCAGTGTGCGCCAGCCGCAACCCTGACACAAGTATTCAGACTAGAAAAGCAACAGCTTCGGCTGGCAAGCTGCCTTTTTCTGCTTGAGGGTGATGCGCGATCTGCCCGATCAAGGGGGCAGCAAGGGTGTTTTGCAGCGTCGCCAGGTTCTCTTCATAGCGCGCCATGGCCGGGTCAACCCGGTTGGCCACCCAGCCGGCCAGCACCAGGCCGCGGGCCCGGATTGCCTGTGCTGTCAGCAGGGCATGGTTGATGCAGCCAAGGCGCATCCCCACCACCAGAATGACCGGAAAGCCCAGCGTAGCAGCCAGATCAGCCATAAAGGCCTCGTCGTTCAGCGGGGCAAACCAACCGCCCGCGCCTTCCACCAGCACGACATCTGCCTGTTGCTGCAATTGCCGGCAACGCGCTTCCAGCAGCGCCAGCGAGACCTCTACGCCGACCTCGCGCGCAGCCAGATGCGGCGCGATCGGTGGCATGAAGCGGTATGGGTTTACCAGTTGCGGATCAGCCTTCAGCGACGAGGCTTCAGCATGCCCTGCCACGTCAGCATTCCATACATATTGCTGGCCATCCGCACCGGTTTTCAATTCACAACCTGACGCGACCGGCTTCATACCGACGCTGGCCAGCCCGCGTGCCGCAAACGCACGCAGCAACTGGCACGTGGCGACGGTTTTACCGACTTCGGTATCCGTGCCAGTCACAAAAAAACCTGTTCCCTGCATCAGCGCACCCGCGGGCGGAATTCGATCACCTGGCTGCCATCGGCCAGCTTTCTGGCTGGTGCCGTATCCGGCTTCCAGGCATGGCCGTAGACCACCTCGTAGGTCGCCGGCAATTCGCCGTCACGGCGAAAGGCCTCATATGCCGCAGTCACGCGCTGCCAGGCCGATTTGCCCATCATGCCGTCGCGCCGGCCACGGGTGGCATTTTGCGCGCCAATGGCCTTGAGATCAGCCAGAATGGGTTTCAGTTCCGGATAGGTCAAGGTGATGTGCTCCATATCCATGACCGGCGTGGCAAAACCGCTGTTGACCAGCGCATCGCCCAGATCGTGCATGTCGATGAACTGGTTGACGTGGGTATGACCATCAATGCCCGCGAAGGCGGTCCGCAACTCCCGCAGCGTGTCGGGGCCCAGCGTGGCAAACATCAGCAAGCCGCCGGGCTTGAGCACACGCAGCATCTCGGCAAAAGCGGTATCCGGCTCGTTACACCACTGCAAGGCCAGGCTGGACCAGATCAGATCGACCGAATTGCTGGCCAGCGGCAAGGCTTCCAGATCGCCGCACACTTGCACCGGCTTGCGCCGGTCCAGCAAGGCGCGAATCCCGCCCGTGCGGCCATCCCGTGCAACCCGCAACATGGAGGGTGCCAGGTCCAGTTCAATCAGCCGGCTTTCCGGGTAACGCTTGCGCAATACCGGACAGGCAAAACCGGTGCCGCTGCCGGCATCGAGCACCCGCTCGGGCTTTATGCGGATGAAATCCAGCCGTTCTGCCATGCGTTGCACCACCTCGCGCTGCAAAACCGCTGCCGCGTCGTAGGTGCTGGCTGCCTTGTCAAACGCAGCCCGTACCGCTGCCTTGTCCGTGTAAAACGCTTCGCTCATGCCTTGCTCAGTCTCGCCTTCAATGCGCTGATCATGACCGGGGCAACGGAGAGGAACACGATGCCGATGACCATGACAGACAGGTTTTTCTTGATAAACGGGATATTGCCAAAAAAGTAGCCCAACGCCACCAGACCGCCCACCCAGACCAGCGTACCCGCGACGCTGAACGCCAGGAAGCGCAGGTAGGGCATTTTGCCCACACCGGCTACAAACGGCGCAAAGGTGCGAACGATCGGGACAAAGCGGGCCAGCGTCACGGTTTTGCCGCCATGCCGATCGTAAAACGCATGGGTACGCAAGAGGTAGTCACGCCGGAAGATTTTTGAATCCGGATTGTTGAACAACTTCTCCCCGACCGTACGGCCGATCAGATAGTTGGTGCTGTCGCCCAGGATGGCAGCGGCCATCAGCGTCAGCGCCAGCACGTAGGGGTCCATATTGCCCAGCGCCGCTACGGTGCCGCCCACAAACAGCAGCGAATCACCCGGCAGGAACGGAAAGGCGACAAGGCCGGTTTCGCAAAATATGACAGCGAACAGCAAGGCATAAATGCCAGTGCCATAGCTTTGCGCCAGTTGCTGCAGATACACATCCAGGTGCAGGAAAATCTGGATCGGATTGAAGTCCATGAGGCAAGGAACCCTTGTCTGGTTTGTGGGACGCGGCCTATCCGCACGGATGGTACGGAATAACCCGGGAGTTGTTCAATAATTTTGCGATAAAAAATGACAATGCCGGCGCAGCACGCCGGCATTGTGATAAGGCGGCATACCGGCACAAGCATGAATCGTACCGGTAAAACCTTTATGAATACTTAGACCACCGCTTCTTGCTTGACCTTCACCGGCTTGATCATGTTCTCACGCGTGACGCCAAACATCAGCAGCAGCGGCGAGGCCACCAGCACGGAAGAATAGATACCGAACAAAATGCCGATGGTCAGCGCAGTGGCAAAACCATGCAGTGCCGGGCCGCCGAAGATCAGCATGGACAGCACCATCACTTCGGTCGAACCGTGGGTGATGATGGTCCGGCTCATGGTGGCGGTAATGGCGTTGTCGATGATCTGCGGCACATCGCGGCCACGCATGTTGGGCTTGCGGAAGTTTTCGCGAATCCGGTCAAACACCACCACGGATTCGTTGACCGAGTAACCCAGCACCGCCAGCACGGCGGCCAGCACGGTCAGCGTGAACTCCCACTGGAAGAACGCGAAGAAGCCCAGAATGATGATCACGTCGTGCATGTTCGCGATGATGGCCGAGATCGCGAAGCGCCATTCAAAGCGGATGGACAGATACGCGATGATGCCCAGACACACCAGGGTAATGGCGGTCAGACCGTGCGACACCAGTTCATCGCCCACCGACGGGCCAATGAACTCGACCTTGCGGATCTGCACGTCCGGGCGATCCAGCTTGAGCGTGTCCAGTACGTCGTTGGAGAGCTGCGCCGAGGTTTTGCCCTTGATATTGGGCAGACGCACCATGACGTCACGCGTGGTACCCAGCGCCTGCACCTGGGCGTCACCATACTTGAGCGCATCTACCTTGGTACGCACCTGGTTCAGGTCAACCGACTGGCTGTATTGCAGTTCCACCACAGTACCGCCGGTGAACTCCACACCCAGATTCAGGCCTTTGTGAACCAGGAAGAACACGGCCAGCAGAAAGGTCACCAGCGAAATCGCGGTGGTGATCTTCCCGTAGCTCATGAACGGGATGTCGCGCTTTACATGAAAAAATTCAATCATTTTTTAAACTCCTTCGCCCTTACACAGCCAGCGAAGACAAGCGGCGACGATAGCCGTAGATCAGGTTGATCAGGCCGCGCGAAACAAACACGGCACTGTACATGGAGGTCACGATGCCGATGCAGTGCACCCAGGCAAAGCCGCGCACGGCGCCCGAACCAAAGATCAGCAGGGCCAGACCGGCAATCAGCGTGGTCACGTTGGAATCCAGAATCGTGGCAAACGCGTGGGCGTAGCCATTCTGGATGGACATGTGCGGGCTCATGCCGTTGCGCAGCTCTTCACGCACACGCTCGTTGATCAGCACGTTGGAGTCAATGGCCATACCCAGCGTCAGTGCAATCGCGGCGATACCCGGCAGCGTCAGCGTGACACCCAGCATGGACAACAGTGCCAGCAGGAACATAAGGTTGGCGATCAGGGCAATGGCCGAGGACACGCCGAACACGCGGTAGTAGATCATCATGAACACGGCGATGGCGAGGAAACCATACATGGTCGATTCAAAACCACGCTGGATGTTTTCCTTACCCAGGCTCGGGCCGACGGTACGTTCTTCCACGATGTTCATCGGTGCAGCCAGCGAACCGGCGCGCAGCAGCAGCGCGGTGTCACGGGCCTGTTCTTGCGTCATGGCACCGGAAATCTGCACGCGGCCACCACCGATCTCGGAACGGATCACCGGCGCGGTCACGACTTCGCCCTTGCCCTTCTCTACCAGGATCATGGCCATGCGCTTGTTGACGTTGTCATGGGTCAACTGGCGGAAGATGCTCGCGCCGGAGGAATCCAGCGTGATCGATACTGCCGGTTGCCCTTGCTCGTCAAACGCCGGTTGGGCGTCGTTGATGTTGTCGCCAGTCAGCTCGACCTCTTTGCGCACCAGGATGGGCGCGGACTGGCCATTGCGGCCACGGTCGCTCATCAGCACGGTGTCATCCGGCACATTGCCGCCCAGCGCGGCCTGCAGGTGCGACTGGTCGTCATCCACAAGGCGCACTTCCAGGGTCGCGGTACGGCCCAGAATATCCTTGGCCTTGGCGGTATCCTGCACACCCGGCAGTTCCACCACAATGCGGCCTTCGCCTTGTTGCTGGATCACGGGCTCGGCCACGCCCAGTTCGTTCACGCGGTTATGCAGCGTGGTGACGTTCTGCTTGACGGCGTCAGACTTGAGCTGCGCCAGCGAGGCCGGGGTAAAGGTCAGCGCCACGCTGTAATTGTTGGCGTCTTTGGTTGGCGTTACAGCCAGGTTGGGGAAGCCCTTGCGCAGCGCGTTGGCGGCGTCATCCACCGTTTGCGCATCACGCAGTTGCACCACCACGCTGTCACGCTGGCGATCAATCTTGCCGTAGCGGATCGACTTGTCGCGCAACTGGCGGCGTACTTCGCCAGCGGTCTTGTCGAGCGACTTGGAGACCGCAGCATCCATGTCCACTTCCAGCAAGAAGTGCACACCACCGCGCAAATCCAGACCCAGCGCCATCGGCTTGCCACCCAGACGCACCAGCCAGGCCGGGGTCTGCGGGACCAGATTCAGAGCAACGGAGTAGTCATCGCCCAGTGCGGCCTGAATCGCATCCTTGACCTTGAGCTGGGTGTCGGTGTCCTTGAAGCGCAGCTTGACCGAGTTTTCATCAGTCAGCACGGCGTCCGGCGCAAACCCGGCCTTGGTGGCGATATCGACTACTCGATCTTGCAGGGCGGCATCTACCTTCACGGTAGCGCGGGCGCTGGAAATCTGCACAGCCGGGTTTTCACCAAACAGGTTAGGCAAGGTGTAAAGCACCGCCACGACAACGGTGACGATGATCAGCAGGTACTTCCACAACGGATAACGGTTCATGTTCAGAGCCGGTAATGACAAGCGGCAGCCAGTGTGCTGCCGCTTCTCGGGTTACGTTTTACTTGTTGTTTTTGATGGTGCCTTTTTCCAGGCGCTGCGCTACGGCAGAACGCTGGATTTGCACTTCAACACCGTCGGCCACTTCAATGGTCAGGTAGTTGTCGGTGGTCTTGGTGACACGGCCCAGCATACCGCCGGTCGTCACGATCTCGTCACCCTTGGTGACGGCTTGCAGCATGGCTTGCTGTTCCTTGGCGCGCTTTTGCTGCGGACGGATCAGCAGGAAATAGAACAGCACAAAGATAACGACCATCGGCGCAAATTGGAGCAGGCCGGCGGCCGGGCTCGCTGCGGCGGCGCCAGCATCGGCGGCATAAGCAGAAGGAATCAGTTGCAGCATGACGGTTGATTTTCCGTTTTAGTGTTAAACGTGATAAAGCCGCCCATTTTAGCCCGCGCGTTTGATGAAATCCACAACGGGCCGCCGGGGCGGGAATGCTGCCGGATTGATTGTATCCGGCAGCGACTTCGGACAAGACTGCGTTCAGTCGGTTCCGCGCGCGCGTTCAGCGTGAAATTGCGCCACAAAAGCCGGGAAGCGGTCCGCCTCGATCGCCGCACGCATGTCGGCCATCAGGATCTGGTAATAGCGCAAGTTGTGGATGGTATTGAGTTGCGCGGCCAGAATCTCGCCAGAGCGGAACAAATGATGCAGATACGCCCGGCTGAAATTGCGGCAAGTGTAGCAGTCGCAGGTTTCATCCAGAGGACGCTTGTCCTGGCGATGTTTGGCATTCTTGATCTTGATGTCACCGTAGCGCGTAAACAACATGCCGTTACGCGCATTACGGGTCGGCATCACGCAATCGAACATGTCGATGCCTTGCGAGACGCCGTAAACCAGATCTTCCGGCGTACCCACGCCCATCAGGTAACGCGGTTTGTTTTCCGGCAGGTGCGGCGCGGTAAAGGCCAGCACGCGATAGAACTCTTCGCGCGGCTCGCCTACCGACAGGCCACCGATGGCCATGCCATGAAAGCCGATGTCGTTGAGCACGCCCAATGATTCCATGCGCAGGTCTTCATGCATGCCACCCTGCACAATGCCAAACAGCGCATTGGGGTTTTCCAGGCGGTCAAATTCGTTGCGTGAGCGTCTGGCCCAGCGCGCCGACAAGCGCATGGAGTCCGCCGCTTGCTTGTGATCGGCCGGGTACGGCGTGCACTCGTCAAAAATCATGACAACGTCAGAGTTGAGCACGCGCTGGATACGCATGGATTCTTCCGGCGTCAGAAACAACTTGTCGCCATTGACCGGGCTCTGGAACTTGACGCCCTCTTCCGTGATTTTCCGCAGATCACCCAGGCTGAACACCTGAAAACCGCCGGAATCGGTCAGGATGGGTTTGTCCCAGCCCATGAACTGATGCAGGCCGCCAAACTCGCTGACAACTTCCAGGCCCGGGCGCAGCCACAGGTGGAAAGTGTTGCCCAGAATGATCTGGGCCGAGATTTCATTCAGGTCACGCGGGGTCATCGCCTTGACGGTGCCGTACGTACCGACAGGCATGAACACCGGCGTTTGCACCACGCCATGATTCAGGGTGACCTGACCGCGGCGGGCACCACCGCTGGTGGTTTTAAGTTCGAATTGCAGACCGTTCGCCACGGCCGGATTTTGAGTCGACATATTATTAGATACCTCTCGCAACCGGAAAACAGTCCGGCGCGGATGGGTTGAACAAGGGGATACGCCAGACAAACGGTGATTCACGCTCACGTCTGGCATAGCCAAAACCCGTGATTCTACAGGGTTTGCTTCTCCAGCAGCATGGCGTCGCCGTAGCTGAAGAAGCGGTATTCTTGCTCAACGGCATGCCGGTATGCATTCTTCATCACGTCGTAACCGGCAAAAGCGGATACCAGCATCAACAGCGTGGACTTGGGCAAATGGAAGTTGGTCACCAGGCGATCAACCACTTTGAACTCATAGCCCGGCGTGATGAAAATGTCGGTATCGCCCTGCGGCTGGGCCAGAAAGCCGTTCTGGCTCGCGGCTTCCAGCGCGCGCAGCGAGGTCGTGCCCACTGCAATGATGCGGCCACCCGCCGCTTTGGCCGCGGTCAGTTGCGCCACGGTTTCGCTGGAAATCACATAGCGCTCAAAGTGCATTTTGTGATCGGCAATGTTATCAACCCGCACCGGCTGGAACGTGCCGGCCCCGACATGCAGCGTGAGAAACGCCGTTTGCACGCCGGCTTCGCGCAATTGCGCCAGGATGTCATCGGTAAAATGCAGGCCGGCCGTGGGGGCGGCCACGGCGCCGGGGTCACGCGCGTACACGGTCTGATAACGCTTGGCGTCTTCGTCATCGGGCACGTGGGTGATATACGGCGGCAGCGGCAACTGCCCGGCGGCATCCAGAATCTGCAGCACCGGCATATCTGCTTCGAACTCCAGCAAAAACAGATCGCCCTGGCGTTCCACCATGCGCGCCACCCAGCCGCCGTTGAAAATCAGCTTTGTCCCGGGCTTGGGCGACTTGGAAGAACGTACGTGCGCGAGCGCGCGATGATCATCAAGCACCCGCTCGATCAATGCCTCGATCTGGCCACCACTGTCCTTCTGGCCATAGATGCGCGCCTTGATCACTTTGGTGTCGTTGAACACCAGAACGTCGCCTGCCCGCAAAAAACGGCCAAGTTCGGCGAACGTGCAATCTTCCAGTGTGGCGCCATTCACATGCAGCAAACGGCTGCCGCCGCGTGTTTCCGGCGGGAATTGCGCGATCAGATGCTCGGGCAATACATAGTCAAAATCAGATAACTGCATGAAAAACGCTCATTCATCGCTGTAATAAAGTTACGGGATTATATCAGCATCAACCCCGTGCAAGCCGCGCCGTGCTTCAGTGAAACGCTCTTTCAAACGACTGTTTTACCGCAAAAATGCAGCGAATTTCGTCGAATTTACTAGACAACACCCATGTAGCTCGGCAAACTCCCGCCGATGACAGGGAACACTCGATCCGGGGCGACCATGACGCAAGGCCGAAAAATTCTGGTTCTGCACGGTCCCAACCTCAATCTGCTCGGGGTGCGCGAACCGCAACATTATGGCGCCGATACACTGGCCGCCATCAATGCGCGTTTGGTTGAACAAGGCACCCTCGCCGGTGCCACGGTCGAGACATTCCAGTCCAATCGAGAGTTCGAGTTGATCGAACGCATTCACGCCACGCTGGACGACGGCACCGACTTCATCGTCATCAACCCCGCCGCGTTCACGCATACCAGCGTAGCGCTGCGTGACGCCCTTTCCGGCGTCAAAAAGCCGTTTGTGGAAGTGCATCTGTCCAACGTTCACGCCCGTGAATCGTTTCGTCATCACTCGTACTTTTCCGATCTCGCCGTTGGCGTGATCTGCGGGCTCGGCGCCAGGGGTTATGAATACGCCCTGTCGTTCGCGCTCTCCCATACCGTCAAGACGTCGTAGCACGACGCCTTCGTTCCAGACACCACTTAATTTCAAAAAGGGTTGCCATCAATGGACTTGCGCAAACTCAAAAAGCTGATCGATCTCGTCGAGGAATCCGGCATTGCCGAACTTGAAGTGACCGAGGGCGAAGAAAAAGTTCGCATCACCCGCGTCAACCAGAACGTTGCGCCGACATACCTGGCACAAGCGCCGCAAATCCAGTTGCCTGCAGCTGGCGCCGTGGCTGCCCCGGTTGCTGCCGCTGGCGAAGCCGCCCCGGCTGCCGCCGTACAGGAAGGCACTCCGGTCAAATCCCCGATGGTCGGCACGTTCTACCGCGCTCCGAGCCCGGGCGCCAAGAACTTTATTGAAGTGGGTCAGCAAGTCAATGCTGGCGACACGCTGTGCATTATCGAAGCCATGAAGCTTCTGAACGAAATCGAAGCTGAAGTCAGCGGCACCGTGAAGGCTGTGCTGGTTGAAAACGGTCAGCCGGTTGAGTTCGGCGAACCGCTGTTCATCATCGGATAATTCTGTGAGGTGTGCGCTCGCTGACCTGGCCCTGTGCCGGTTTGCGGGCAAAATCTCTCACTTCTCACGGAGTTGAGCCATGTTTGACAAGATTCTGATCGCCAATCGCGGCGAAATTGCGCTGCGTATTCTGCGCGCCTGCCGCGAGATGGGCATCAAAACCGTGGTCGTCCATTCCGAGATCGACCGCGAAGCCAAATACGTAAAGCTGGCCGATGAGTCGGTATGTATCGGCCCGAACCCGTCTGCCCTCAGTTACCTCAACGTGCCTTCGCTGATTGCGGCCGCTGAAGTGACCGAAGCGCAAGCCATCCACCCGGGTTATGGCTTTTTGTCTGAAAACGCCGACTTTGCCCAGCGCGTGGAAGAGTCCGGCTTTGTGTTCATTGGCCCCAAGCCTGAATCCATCCGCATGATGGGTGACAAGGTGTCTGCCAAGAACGCCATGAAGGCCGCCAAGGTACCGTGCGTACCGGGTTCTGACGGCGCCCTGCCGGATGACAACACCGAAGTGTTGAAGATTGCCCGCAAGATCGGCTATCCGGTGATCATCAAGGCCGCTGGCGGCGGCGGTGGTCGCGGCATGCGCGTGGTGCATGAAGAAAACGAACTCTTGCGCTCGGTCGAAATGACCAAGTCGGAAGCAGCCGCAGCCTTCGGCAACCCGACCGTGTACATGGAAAAGTTTCTGGAAAACCCGCGTCACGTGGAAATCCAGATTCTGGCCGATACTCACGGCAACGCCATTTATCTGGGCGAGCGCGATTGCTCCATGCAGCGCCGCCACCAGAAAGTGATCGAAGAAGCACCGGCACCCGGTATTACCGAAGCCCAGCGCAAGAAGATCGGCGAAGCATGTGCCGATGCCTGCCGCAAGATCGGCTACCGTGGCGCAGGTACGTTCGAGTTCCTGTTTGAAAACGGCGAGTTCTATTTCATTGAAATGAACACGCGCGTGCAGGTGGAGCACCCGGTGACCGAAATGATTACCGGCGTGGACATCGTGCAGGAGCAGATCCGTGTTGCTGCCGGCCTCAAGCTCAACTACACGCAAAAAGATATCAAGCTCAAAGGCCATGCCATTGAGTGCCGTATCAATGCGGAAGATCCGCTGAAGTTTGTGCCGAGCCCCGGCCGGATCACCACCTGGCACACGCCGGGCGGCCCGGGTGTGCGCGTGGATTCGCACGTGTACCAGGGCTACTTTGTACCGCCCAACTATGACTCGATGATCGGCAAGATCATCACCTATGGCGATACGCGTGAGCAGGCCATGGCCCGCATGCGCATTGCGCTGTCGGAAATGGTGGTACAAGGCATCAACACCAACATCCCGCTGCATCAGCAGCTGCTGGTTGATGCCAACTTTGCCAAGGGCGGCACCAGCATTCACTACCTGGAACACAAGATGCCGGAAATCCGTGCCTTGCTGGAAAACCAGGTCGGCTGATGGATGGCTTGATGCACAAGAAAAACGGAGCTTCGGCTCCGTTTTTTGTTTTACCGGATGCCACACTCAACAAGGAAAAGCTGAAATAGCGTTGCGGATCAGCGTGCTGCGGTGAGAAAATGGTCATTTGGTCCTAAGGCAGCATCATGTCCTGGCAAGAACTTCGTATCGAAACCGATTCCCGGCATGCCGAGGCGTTGTCTGACGCCCTGTTCGATCTCGGTGCGCTCTCAGTATCGATCGAGGACGCAACCGCTGGCACCGCTGAAGAAAAACCCATTTTTGGCGAACCGGGCGAGCCGCTTGAACAACTGTGGGAAAAGAGCATTGTCGTTGCCCTGCTGGAAGACGGCGCCGCGCCGGAGTTCCTGGTGGCCGCTGCCGCCAATGCGGTCGGCATTCCCAACCCGCTCTATGTCGTGCAGATTGTGGAAGAACAAGACTGGGTGCGTCTGACGCAGTCCCAGTTTGATCCGATCCACATTTCAGACCGTCTGTGGATTACCCCCACCTGGCATGAGTCGCCTGATCCGCGCGCTATCAATATCGTGCTGGACCCGGGCCTGGCTTTTGGCACCGGCAGTCACCCCACTACCCGTTTGTGCCTGCGCTGGCTGGACAACAATATCCAGCAAGGCGAAACCGTGCTCGATTACGGTTGCGGCTCCGGTATTCTGGCCATTGCCGCCCAGAAACTGGGCTCGGGTGAAACGCATGGCGTGGATATCGACGCGCAAGCCATGGTGGCCTCGCGCCAGAACGCGGAGCAGAACAACGTGCAGATCGAGTTCTTCCTGCCCGATGCCGCCCCGCAGCGCCAGTACGATGTCGTGGTGGCCAACATCCTGACCAACCCGCTCAAAACGCTGGCGCCACTGCTGGCTGGCCGTGTCCGGGCTGGTGGTCATATCGCCCTTTCCGGCATTTTGCAGGAGCAGGCCGAAGAGATCTTCGCCATCTACGGCGTGTGGTTCAATTTCCTGCCTGCCAGCGTGGAAGACGGCTGGGTTTGCCTGTCTGGCACCCGCAAAGCCGATTGAGTCCGCAATCTGGCTACCAGAAAAAAAGGCGATCATCGGATCGCCTTTTTTGTTGCCGGGAAAACGGCGCTCAGGATGGCGCCCGTTGCGCCAGCGGCACATGGGCCGGCACCACATGCAGCAGGCTCGCCAGCGGTTGCGGATCAGTCAGCAGGTGCGCCAGGGTATAGCGATCCAGCACGCCGTAGAGCGCTTCCAGCGCTTCAGCCAGCACAAACTTGAGCTGGCAAACGCGGGTAATGCGGCAGTCTGAATGCGCCGGGTCAAAACACTCGACCAGCGGGCTGTCGGATTCGCTGGCACGAACCAGCTCACCGATATTGATCCGGTCCGCCGGGCGTCCCAGCCGCATCCCGCCCCCTTTGCCGCGCACGGTCTCGATATACCCTTGCCGCGCCAGCCAGTTCACCACCTTCATCAGGTGATTATCAGAAATACCGTAGGCCGTGGCGATATCGCTGCGGGTCGCAAGCCCGTCGTTATTCACGCCCAGGTACAAGAGCGTGCGTAAACAGTAATCGGTAAAGACGTTCAGGCGCATGGCGCCTCCTTAACATACATTTTATATATTGATTATAGCGATTTGCGTGGCCCGGTTCAGGGACATCTTCCCGACGGTCCAGCCGCCGCGTCAGATTGGCAGCATGATGCTCAATGTGATGGCTTTGCGGCTGTGTGCAGCCCGGTTCCTCACCCGCATTACACCGCGGGCTGCGTGTGCACGCTGCGCAGCACCAGCGGCAACCGCCAGGCCAGCGTCGCCCCGCGCAAGGCCATGAACAAGGTCATGGCCAGCCACAGGCCATGATTGCCCCAGATGCGCTGCAAACCAAGCGCAAGCACCAGGAAACACGCGGCACACAGCAGCATGCACAGCATCAGGTCACGCGTGCGGGTGGCCCCGATGTAGACCCCATCCATCAAGAACCCCCATACCGACACCACCGGCATCAGCACCGCCCAGGGCAAGAAGCGCGCGGCGGCCTCCTGAATCGCCACCTGGTTGGTCAGCAGGGCCACGATCGGGTTGCCCGCCACGGCGTAGACCACGGTAAACGCCAGCGCCAGCAAGCCAGACCATAACGCACTGATACGAATAGCGTGGACCAGCCGTTCACGCTGCCGGGCGCCGATGGCCTCGCCGGTCAGGGCTTCAATGGCATGGGCCAGACCATCCAGCCCATAGGCCATAAAGGTCTGGAAATTCATCAACAGCGCGTTGGCCGCCAGAATGACATCACCCTGATGTGCGCCCGCGTGGGCAAACCAGCCAAAACTGCCCAGCAACAACAAGGTGCGCAAGAAGATATCCCGATTGATCAGCGCCAGCCGCTTGAGCGGTTCTGCCTGCAGCAAATCGGCCCGCCGCACTGGCGGCAAGCCGCGTGGCAACAAGCGCCGGATCGCCATGAGGCCAGCGCCAAACCCGGCCAGATCGGCGCAAGCCGTGGCGTAACCGATGCCGGCAATCCCCCACTGCCAATGCCGCACGAACAAAAACACGGCGATCACGTTAACCAGGTTAACCCACAGTTGCAGCACCAGCGCTTGCCGCACCCGCTGCACGCCCAGCAGATAACCCAGCACCACAAAATTGGCCAGCACCAGGGGCGCAGACCAGATGCGGGCATGCGCATAAGTCATGGCATCAGACTGCACCGCCGCCGTGCCGCCCAGTAACTGGATGGTGACGGCAATCAGCGGGCTTTGCAGCAGCAGTACAGCCGCGCCAATCGCAAACGCCAGCAACAACGCACGCCACAAGTTGTCGCGCAGGCCGGTGTAATCACCCGCGCCCCAGGCCTGGGCGACCAGCCCGGTGGTGCCCATACGCAGAAAACCGAAACCCCAGAAAATGAAACTGAAAAACACGCCACCCAGTGCCACGCCACCAATGGCCGAGGGATCGGTCATGTGCCCGGCCATGGCGGTATCGACCGCGGCCAGCAAGGGCTGGGTGAGGTTGGCCAGGGTGATGGGAATGGCAAGCCCAAGAACGCGGGCGTGAGTCACCGGGCTGGCCGAAGGCGTCATGAGGATGGGTATCCGGATACAGGATCAAGGCCCACGATCATCGCATATTCTGCGGGTTGCAACGTCTTGCTGCGTATCGGGCGTGACAACCTTTGCCCGGCGTCGTGACCAGTCTGACGTTACCAGCTAGAATCGCGGCCATGAGCTATATCACGCGCTGCCCCAACTGTCGCACCGCCTTCAAGGTGACCGAACCGCAACTGGCTGCCCACGGCGGCAAAGTGCGTTGCGGCAAATGTGCATTTATCTTCAATGCGCGTGACAGCCTGGAGCAGCGGGTACCCGATACGCCCGCGCCAGAAACCGCAACCGCCAGCCCGGTTGCACAACCGGTGCCCGCGCCACAGGCCAGCGCGCCAGTCAGCCAGCCCGCACCGCAAGCGGCTCCTGCGCCAGTGCTGGCACAGGCCCCCGCGCCCGTTGCGGCGCCGACACCAGTTGAGGCCCCGGCGCCCGTAGAAACCCCGCGCCCTGCCCCCATTCCCGCCCCGGTGGCCGTGCCTGCGCCCGAGCCCGAGCCAGCCCCCAGCTTTGCCCCGGTGCCCCAGCCGGCGCCTGCCGTACTTGCCCCGGTGGTTGTGGAACCCGAGCCAGCGCCGCCACCCGCGCCGGCCTTTGTAGAGCCCGTGCCTGAACCTGCGCCAGCCGTGGTGTCGGCGCCGTTTCTGCCTGCGCCAGAGCCCGCACCGGCGCCTGCCCCTGCAGAAACCATGCATGAATGGCTGCAGAACGATTACGTCCAGGCCATTGCCGCCGTCGCGGCAGAAGCCGAAGCGCGTGATTACGATGATTATGTCGCCGCGCCAGAACCCGCCCCGGCACCGGCAGCGCTGACCCCGGCCGAGCCGCCGGCCGCAGCGCCCCTGCCCGTGGCCCGGACCGAGCCGCTGGTCGCGCCAGAAGACGAAGAACCGGTGTTCACCGTACCGCTGCAAACCTGGTCGGCCGAAGATCAGGAACGCGAAGGCTATCGCCCCATCCGCACGGCGGAAGACGAAGCCTTGCTGGCCCTGCCGCCGGAAAAATCAAAGTGGCACCTCGCCGCCATTCCGCTGGCCTTGCTGCTGCTGATCGCCTTGCTGTTGCAGACGGGCATCCGCTATCGCAACGAGCTGGCCGTGAATTTCCCGTGGCTGCGCCCACCGCTGACCTCGTTGTGCCAGGTGGCGGGTTGTGATTTGCCGCTGCCGCGCAATGCAGGGTTGTTGCGTTCGGATTATTCAGAACTGATTTTTGTGCCGGACCACCCGGAACTGATCCAGCTCTCGGCCTCGCTGCGTAATCTGGCGCCGTATGATCAGGCACTGCCGTCGCTGGAGCTGACGCTGACCAACGCGCAAGAAGAGGTCGTGGCCAAAAAGGTGTTCTCTGCGCGTGATTATCTGGTCGCCAACGAGAAAAAACGCACCAGTCTGGCGGTAAATGACGAGCTGCATGTGTTCCTGCAACTGGACGCGCACGGTCTGGGCGCCAGCGGTTATTCGCTGTACTGGTTCTACCCCTGACCAGTGGCGGGCGCTGCCATGCCCTTGAAATGCCCGCCTGTTAACCTCATTTGCTGAGCTGTCCGCTTGCACATTGCAGCAGGGCATCTACAAAAAAAACACCAGCTTCATCTACAAAGAAGTGCCCCCGGCCGGTTTCCCCGGCCGGGTCTCCCCCACTGCATGTTCCCTGGAGATTTTCATGTCCCAAGTGACCCTCGGCGGCAATCCGGTTCCGGTCAATGGCGCTCTGCCCGCCGTTGGCAGCCAGGCCAAGCCGTTTACCCTTGTTGGTAAAGATCTGGCCGACGTATCGCTCTCTGCCTTTGCCGGCAAGAACAAAGTGCTGAATATTTTCCCGAGCATCGACACCCCGACCTGCGCCACCAGCGTGCGCAAGTTCAACGAGCAGGCCAGCAAGCTCGATAACACCGTGGTGCTGTGCATCTCTGCTGACCTGCCGTTTGCCCAAAGCCGTTTCTGCGGCGCAGAAGGCCTGAACAACGTGCAGACCCTCTCGCTGATGCGTGGCCGTCAGTTCCTGAACGATTACGGCGTGGAAATCGCCGGTGGCCCGCTGGTTGGCGTGGCTGCCCGTGCCGTGGTGGTGCTCGACGCCAACGACAAGGTGCTGCACACCGAACTCGTGCCGGAAATCGCCAATGAGCCCGATTACGACGCCGCACTGGCCGCGCTGAAGTAAGCAGCGGTCCATTGCAAAAAACGCCCGCAGCTTGCGGGCGTTTTGTTTTGGTACTCACAGCGCATTGTGAAACAGATTGAGCGCCGCGTACTGCAACAGCATGATGGTCTTGCCATCGACGATCTCGCCGGTCTGGATCATGCGCATGGCGCGTTCAAACGGCAGCTCCAGCACCTCGATATCCTCGCCCTCTTCAGCCACCCCGCCACCGTCGGCAATGCGGTTGCTGTCATCGTACTGCGCCACAAAAAAGTAGAGTTTCTCGGTCACCGAACCCGGGCTCATGAAGGCCTCGAACACCTTTTTGACCTCATGCACGCGGTAGCCGGTTTCTTCTGCCACTTCTTCGCGAATACGCGCTTCAGGCGAGGCTTTATCCAGCAAGCCCGCCGCGCTCTCGATCAACATGCCGTGATACCCGTTTACAAACGTGGGCAGGCGGAACTGGCGGATCAGCACCACCGTGCGTTGCGCCAGGTTGTACAGCAAGATGGTCGCGCCGTTGCCGCGGTCATACGTTTCCCGGCTTTGCCGCTGCCACTCGCCATTGGCGCGCTGAAAGTCGAACGTGGTCTTTTTGAGCACGTACCAGTCATCCGACAACACCTTCACATCCACAATCCGTACCCGATCTGCCGTACTGCCCATTTTGCTCTCCAGGGTTTGCTTGAATCCTTTTTCACGCTATCATGCAATTTCGTGAAATAACAAGAAATTTCGTGCAAACGGGATTTGAGAGAACAGCCATGCTGACCAGCCAGCGCAAACAATATCTGTTGGACATACTGCAACGTCACGGCCAGATTCAGGCCAAGATGGTCAGCCAGGAACTGGGTTTGTCTGAAGACACCATCCGCCGCGACCTGCGTGAACTGGCCGCCGAAGGCAAACTGCAACGCGTCCACGGCGGCGCCCTGCCCGCCTCTGCCGCCATTGGCGACTTCACCCAGCGCCAGAACGTCGCCACCACCGGCAAGGCCGCCATCGCCCAGATGGCCGCACATATGATCGAGCCCGGCCAGATTGTGCTGCTGGATGGCGGCACCACCGCCGTGCAGATCGCCCGCAGCCTGCCACCCGGCCTGCAAGCCACCATCGTTACCCATAGCCCCAGCGTGGCTGTGGAACTGGTTCACCATGCCGGCATTGAAGTGGTCATGATCGGCGGGCGCCTGTTCAAGCATTCAGTCGTGAACGTCGGCGCCTCTGCCATTGAAGCCATGGCCCGCATCCGGGCGGACATCTTCTTCATGGGCGTCACCGGCGTACATGCCGAAGCCGGGTTATCCACAGGCGATCTGGAAGAGACCTACGTCAAACGCGCACTCATGGCGCGCGCAGCAGAAACCTTTGTGCTGGCGTCGGAAGAAAAACTCAACGCCGCATCCGCCTACGTGATTGCCAAAGTGCGGGACGTGGCCGGGGTGATTGTGAACCGGGAAGCCGACGGCGCTGCACTGGCCGGGCTCAAGGCGGCTGGCGTGAATCTGGTGCTGGCGTGATTGGCGGGCGTGTGGGTGCTTAACGGCTTAGGGCTCTGCAAATCCGGCCAGGAACAGCGCACGGGCGCGGCTACCCCGCTGCATCACCGTCTTTGCTGGATTCCCGCCAAGGGAACCGCCCAGGTCGGGAATGACGAAGTGGTTGGGCGAACCGATCGTTCGTGAAAACGAATGGTTGCGAAGCTGGGAATTACGGGTGCAGTGGATTCCAAAGGTTGCGGTTGCGGTTGCGGTTGCTGTTGCCTTTGACGTTGAGCCCCCTTGACTGCGCCGAGCATCGCAGCGAAGTCCGGGGTTTCGGCGGAGGGGTGTTTGAGCGAAGCGAGTTCCCGTAGCCAGCCGGACTTCGCGAGAAGCACAGGGAACCCGAAGGGCGCAGTCGCCGGGGTCGCCTTTCTTTTGGTTACTTTTCTTTGGCGAAGCAAAGAAAAGTAACGTGCTCCGGCCACCGCCGGTATCAAAACACCCGCGCCGCAAGGCGCCAACAGCGGTTAAAGGTTTTGCAATCAGCCACAGGTGGATTGTCGCTACGCTCCGAATCCACCCTACTCCGCCAATAAAACAGCCCTCACCCGTTCTGCAACAACAACCGATACCCCACCCCCGATTCCGTCAGCAAATGCCTCGGCTGCGCCGGCTCATCCTCCAGCTTCTGCCGCAAATGCCCCATATAAATCCGCAGGTAATGACTGTGCTCCACATACGCCGGCCCCCACACCTCCAGCAATAGCTGCCGATGGGTAATCACCTTGCCCGCATGGCGGATCATCGTTGCCAGCAGGCGGTATTCGATCGGCGTCAGATGCACAGCGGCGCCAGCTTTGTTCACCGTGCGGGCGACCAGATCAATCTCTACGTCCCCCAGCGTCACCTGGCCTTCACCCGGCGTGTCTTTGGCATGGCGGCGCAGCAGCACGCGCAGGCGCGCCAGCAACTCATTCACGCCAAACGGCTTGGTCAGATAATCATCCGCGCCGGCATCCAGCGCGGCCACTTTGTCGGTTTCCTGACTGCGGGCAGACAGCACCAGAATCGGCACTTCGCTGAATGCGCGGATTTCGCGGATCAGGTCCAGCCCGTCGCCATCAGGCAGGCCCAGGTCCAGGATCAGCAAATCAGGCTGGCGCGTGCCCGCTTCAACCAGACCCTGGCGAGCCGTGGTGGCGTGCCAGGTCTGCATGCCGGCGCTTTCTGCGGTCATGGCCACAAAGCGGGCAATTTGCGGTTCATCTTCAATGATGACAAGGACAGGTTTCTGGGCGTTCATGGTGCGTCTGGCGATGAAAACAGTTCAGGGTGTTCCGGATCAGGCATGGCAGGCGGCGCCTTGCGCGGCAGGCTGACAGTGAACAGCGCGCCCCCTTGCGGGCTATTGCCGGCGCTGATCGTACCACCATGCGCGGCGACGATGGCCCGGCACAAGGCCAGCCCCAAGCCCACGCCCGTGGTAGCCGATTCATTCTGGCCACGCGTGAACTTGTTGAAAATGGTTTCTTCCTGGCCCTTGGGGATGCCCGGGCCGGTATCCGCCACGCTGATCTGCAACGACTGCGGCAGGGCGCGGGCAGCAATGGTCACCGGCGTACCGGCGGGCGTGTATTTGATGGCGTTGTCGATCAGGTTGACCAGCACGCGCTCCATCAACACCGCGTCAAACTCCACCAGCGGCAGGTCGATCGGGATATCCAGCGCCACCGGATGCCGCGTCAGCCGCAATTCCAGCGCGCGCAAGGCGCTGCCGACGACTTCTTCCACCGCTTGCCAGTCGCGCCGCAAATGCACCTCGCCCGCTTGCAGGCGTGCCATGTCCAGCAGGTTGTTGACCAGATCATTCATGCGGCGGATTTCACCGACCAGTTGATGGGCGATCTCCCGCGCGGGCGGTGCGGCGTAAGGGCTTTCAGACAAGGTACTGGCCAGCCCCAGCAGTACGGTTATCGGTGTGCGCAAATCGTGCGAGATCGCAGACAGCAAGTGGTTGCGCAGGCGCTCGCCTTCCATGGACACCAGCGCGTTCTGGGCCACTTCGACAAAGTGCACGCGTTCCAGCGCCAGGCCGATCTGCGCGGCGCAGGTTTGCAAGAAGCGCTTTTCTTCGCGGTCTGCCAGCCAGTCGCCCTTGGGCGTCAGCGCCAGCACACCGCGCACACGCATGGGCGCGGTCAGTGGCAGGTAAAACGCCTTGGCCGCCGCCAGCGTGCCCGTGCCCTGCCCGGCTTCTTCGCCATGACGGTACACCCAGTCGGCCACGGCCAGATCCAGCGCCATGCCGCCTTCCTGATGCAGGTGTTCATCCAGATCAGGCAGCGCCAGCCCGATGTCGGTCTTGAACCGCGGCGCCAGGTGCGCCAGCGCGATCTCGACCACCTGTTCTTTCATCAACGCGCCAGAGAGCGCTTCAGACAACTCATACAAGGCCGCCGTGCGCCGCTCTCGCCTTGATGCAATCTGCGCCTGGAAGCGCAGCCGGGCCGAGAGCTGGCTGAGCGTCAGCGCCACCGTGAGCATGATGCCGAAGGTGAGCAGATACTGCGTATCGGCCACCGTAAACGACATGCGCGGCGGCACAAAAAAGAAGTCGAACGCCGCCACCGACAGCAAGGACGACAACGCCCCCGCCACCCGGCCAAAGCGCACCGACACCAGCAGCACCGACAACAGGTACAGCATGATGACGTTGGCCAGGTCGAAAATCTGCGTCAGCCGCGCTGCCAGAATGGTGGTGATGCCGCAGCCAATCAGCGCCCACGCCGCGCCTTGCCAGCGCTGGCCGATGATGCTCCACGGGTCCAGCCGCTCGGCCGGGGCGGCCGAGACGCCGACAATCTGCACAGTCAGGTTGGGTGCCAGCCGGGCCAGTCTGGCCGCCTGGCTTTCAATCAGATTGAAGCGGCGCGGCGGCTTGCCGATGATGACCGTACCCAGATCGTGATCCGCCGCATAATCAGCCAGCGTCTGCGCCACATGCGGGCCAGGCAACAAGGCCGTGCGCGCGCCCAGGCTTTCGGCCAGCTCCAGATTGCGCCGGGCGCTGGCCAGCCGATTCCGGCTGCGCAACAACGCCGGGGTTTCCACCGTCACCGCGCGCCAGTCCACCTTGAGCCGCCCTGCCAGCCGCGCCGTATGCCGCACCAGCGTCTCCCCCGCCGGGCCCGGGGCGATCGCTGCCAGCAGCGTTTCACCTGGTTTGCTGCGAGCCGGCTGATCGCGCCGCAGTTCAGCATCAACACGTTCTGCCGCACGCCGCATGGCCAATTCACGCAGCGCAATCAGGTTACCCTTGCGGAAAAAGGACTCTTTGGCGCGGGCGATATTTCCCGGCAAGTAGACCTTGCCTTCCTGCAGGCGCTTGAGCAGTTCGTCCGGCGGCAAATCAACCAGCGTGATGTCATCGGCCGCATCAAACACCCGGTCAGGCACCGTCTCGCGCACGCGCACGCCGGTGATCCCGCCCACCACATCATTCAGGCTTTCCAGATGCTGCACATTGACCGTGGTGTAGACATCAATCCCCGCCGCCAGCAGTTCTTCAATATCCTGCCAGCGCTTGGGGTGGCGGCTGCCGGCCACGTTGCTGTGCGCCAGTTCATCCACCAGGATCAGCTGCGGCTTGCGCGCCAGCGCGCCATCCAGATCGAACTCGGTGAGTTGTTTGTCGCGGTAATCAATGTCCCTGCGCGGCAACACCGTCAGGCCGCTGAGCATGGCGGCTGTTTCTTCACGCTGATGCGTTTCTACCAGCCCGACCAGCACCTCTACGCCTTCCCGCTGGCGGGCATGCGCCTGCGCCAGCATCGCCCACGTTTTGCCGACACCGGCATTGGCGCCAAAAAAAATCTTCAGCCGGCCACGATGGGCATCGGCTTCATCGGCCTTCAGTTCGGCCAGCAACTGGTCTGGATCGGGGCGGGATGGATCGGTCATGAGAGTATGGTAGCGCCTGGAGATGTCATCCGGTGAAGCATGGGAACGATTGCGTGCTTTTGTTTACTGTCTGAGCGCTGAAAGCCGTATTTGAATCTATGCCGCAGGGTGGATTGTCGCAGCGCGCCGGATTCACCCTGAGTAGCGTGCATGCATCGCCACTGGATTCCGGCCTTCACCGGAATGACGAATCGGTGAGGTGCGGGTTGAACTGGGTATGGTCGCGCGACCGGAACCGGCCGTTGCCAGTACCAGTGCCGTTGCCGTTGCTTTTCGGGGTTGCAGTTGCTGTTGCCTTTGACGTTGCCCCCCCTTTGACTGCGCCGAGCATCGCAGCAAGGCGCGGCGATCAAGGCGAAGCGGTAGGCCGCAGGCCGAACAAGCGAGCCAGCCGCGCCTTGCGAGAAGCACAGGGAACTCGCGCAGCGAGCGCTGTCGCAGGGGTCGCCTTTTCTTTGGGCACTTTCTTTTGGCGACCCAAAAGAAAGTGCCTTGCCGTCGGGCAACCCCCGACACCCAAAACACCCGCGCCGTCAGGCGCTAACACTCACACCGCAATGGTGGATTGTCGCTCCCGCTCCGAATCCACCCTACTCAAAGACTCTGGCCACAACAGCGAGCCATCCAGGCACCAGACTGGATTCCTGCCTGCGCAGGAATGACGAGTCAGTGGCAGCCCCGCAAACCCAAAATCACCCCAACCCCAACCCCAACCCCAACCCCAACCCCAACCCCAACCCCAACCCCAACCCCCTCCCCGCCCCATCCAGCGCCAGATTCAACCGCACCACATTCACCACCGCCTCCCCGAACAGCCCCCACTGCGGCCCCTCGGTATTGGCCGCCACCAGCAAGCGCACTTGCTCATCGCTCAAGCCCCGCGCTTTGGCCACGCGGTGAACCTGGTAAGCCGCCGCTGCCGGCGAGATATGCGGGTCCAGCCCGCTGGCCGACGTGGTCACCAGATCGGCCGGCACCGGGCCGGTCTGGTCCGGCTGGGCGGAGCGGATCAGGTCAATCCGCCCTTTTACTGCGTCTTTCAGCGCCGGGTTGGTTGGGCCCAGATTGCTGCCACCCGATGCCAGGCCGTTGTCCGGTTGCGGGCCGGTGGCAGACGGCCGGCTCCAGAAATAGGTCGGGCCGCTGAAGCTCTGGCCGATCAGGCTGGAGGCCACCGGTTGACCGTCTTTCTCGATCAGACTACCTGCGGCCTGCCGCGGGAACAGCGCTTTGCCAATGCCGGTGACAGCCAGCGGATAAGCCAGGCCGGTCACGATGGTCAGCAAAACAAACAGTGATAACGCGGGCCGGATCAGGCCGGGATGATGGGTCGTGCTCATGATGTTTTCTCCTTGCCGGCCAGCAGCGCGGGCCGCTGGCCGTGAATGATTTTTTCTGCAAGCACCGTTCACAAATCCCGGTGCGATGGTGCTGGTGAGGCTCGTTAAATGAAGCCGGCAGAGTGTTGTGAACGGCTCAGGGTTAAACCCAGCCTGCAGCGCCCAGCAGCATGTCGATCAGCTTGATCCCGGCAAAGGGCACCAGAATGCCGCCCAGGCCGTACACCAGCAGATTGCGGCGCAGCAGCGGGCCCGCACCCAGCGCGCGGTATTTCACGCCTTTAAGCGCCAGCGGGATCAGCGCGACAATGATCAGCGCGTTGAAAATCACTGCCGACATGATCGCGGAGGCCGGGCTGTTCAGATGCATGACGTCCAGCGCCTTCAGTTGCGGATAAGTCACGGCAAACGCGGCCGGGATGATGGCGAAATACTTGGCCACATCGTTGGCCACGCTGAACGTCGTCAGCGAACCGCGCGTCATCAGCATCTGTTTGCCGATCTCGACAATCTCGATCAGCTTGGTCGGGTTGCTATCCAGATCGACCATGTTGCCGGCCTCTTTGGCGGCTTGCGTGCCGGAGTTCATCGCCACGGCCACATCGGCCTGCGCCAGTGCCGGGGCGTCGTTGGTGCCGTCGCCGGTCATGGCCACAAGGCGGCCGGCGGCCTGGTGCTCGCGGATCAGCGCCAGTTTGTCTTCCGGTCTGGCCTCTGCCAGAAAGTCATCGACGCCGGCCTCAGCGGCAATCGCGGCGGCGGTCAGGCGGTTATCGCCGGTGATCATCACCGTCTTGATGCCCATCTGGCGCAGCTCGGCAAAGCGCTCCTTGATGCCACCTTTGACGATGTCCTTGAGTTCAACCACGCCCAGCACTTTTTTGCCATCAGCCACCACCAGCGGCGTGGCGCCACGGCGGGCGACGTCGTCCACCGCCTCGCCCACGGCTTTGGGAAAATCCCCGCCGATCTGCTGCATATACTTGCGGATGGCATCGGCCGAACCCTTGCGGATTTGCCGTGCAGCCGGGCTGGCGACCACGACATCGCCAGCTTGCGGCTTGAGCGCGGTCTGCACACCCAGATCCACGCCCGACATGCGCGTCTGCGCGGTGAACGGGATGAACAGCGCGTCTTGCAGCTCCCGGCCACGCAGATTGAAACGTTCTTTGGCCAGCACGACGATAGAACGACCTTCCGGCGTTTCGTCGGCCAGCGACGCCAGTTGCGCCACGTCGGCCAGGTCTTGCTCGCTCACGCCCGGCGCGGGGATAAACGCAGCGGCCTGACGGTTGCCCAGCGTGATCGTGCCGGTTTTATCCAGCAACAATACGTCCACGTCGCCCGCGGCTTCGACGGCACGGCCGGAGGTCGCAATGACGTTGGCCTGCATCATGCGGCTCATACCCGCCACGCCAATGGCCGACAACAGACCGCCAATGGTGGTCGGGATCAGACACACCAGCAGCGCAATCAGCACAGTAATACTGACCGGCGAGCCCGCCCCGGCCGCGCCCACGCTGTAAATGGAGAACGGCAACAGCGAGGCACACACCACCAGGAAGGTCAGCGTGAGCGACACCAGCAAGATGGTCAGCGCCACTTCGTTCGGCGTTTTCTTGCGCTTGGCGCCTTCCACCATGGCGATCATGCGATCCAGGAAAGCCTCGCCCGGGTTGGCCGTCACGCGCACCACCAGCCAGTCAGACAACACACGGGTGCCGCCGGTCACGGCAGAGAAATCACCGCCGGATTCACGGATTACCGGCGCAGATTCGCCAGTGATGGCCGATTCATCCACCGAGGCGACGCCTTCCAGCACTTCACCATCGGCGGGGACGATATCGCCGGCCTCGATCAGCACGTAATCGTCTTTGCGCAGCGAGTTGGAATCCAGAATCTGCACTTTGGCATTGCGCGAGGCACTGGCCAGCTTTTTGGCCACGCCATTCTTGCGGGTGGCACGCAGGGCATCGGCCTGCGCCTTGCCGCGGCCTTCGGCCAGGGCTTCGGCAAAGTTGGCAAACAGCACGGTAAACCACAGCCACGCCGCGACCGCCAGAATGAACGCGGCCGGTGCTTCACCATGCCCGCCCAGCGCATGAAACCCGAGCACCGTGGTGACCACGCTGCCCACCCACACCACAAACATCACCGGGTTGCGCCATTGCACCACCGGCGAGAGCTTGCGGAACGATTCGAAGATCGCCGGTACGGCGAGCTTGCGATCAAATAATGACAATCCAGCTTTACTCATCTTGGTTCTCCGAAAGTGACCGGCTTAGTGCGCAAACAACTGCAAGTGCTCGATCACCGGGCCCAGCGCCAGCGCCGGGATATACGTCAGCGCGCCCACAATCACCACCGTGCCCACCAGCAGCATCACAAACAGCGGACCATGCGTCGGCAAGGTGCCGGAGGTCTGCGCCAGGCGCGGTTTGCTGGCCAGCTTGCCGGCAATGGCCAGCACCGGAATGATCACGGTGAAGCGACCAAACCACATGGCAATGCCCAGCAGGGTGTTGTAGAACGGCGTGTTGGCAGACAGGCCGGCAAAGGCCGAACCATTGTTGTTGGCCGCAGAAGCAAAGGCGTACAGCACTTCAGAAAAGCCATGCGCGCCGGGGTTGGCCATGCCGGCTTTGCCAACATCCAGCATCACAGAGAGCGCGGTGCCGCCCAGGATCAGGCACGGCGTGGCCAGGATGGCGATGGCAACCATCTTCATCTCGAACGCTTCGATCTTCTTGCCCAGGTATTCCGGCGTGCGGCCAATCATCAGGCCAGAGAGGAACACGGCCAGAACGGCGTAAATCAGCATGCCGTACAGGCCCGCGCCCACGCCGCCAAACACCACTTCGCCCAGCTTGATCAGCCACATCGGCACCAGGCCACCCAGCGGCATCAGCGAGTCATGCATGGTGTTCACCGCCCCGCACGAGGCCGCCGTGGTGATCACGGTAAACAAGGCGGAAGCCACGATGCCAAAGCGCGTCTCCTTGCCTTCCATATTGCCGGCGGCGCCAGACATGCCCAGATGGGTAAGGATGGGATTGGCCTGGATTTCCGCCCAGTACTCCACGCCCACCATCGCCACAAACAACAGCGTCATGGCACCCAGCACCGTCAGCCCCTGACGCGCATCCCCCACCCAGCGACCAAACATGAACACCAGTGCCGCCGGGATCAAAAAGATGCTCAGCATCTGCACAAAGTTGGACACCGGCGTCGGGTTCTCATACGGATGCGCCGAGTTGGCGTTGAAAAAACCGCCGCCGTTGGTCCCCAGCATCTTGATGGCTTCTTGCGAGGCCACCGGGCCCATGGGCAAGGTTTGCGTGCTGGTCTTGCTGTCGACCATCACCGGATTGCCTTTGGCGTCTTTGACCGGCTGGCCATCTGCACCGGTTTTCGGCACTTGATAAGTGACGGTTTCGGTGAGTTTTACATCCTTGTAGCCATCAAAATTCTGGATCACGCCCTGCCCCACCAGGAACACGGCCACGACCAGCGACAACGGCAACAGGATGTAAACGGTGGCGCGATACAGATCCAGCCAGGCATTCCCCACGCCAGAAGCCTTGCGGCGCACAAACCCGCGGATCAGCGCCACGGCAACCGCCAGACCGGTAGCAGCAGACATGAAGTTATGCGCAGCCAGCGACAGCATCTGCGTGAAATAACTCATGGTCGATTCACCGGCATAGCCCTGCCAGTTGGTATTAGTCAGAAACGAAATCGACGTATTGAACGACGAATCCGGGCTGACCGCGCCCATATTGGCCGGGTTCAGCGGCAAGCTGCCCTGCAAACGCTGCTGGGCATACACAAACACCGCGCCAATCAGATGAAACACCAGCAGCGCCAGCGCATAGCGCCACCACGGCATGTCTTCATCCGCGTTGATGCCCATGAGCTTGCACAAAGCGCGTTCTGATTTGCCCAGAAAGGCAAAACGATTTGAAAGAGAACCATCCAGCGCCGTCGCCAGCAAGCGGCTCAACGGCCACGCCAGCGCAAACAGCACCACCAGGTACATGGCCGTCTGGAACACGATCGACGAGTTCATGCCACGTCCTCCGCGTTAAACAGCGCATAGACCAGATACACCAGCAGCAGCACGAACACGGCCGCCGCCATCAGATATAGCCAGTTCATTTGCGCGCCTCCAGATGCCTGCAGAAAACCACCAGCCCCTGAATCGCCGCACAAAAGGCGGCGATCAGCAGCAGATACACGACGTCCATGACGTTCTCCTTGAATGGAATGCCCGACTGATTGCGGGCTTTTGGACACCGTGAATTGTGAGAAAGAAGAGATAAAGGCCGGGTAAAGCCTGGGGGGCGGGATATAAAAATTGCGTAAAGACAAAGGGGGTCAGTGAGCGCGGTGGGCAGAAGTGTTGCCAACTGGATACATCAAGATACAAACCACTGCCGTTCGTCGGCATGCAGTCAATTCATAAGAATTTCATTAAATTCAAATACATACAACATTGTTTGATTTATTGATTACGTCAAATGAAATACGCAGGACTGACACATTCCGACGTATTTTCAGCGCTGGTTTATGCCTGCAGGGATAACACCACTTTGTGCGGGAGAGGTGCGGGGCGTTCCAGATACGGTGTGCTGACATTAAAAATAATCAATAAAAATCAATTAATTAACATACTCTTCTGTTTTCACCTCTGCCATCGAGCCTGTCCAGGTTTTCATACCACCTGTTCATGGGCTGGATCACGCAGCGGTCCATTCCGCACGTCAAATACTTACAAGCACCGTTGGATAAATACTTACTTCAAACTTGGATTGATTAATCAGAAATTCCTTATACTCGGCGCCACACATCTAAAACTCAGTCGATCTCAGGGAATTTTTCGTTATGAAACAGGTTTTTGCATTCAGCGCAGTCGCATTGTCACTGGCTCTGGCCGCATGTGGTGGCGGTGGTGGTGACAGCACGTCTACTTCGGCTCCGGTGGCTACACCGACCCCGACACCTGCGCCCACACCGGCCCCGACCCCCGTCCCGACCATTCAAAACCCGCAGGCCGGTTCAACTGCCGCCGTGGGTAACGGTATTGAAGGCTACTGGACGAATTCCGCCTCGGTGGCAGATCCGAAAAACGCGTCCAAGAATCTGGTGTTGATCGCCCCGGATGGCGAAATGTTCGGCTTTTCCAGCGCCACCGACACTTACAACCAGGGCACGCTGACGTTCTCTGGCAGCACGTGGGCTGCCTCCGGTGAACGCGCCATCGGCCAGACAGATGGCACTTTCAACGACACGGGCACATTTGTGGCCCAAAGCTCGTTTACTGATCCGACCAGCGCTGACCTGACTTTTGATACGTACTCGATTGCCAACGCGCTGGCTGTCACGCAGGCGGATGCAACCGGCACCTGGGGCTCGTTGACAAACGGCGTCACCGTTGATGCCAGTGGCAATTTCTCGGGCTCGACCACCGAAGCCGGCCGTTGTAACGTCAGCGGCAGCCTGCTGCAGTTCCAACCGTCCACCAAAAAGAATCTGTTCAAGGTCACGTTCACTGCCACCCAGTCGCTCAACTGCACGCTGCCGCTTGGCCAGCAATTCAGTGGTCTGGCCACGATTGACCTGATCAATACTGGCAGCAGCGCCAAGCCCGTCTATGTGCGCGCCCTGCAAGTGCTGACCAGCATTCCGCACGTGAATTTCCTGTGGCTGCAATTGCCCAAGAGCTGATCCGGCATCGCCAACAACAAAAAAGGGCCTTCACGGCCCTTTTTTGTTTTGCGGCAGCACGGTTAACCGTGATCCGTATCGCGTGCCACCATCGCATCGCGTTCGCGGTACTTCTTCATCAGCTTTACATAGTGCTGTGCCGAATACGCAAAGTGGGCGATCTCCGCTTGCGTCAGCGCGCGCACTTTTTGCGCGGGGCGGCCGACGTAGAGGTAGCCGGATTCCAGCACCTTGCCCGGTGGCACCAGTGAACCCGCGCCCATCATGACGTGATCCTGGATCACCACGCGGTCCAGCACGATGCTGCCCATGCCGATCAGACATTCGTTGCCAATGGTGCAGCCGTGCAGCATCACGCCGTGGCCGACCGTGACGCGCTCGCCAATGATCAGCGGGGCACCGTTCGGGTCTTCCGGGCGGCGGTGGGTGGTGTGCAATACGCTGCAATCCTGGATATTGCTGTCGTCGCCAATGCGGATGAAGTTCACATCGCCCCGCACCACGGCGCCCGGCCAGATCGAGACATCCTGCCCCAAGGTGGTTTCGCCGATCACCTGGGCCGAGGCGTGAACCCAGGCTGTTGCCGGTATCACGGGGTGGTGATGCTCAAAAGTTTCAACAGCCATGCATTTCTCACTTGATAATGATGAACGACGCGTACATCTAGACAGATGAAGGCCATAGATGGTTTCGCCGGGCACTTGCCTGACGCGGGCCCGTAACCCTGTGGAACCGGCCGGACCGGTTGCCGCACCATATTAAACGAGTCCTATATGACCCAAGCCAATCCTTTGCTCGATTTTTCCGGCCTGCCGCGTTATAGCGACATCCGCCCGGAACATGTCTCCCCCGCGCTTGACCAGTTGCTTGAAGCGGCCGCCGCTGCCGTGGCCCATGCCGAGAAGCTGCAAAACCCCACCTGGGAGAGCTTTGTCCTGCCGCTGGACGAAGTGCTGGAAGACCTTGGCCGTGCCTGGGGCACCGTTGGCCACCTTGAAAGCGTGGTCAACACGCCGGAACTGCGCGAAGCGTACAACAGCAATATCCCGCGGATCTCCAATTTCTTTACCGAACTGGGCCAGAACGAGGCCCTGTACGCGCACTACAAAGCCATTGCCGCCAGCCCGGCTTATGCCGGCTTTGAGCCGGCGCGCCGGGTGGTGATCGATCACGCCCTGCGCGGTTTCCGTCTGTCGGGTGCTGAACTGCCGGCCGCGCAAAAGCAGCGTTTCAAGGAAATCGCGGAAGAGTTGTCTGAACTGACCACGCGCTTCTCGCAAAACGTGCTTGATGCCACGGATGACTTTGCGCTGTATATCGAAGACCTCAGCGAGCTTGATGGCCTGCCGCAAGACAACCTGGCCGCCGCCCGCGCCCAGGCGCAAGCCGATGGCAAAACCGGCTACAAGCTCACGCTGAAAATGCCGAGCTATTTCCCGGTCATGCAATACGCCACCAGCCGCAAGCTGCGTGAACAGCTTTACCATGCCTACGCCACGCGTGCGGCAGAGTTTGGCAAAAATGAATGGAACAACACCCCGCTGATTGACCGCATCCACACCCTGCGGCAGGAAGGGGCAGCGCTGCTGGGTTTTGCCAGTTATGGCCAGGAATCGCTGGAAACCAAAATGGCCAATACGCCGGCCGAAGTGCTGGGTTTCCTGCGTGACTTGGGCCACCGCGCCAAGCCGTACATGCAGGCCGACCGGGCCGAGTTGCTGCGTTTTGCCCAGGATGAGCTGGGGATCAAGACGCTGGAGCCATGGGATCAAACCTATGTGTCCGAAAAGCTGCGCGAGGCGCGCTATGCGTTCTCTGAACAGGACGTGAAACAGTATTTCACCGAGCCCACCGTCATCAACGGTCTGTTCCATCTGGTGGAAACCCTCTATGGCCTGCAGTTTGTGCCGGCCCAAGCGCCGGTCTGGCATCCGGACGTGCGTTATTTTGAACTGCGCAACAAGGATGGCAGCCTGGTCGGCGGCCTGTACATGGACATGTACGCGCGCGAAGGCAAGCAAGGCGGCGCGTGGATGAACGAAGTCCGCAGCCGTCACAAGCTGCCCGATGGCGACGTGCAAACGCCGGTGGCCTTGATCATCTGCAACTTTGCCCAGGGTGTCGACGGCAAGCCGGCGCTGTTGCCACATGACGACGTGATCACCCTCTTCCACGAAACCGGTCACGCGCTGCATCACCTGCTGACTGAAGTGGACGAGCGTGATGTCTCTGGCATTAACGGTGTGGAGTGGGATGCCGTCGAGTTGCCCAGCCAGTTCATGGAAAACTTCTGCTGGGAATGGCAACTGCTGCCGCAACTGACCCGCCACGTGCAAACGGGCGAACCGTTGCCGCGCGCACTGTTCGACAAAATGCTGGCGGCGCGCAACTTCATGTCGGGCTCGGCCATGATCCGCCAGATCGTGTTCAGCGTGTTCGATATGGAACTGCACGTAGACGCCACCGGCCCGCGCGCACTGCAGCGTTATTTCCAGTTGCTTGAAGAGTTCGACGCGCCGCGCGTGCCGGATTACCACCGTTTCCCCAACAGCTTCAGCCATATCTTTGCTGGCGGTTATGCGGCCGGGTATTACAGCTACAAGTGGGCGGAAGTGTTGTCGGCCGACGCCTATGCCGCATTTGAAGAAAGCGGCGTGCTCAACCCGCAGACCGGCGCGCGATTCCGCAAGGAAATCCTCGCCCGCGGCGGTAGCCGGCCGGCGCTGGAGTCGTTCATCGCCTTCCGCGGCCGGGCACCGCAAACCGATGCCTTGCTGCGTCACAACGGTCTGGCCAACTGAGGCGCCCGTTGACCCACAAAAAAGCCGGATCATGGATCCGGCTTTTTTCATGCGCGTCCGGCGCAGTGATCTGAACGGTTATTTCTGATGCAGCGGAATCACCTTGTTGCCACCGGGCGCGGGGGCCGGCGCCGCCGGCAAGCGCTGCCACTCGCCATTCACCAACCCTTCCATAGGCTGATAGCGCGTCTTGTAGGCCATCTTGCGGCAGTCTTCAATCCAGTAACCCAGATACAGATACGGCAGCCCCAGCTGTTTAGCCAGGCCCACCTGCCACAGAATGTTGAACACGCCGTAGCTGGCACCGGTCATGTCCGGATCATAAAAGGTGTAGACCGACGAGAGCCCGTCATCAAGCTGGTCGATCAGGCTGACCATGCGCACGCCGGTGTCGTCGCGGAACTCGGCCAGAAAACTGGCCACGTTGCTCTTGAGGATGAAGTTCTCGTACTGCTCGCGATTGTCCTGATCCATGCCGCCGCCAGCATGACGGATCAACTGGTAACGCTGGTACAACTGGAAATGGGCTTCAGAGTACTCCAGCCCCAGCAAGCGCGTGCGCAGATTGCCGTGCTGCTTTTGCGCACGCCGTTGCGAGCGGTCTGCGACAAAATCCGCCACCGGAATACGCACGGGGACACAGGCCTGACAATGGTCACAATGCGGGCGATAGACAAACTGCCCGCTGCGCCGAAAGCCATGCAGCACCAGCTGGCTATAGGTACGCGCGTCGATCAACTCGGAGGGCACGGCCACTTGCGAGCGGGCCATGCGCTCGGGCAGATAACTGCAGGGGTAAGACGTCGTCGCGTAAAACTGAAGTTGCAGCGTGTGTCCACGCGGGTTCATATCAGCTTCCCGGATTGTGAAAATCGTATTGCCAGTGTGCCGGCGCCCTGGGTGCAATCACGAGTTCGGCCAGCTTGCGGGCAAACTGGTCCCGGTCGATTTCATTTGCACCAAATCTTGCCAAGTGTTCAGTATGCATCTGGCAATCGATCATGCCAAACCCATGTTGGTGCAAATACCTGACCAGATGCACAAATGCCAGTTTGGAGGCATCCGGCCGCCGCGCAAACATGGATTCGCCATAGAACATGTTGCCAATGGCCACGCCGTACAAGCCGCCGACCAGTTCATCATCCATCCAGCATTCGGCGCTGTGGGCGTAGCCCAGGCGGTACAAGGCGCCGTAGCCATCGCGGATTTCCTGGCTGATCCAGGTCAGGTTTTCGCCGCGACGGGGCGAGGCGCAACCGTTGATCACTTCGTCAAACACCAGATCAAAGGTCACGCGATAGGGTTTGTTGCGCAGGGTTTTGGCCAGCGAGCCCGGCACATGCAGATCTGGCGGCATAAGCACCATGCGCGGGTTGGGGCTCCACCACAAGATGGGCTCGCCCGGCATATACCAGGGGAAAATGCCCTGATGATATGCCGCCAGCAGGCGCTGGGGAGTCAGATCGCCGCCGGCAGCCAGCAGCCCGTTGGGCTCCACCATGGCGTGCTGCAAGGGTGGAAACCGGTTGCTGTCATCCAGCCATGCAATCACCGCTGCCTCCCGCCGTGCGGCAATGACGCGTTACTTGATACGGCAGTTTGCACACAAACCGTACAGGTACATTTCATGGTCCTGGATTTCAAAACCGTGCTTGGCGGCAATGGCATCCTGGCGTTTTTCGATCTCTGGATCGCAAAACTCTTCCACCTTGCCGCACTTCATGCAGACCAGATGGTCGTGATGGCCGCCCTGGTTCATTTCAAACACGGCCTTACCGGTTTCAAAATGATGTCGGACCAGAATACCGGCCTGCTCAAACTGGGTCAGTACGCGATACACCGTCGCCAGACCAATATCGATATTTTCGGCCAGCAAAAGCCGGTACACATCTTCCGCAGTCATGTGACGCTGTTCGCTGTTCTCGAACAGATTCAGGATGCGCAGGCGGGGACCGGTGGCCTTCAGGCCCATTTCTTTCAGATCAGCAGCAGAACTCATTGCTTACCCCGTCATGGTTGTAGATGGTATTCCACCCAGGTTCACAAGTTGTGTCGACAACTTGTACCCACGTGGCTGCGGCAAGCCGCAAGAACAGGTTATGATATAGCGTTTGCACCCTACGCTCCAACCGACCCACGTTGTGAAACAGCCCAGACGCATGCATATCAAATCATTTTTTCTGGCCATTGCCGCCGTTTCCGTCCTTGCCGGCTGCAATGTCGCCAACGTTCTTACCCCGTACAAACTGGCCATTCCGCAAGGCAATGAAGTCACCCAGGACCAGGTTCTCCAGCTGAAAGAAGGCATGACCCGTAGCCAGGTCCGCTTTGTGCTGGGCACCCCGCTCCTGACCGACCCGTTCCATTCGGATCGCTGGGATTACATCTACACCGACGCCAAGGGCGGTTCGCTGCGGGAAAAACATACTTTCCACGTGGTGTTTGAAAGCGACAAACTCAAGAGCTGGGGCGGCGATGTCCTGCCGGCCAACAAGCTGATCAAGCTGGGCGCAGACAACACCGCCAGCGCGCCGTCGCTGGATGATCCGGTCGCCTCCGCTGCCGCCGCATCGGCCACGCCGACGGCTTCGGCCCCGGCCAGCAACTAACGCCCTGCCGGTTTGACCTGACGGAATATCGATTATGTCTTTGAAAATTGCCATTGCCGGCAGCAGCGGCCGTATGGGCCGCATGCTGATCGAGGCCGTTGCCGGCGCCGATGATTGTGAACTTGCCGTTGCGCTGGACCGCGCCGGCAGCCCTGCGCTGGGGCTGGATGCCACTGCGTTCCTGGGCAAGGAAAGCGGCGTGCTCATTACCGATGACATCAGCACGCTGGCCCGCGCCGACGTACTGATCGACTTCACCCGCCCTGAGGGCACGCTGGCGCACCTTGAAGTCTGCCGCAAGCATGGTGTGAATATCGTGATCGGCACCACCGGCATGAGCGAGACAGACAAAGCCGCCATCCAGGCCGCCGCGGGCGAGATCGGTGTGGTGTACGCGCAGAACATGAGCGTGGGCGTCAACCTTGTGTTCAAGCTGCTGGAAATCGCCGCCAGATCGCTGGCGACCGGTTACGACATCGAAATCCTGGAAATGCATCACCGCATGAAGGTGGATGCACCCTCCGGCACTGCCCTGCGCATGGGCGAAGTGGTGGCCGAAGCACAAGGCCGCCAGCTCAAGGATGTGGCCGTGTATGACCGCGAAGGCATCACTGGCGAGCGCGCGCCCTCGACCATCGGGTTTGCCACGCTGCGTGGTGGCGATGTGGTGGGCGACCATACGGTGATCTTCGCCGGCATGGGCGAGCGCGTGGAAGTCAGCCACAAGGCCTCCAGCCGCCTGATCTATTCGGCGGGTTCTTTGCGCGCTGCGCGCTTCTTGCAAGACAAGAAGACGGGCTTGTTTGACATGCAGGACGTACTGGGCCTGCGTTAAGCGCAGCGCACCAGGCTTTGCCGCGAATTCAATTGCGCCCCGTCACACCGGGGCGCTTTTGATTTGTGTTAAGTGCGGATTAAGTCCGCCCTGGCATCATGGCGGCTTTTGACGGTTCAAACGGGGGAATCGGGTTCATGCAAGCAAACCGCTACGCACCTTCGCTGGTGCTGCTGCACTGGTTGATGTTTTTGCTGTTTGTGGTGGCGCTGGCCGCCATTGAATACCGTGGATTCGTGCCCAAAACTGATCCATCCCGCCCCGTGATCACCATGATCCACATGACTGCTGGGGTGCTCGTGCTGCTGCTGGCCTGTTTGCGGGTGCTGGTCCGTATCACCCGCCCTGCCCCGCGTGAATTGCCCGGCCCGATCTGGCAGACGGCCGCCGCCAAACTCATGTACTTGCTGATGTACCTGATCATGTTTGCCCTGCCGCTGGCCGGTATCTACTTTGTGCAAGCCGGTGGGCGCGACGTGATGTTCTTCGGCACGGCCCTGCCGCACCTCTTTGCTGCCAACCCGGATCTGCGCGAGCCGGTCAAAGAATTCCATGAATGGGTCGGCAACGCCGTGTATTACATCGTCGGCCTGCATATTCTGGCGGCGCTGTTCCACCAGTTTGTCATCAGGGACGGCATCATGAGCCGTATGCGGATGCGTTGACCGGGCGTGGCCCGCAACAAAAAACGGCGCCAGAGGGCGCCGTTTTTTATGGGTAAAGCCTCAGGCCGCACTCCCTGCGGCATAGCCGGATGACCATGCCCACTGGAAGTTATAGCCCCCCAGCCAGCCCGTGACATCCACCACCTCCCCAATGAAGTACAGGCCCGGCACGCTTTTGGCCATCATGGTTTTGGAGTCCAGACCGCGCGTATCCACCCCGCCCCGCGTGACCTCGGCCTTTTTGTAACCCACCGTGCCGGACGGCACGATCTGCCATTGCTGCAATGCCGGCGTCAGGCTGGCCAGTTGTTTGGGGCTGTATTGCTTGAGTGGCAGGTTCTGGCCCCAGCGGCTGATAAAGGCCTGGGCAAAGCTGCGCGGGAGTTTTTCCGAGAGGATGGTCAGCAGGTACGCATCGCGGCTGGCCGATGCCAGCCATTCGGCCATATCAACATCCGGCAAGAGGTTGATGGTGATCGGCTGGCCCGGCTGCCAATACGATGAAATCTGCAAAATGGCCGGACCCGACACCCCGCGGTGCGTCAGCAAGATGGCCTCGCGGAACTTGCCCTTGCCACTGCGCACTTCCACGTCATCAATCGCCACGCCGGCCAGTTCTGTCCACAAGTCCTGCGGCTGGAAGGTCAGCGGCACCAGCGCCGCCGTTGTAGGCAACATGTTCAGGCCAAACTGTTTTGCCAGCTCGTAGCCCCACGCCGTAGCGCCGATTTGCGGGATCGACAACCCGCCACTGGCCACCACCAAAGACTGGCACTGCCAGGTCTCTGCGGCGGTCTCTACCTCAAACCCGCCTTCCACCTGGCGTACTGCCAGCACCGCCGTACCCATGCGCCAGGTCGCGCCGCCGTCATCCACCTCGGCCTTGAGCATGTCGATGATGGCTTGCGAGCCATCGTCACAGAACAACTGGCCCAGGGTTTTTTCATGAAACCCGAGGCCGTGTTTTTGTACCAGCTTGATGAAGTCGTGCTGCGAGTAACGCGCCAGCGCAGATTTGACGTAATGCGGGTTATCCGAGAGATAACACTCCGGCCGGGCATCCAGATTGGTGAAATTGCAGCGGCCACCGCCAGAAATACGGATTTTCTCTGCCAGTTTGGTGGCGTGGTCGATCAACACCACCTTGCGGCCACGCTGGCCTGCTGTGGCCGCGCACATCATGCCTGCCGCACCGGCACCTACAACAACAACATCACAGACCGGCATGGCGGCTTACTCTTTCAGGAAAAAAGCGATTTTAGCGGTTTTACACAGCCTGTTCGCGCCGGCAGTGGATAAAAAAAGGCGGCCGCAGCCGCCTTTGTCTGGCATGGCACGATCAGAAGTACACAATGCCCATGGCGCGTTTGACTTCATCAAGCGTCTTCGCCGTCTGCTCGCGGGCTTTCTCGGTGCCGGCTTTCAGGATCGCCATGACCTGATCCGGATGCGCGGCCAGTTCTTCGCGGCGCGCGCGGATCGGGGCCAGCAGCGCTTGCAGTTTTTCTTCCAGATAACGCTTGATCACGCTGTCGCCCAAGCCGCCGCGCTGGTAGTGCGCTTTTAGCTCAGCCACCTTTTCGATATCCGTATCAAACACGTCCAGATAGGTGAACACCACGTTGCCTTCCACCTGGCCGGGGTCGGCCACGCGCAGGTGGTTGGGATCGGTGTACATCATCTTCACGGCTTTGGTGATGTCGTCGCTTGATGCGCCCAGCGTCAGCGAGTTGCCCAAAGACTTGGACATCTTGGCCTTGCCATCAATGCCTGGCAGGCGCGCGCCGTTTTCCGGCACCAGAGCGCGGCATTCGACCAGGATTTCCTGGTTCACGCTGGCGTTGAACTTGCGCACCACTTCGTTGGTTTGCTCGATCATCGGGATCTGATCCGCACCGACTGGCACCACGGTCGCCTTGAACGCGCTGATATCGGCCGCCTGCGCCACCGGGTAGGTCATGAAACCGGCCGGAATATCGCGCTCAAAGCCGCGCAGCTTGATTTCATCCTTGATGGTCGGGTTGCGTTCCAGCCGCGAGACCGTCACCAGGTTCAGATAGTAAGAGAACAGTTCCGGCAGTTCCGGCACCAGGCTCTGGATAAAGATCGTGCTCTTGGCAGGATCAATACCCACGGCCAGGTAATCCAGCGCCACTTGCAGGACGTTGTCGCTGACCTTGGTGTAATTGCCCATGTTGTCGGTCAGCGCCTGGGTATCGGCCAGCAGCAGATACTGTTTGCAAACGTCTTGCAGCATGACGCGGTTGCGCAAAGAGCCGACAAAGTGGCCCAGGTGCAGCGGGCCGGTGGTGCGGTCACCGGTCAGGATGATGTCGCTGGACGTGACGGTATTGGTAGACATGACATAACCTCAATTCAGTTGCCGGTTGCCAGGTGCTGCGCCGGCACGCCGCGCATAAAAAAACCCGGTGTGCCAGCTGAGAGCATCCGGGTTTTACAGACGAAACCGCGCTGCTCCTAAATGGAGCGCCACCAATGTGTGAATGCGGGTTTCGTAATCAAAATCATGGCGGGCAGTCTGCCCGCTCAGGCGGGCCGGGTCAAGCCTGGCGCCCGGCGCTGTGGCGTGGTTTGGCGCACTGCATGGCAACGCGTTATCCTGAAACATTCCCTTTGCATGCAATGATCATGTCCGATACCCCGCTCATCCACCGCGCCAGCCCGGAAGGCAAGGTTAAATCTGGCCGCCGCCCGCACAAAGTCACGCCAGATACCGTGCTGGCATTCTGGTTTGGCTGCCCGGACGACCCGGACTTCAACCAGCCGCGCAAAGTATGGTTTGAGAAAGACGAGGCCTTTGATCACGTGATCCGCCGCCACTTTGAAGGGGCGCTGCACGACGCCGCCAAGGGCAAGCTGGATGGCTGGGGCAAAGATGCGCAAGGCGCGCTGGCCCTTGTGATCCTGCTGGATCAGTTTTCCCGCAATCTGTTCCGCGGTTCCGCGCAGGCATTTGCCCAGGACGAACGCGCCCGCCACTGGGCCAATGTGGCGCTGGAACATGGCTGGGATCAGCAAGTTGCCCCGGTGCAGCGCGTGTTCTTTTACCTGCCGCTGGAACACTCGGAAGACCTGGCGCATCAACATCGGTGCGTATCACTGATGGCGCAGTTCAAGGGTAACCCTGAGATGGAAAACTATTACGATTACGCCGTGAAGCACCATGCAGTGATCGAAGAATTTGGACGGTTTCCGCACCGCAATGCGGTGTTGGGGCGGGAGAATACGACGGCGGAAGAGGTGCATCTGGCGTTGCCGGGGAGCGGGTTTTGATACGCCCAGGGCAGATAAATAGAAGTAGAGCCAACTGATCGGTGCAATAAACAAGGCAAACATCCAGCACAACATCATGCCAATCAGTTTGAGCAATGGCATTGACTTGCCGCGCCCCCTCTTTTCAATCCACCGTCAACCCACGCACCTCTGCCTCCTGGTGCCGTTCCTGCTCATGCATCACCACATCGGCCAACTGCCGTTTGAGCGCATTAAACTCAGCCGAACTGGCGTCACGCGGGCGGGGTAAATCAACGGCGATATCCAGCTTCACCGTCCCCGGCCGGTAAGACAGCGCAATGATGCGGTCGGCCAGATAGATGGATTCTTCAATGCTGTGCGTGACAAACAGCACCGTCTTTTTCAGCGACGCCTGAATCTTCAGCAGTTCATCCTGCAAGCTGCGGCGGGTGAGCGCATCGAGCGCGCCAAAGGGTTCATCCATCAGCATGATGGGGGAATCAAGCGCCAGAATCCGCGCAATGGCCACGCGCTGGCGCATGCCGCCAGACAAATCCTTGGGGAAGCGGTCTTTGAATTCGGTCAGCCGCAGTGTTTCCAGCAGCCGGTCTACGGTTTGTTTGAGCGCGGCGGCAGGCGTTTTGCGGATCTGCAAACCAAAGCCGATGTTCTGGGCCACGGTCATCCAGGGGAACAGCGCGTATTCCTGAAACACCATGCCACGATCAGGGCCGGTATCGGTCACCGGTTTACCTGCCACCAGCACTTGCCCGGCACTGGCCAGAGAGAACCCGGCCACGGCGTTGAGCAGCGTGGATTTGCCGCAGCCGGACGGCCCCAGCAAACAGACAAACTGGCCAGCCGGGATATCGATATTGATATCGCGCAGGGCTTCGACATCGCCCCCCGCAGAAGCGAACACTTTACTGGCGTGTTCAATCCGGATTTGCGCTTCAGCCACGATCCCGCTCCAGGCCACGATGCCAGCGCAGCAAATGGTTGTTGATCCGCGCCATGATCAGATCAATCGCCAGCCCGATCAGGCCAATGCTGAGCATGCCGGCAATGATTTTGTCGGACCAGAAATACTCCCGCGCTTCCAGAATGCGGAACCCCAGGCCGTTGTTCACGGCAATCATCTCCGCCACGATCACCACAATAAACGCCGTGCCCATGCCAATGCGCGCGCCGGACAAAATATATGGCGTAGCGGCGGGCATGATCACGCGGGTGAACAGCGTGAAACGGTCCGCGCCCAGATTGCGCGCAGCGCGCAGGTAAATGAGATCAACATGCTGCACGCCGGCGATGGTGTTCATCAGCACCGGAAAAAACGCGCCCAGCGCAATCAGGAAAATGGCGGGCGGGTTACCCAGGCCAAACCACAGGATCGACAACGGAATAAACGCAATCGGCGGAATGGGCCGGATCAGCTGAATCAGCGGGTTGAACCAGTCGTTCACCCGCGTACTGGCACCCATCGCCAATCCCAACGGCAGCGCCAGCACCGTGCCGATGGCAAAGCCGGAGACCACGCGGGTCAGGCTGCCAATGGCGTCACGGATCAGTTCGCCAGAAAACAGCCACGCCAGTTTGCTGCCACTTGCGGGGTCGTACGGATCAGCCGGGGTCAGGTACGCCCACCAGCGCACCACCACCTGCACGGGCGAAGGCAACACCTGCGGGTTGATCCATTTAAGGGTAGAGGCCAGTTGCCAGAGGATCAGCAACGTCAGCGGCACCCACAGCCCGCGCAAGGCGGCTTTGAGACGGGAATCAGCCACAGCGCCTCACTTCACGTTGAGCGATTTTTTGGCCTGATCCAGCAGATCAAGCTTCACCCAGTCTTTGGCCACCGGCGGTTTGGCCATGCGCCCTACCCCATACTTGACCATGAAATCCGTCGTGGTCTGGATATGCTCCACCGTCAACTCATAGGCAAACGGCGAGTTTTCGATGGCGTCTTTGTAATCATCGGGCGTGATCTGGCCCTTGAACATGTTGTTGACCACATAGTTCTGCGCCAGCTTGGGGTCATCCATGAACGCGCGGGTGGATTGCACAAAACACTTCATGAATTTGGCGGCCAGTGGCTTGTTGTTGTAGAGCTTTTCCGTCATCACCAGGGTTCGGATCGGCTCGCCCATGGGCGTGTCGTACGGCTTGAGCAATTCGGTACCAAAGCCCTTGTTGATGGCTTGCGAGGCCTGCGGTTCAGATTGCGCCATGGCGTCGATCTGCTTTTGCATCAGCGCCTGGTTCAGATCGGCAAACGGCAGATAGACAATCTGCACGTCCTTGCCCGGCTGGTCAGACCAGGTCAGCCCGGCTTTGGCCAGTTCAGCCAGCAGCAAGAGTTCCTGCGCCCCGCCACGCGCCACGCCGATCTTCTTGCCCTTCATGTCGGCCACTTTCTTGATGGGCGAACCGGCAGCGACCACAATGCGCGCGCCGCCCTTGGCAAACCCCGCCACGGCAAAGATCGGCGCCCCGCCCGCGCGCCCGGCAATGGCCGCATCCGCAGCGCTGGCCGCCACATCGATATCGCCCGCCACAATGGCCGGCATGATATCCAGCCCCTTGGCAAACATGCGCTCTTCAATCTTGATCCCGCATTTGGGGGCCAGTTCTTTCATGTAAGAGATCGCGCCGTAATGGGCGAACTTGAGGTTGCCAAGGCGGATGACGTCATCGTCACAGAACGCCTGGCCGGCCGTTGCAGCCAGCACCACACCTGCCAGAAACCAGCGAGCTTGCATGCTTTACTCCTGAAATCGAAATCCGGTTTGCCAAAAAGCCGGGCAAACCCCGACCCTACAAAAACGTATTTATTTCATGAACTTGCGTGACATCAGCCGCAGATCGCGCGCTGAATCACCAATGCATAAGCTGTTGTCATTGTGGCTGAAGTGCCGGCAATTGGCAGAAGATGCGGGAAATCTTGTAGCGCCGCTGTGGCATATCGGGCGCGGTGGACAACAAAAAAGGCGCCTGCTGGCGCCTTTTTTTATGGCTGACCGGCAACCGGTCAATGTACTTGCGGGCCGGGCGGCACTGCGGCTGCGCCGGTAAAGAGCTGGGCGACGTCGACGGCGTCGAACTCGTACTCTTTGCCACAGAATTCGCAGGTCACGTCGACCTTCTTGCGTTCCTGGATCACGCTTTCCACTTCTTCGCGGCCGACCATCTTGAGCATGCCGCCAACGCGCTCGCGCGAGCACGTGCAAGAAAAGCGCGGGGTTTGCGGGTCGAACACGCGGACGATTTCCTGGTGGAACAGGCGGTAGAGCACGTCACGCGGGGCCAGGCCCAGCAGCTCGTCGTCGGTGATGGTTTCGGCCAGTTTCTGCACGCGGTCCCACGCATCGGCATCGCCTTTGCCGGCGGGCATTTTCTGCACCAGCAAGCCGGCGGCGCCGCCGTTCTGGCTGGTCAGCCACATGCGGGTTTCCAGTTGCTCGGAGTGCTGCATGTAGTGTTCGATGATCTGGGCAACGCTCTGGCCCGATTCATAGGCCACGATGCCCTGATAGGTCTCGCCTTCGTCCGGGTCCAGCGTGATGATGAAGCGGCCCTTGCCCAGCAAATCGCCCAGTTCGGCGTCCGGGATATCGCCATCCCAGCGGGCGGTGGCACGCAGGGTCATGTCGCTGGTGCATTCGACCACAATCAGCTTCACCGGGCCGGAGCCGTGCAGCTGCATGATCATGGTGCCTTCAAACTTGAGCGTGGCCGACAACAGCGCGGCGGCGGCCATCAGTTCGCCAATGCGCTTTTGCAGCACCGGCGGGTAGTTGTGGCGGCTCATGACCTCGTGCACGGTGTCGTGCAATTGCACGACTTCGCCACGCACGGGCGCTTCTTCAAATACAAATCGTTCCAGAATGTCTTGCATGGTGTATTCCTGATTGCCTTTGCTGGCTGATTCCGGGGTCAAACGCGCTGGCCGGTCAGGCTTTGGCGAGCTCGATGGTATAGCTGGTCATGGGCAGCGACGAATTCACATCAAACGCGCAACCGGCTTCAACGCCGATCCGCGCCAGTTCCGTCGCGTCCATTTTCGGGTTGTCGTAATGTGCATGGATGGCACCCAGCGCATAATCCGCGCCGCTGCCGATGGCCCAGAAACGACTGTATTCGTAGACCTCGCGCAGGCTGAAAATGCCGTAAATGCCATGCGGATTGGCCAGCAAAACAGTCATCTGGCTCGATTCATACGGGTCGTTGTCTTCTTCTTCGGTCTTGAGGAAGAAGTCGTCTTTCAGTTTAACGTGCAGTTTGCGAAAGCTCTCAAAAATGGCCGGACGGCTGCTGAAGTCCAGTTTTTTGGGTTTCTTGAGCGCGGCCTGCAAGACAAGGTCATGCGCGGCACTGCCCGAGATCGCAAAATACCCGCCGTGTGCTTCAAAAATCTTGTTCCATTGTGCATCCAGCCCCGCACCAAGGCGGGTTTCGCCAAAGGTGGACTGACTATCCGCCGCAATGGCGACCTGGTTTCCTTTACGGACTACCACAACCGTGGTCATTGATTATCCTTGATGAATGCGATGAGTTTGCGCAATGCGTGCTGCACAGTGGCGGCGCGCACGGCGTGGCGATCACCGCTGAAAATCCTGCGTTCTGTTTCTATCCCCATGGGCGTGGCCCAGGCAAACCAGACCGTGCCGACCGGCTTTTCTGCCGACCCGCCACCCGGCCCCGCCACACCGGACACCGCCACCGCCCACTGCGCCCGGGCAGCGTCTGCCGCGCCTTGCGCCATGGCGGCAACCACGGGCTCGCTGACTGCGCCGACGGTTTCCAGGAACATGGGCGGCACGCCCAGCATGTCGACCTTGGCGATATTGGCGTAGGTGACAAAACCACGCTCGAACCAGTTGCTGGAACCGGGCACATCCGTGATCGCACCGGCGATCAGGCCACCGGTGCAGGATTCTGCGGTGGTGACAGTCTGACCGTGGGCCAGCAGCAGGTGGCCGAGTTCTTCGGCCAGGACGTAAGTGGGGTAAGTGGCGTCTTGCGGCATTTTTTCAATATGTAGAGGTGAGTCGGTTTACTTCGTCATGTGGGTGGAGCCATGCGCAATTTGCATGGATGAAAGCGCTTGTCCATCACTTCGTCATTGCCGACCTGGGCGGCCCCTGGCGGGAATCAAGCTGCACTGTGTGCCTGGACCAGTAAACCCGAACCGCTGTTAGCGCCCAACAGCACTGCCGAAGGGGACTCACTTCAAAAACAACTTCAACCCCAACAGCAGCTTCAACGCCAGTCGCACATCCCGATCTACCAAAAACACAGGCCCGCATTCGCGGGCCAGTCAGTTCACACCATCAATCCACAATCAGCGGCGTGGCGGGCACGCGCAAGAAGTGTTCGCGGTAGAACTTGAGTTCTTCAATCGACTCGTGAATGTCGGCCAGAGCGGTGTGCTTGCCTTGTTTCTTGAACTGGCGGGCGATCTCGGGTTGCCAGCGTTTGCACAGTTCCTTGAGCGTAGAGACGTCCAGGTTGCGGTAGTGGAACCATTCTTCCAGTTGCGGCATGCCGCGGGCCATGAAGCGGCGGTCCTGGCAGATGGAGTTGCCGCACATGGGCGAGGTGCGCTGCGGGACGTACTCTTGCACGAAGGCCAGTGCTTCGCGTTCGACATCGGCCACGCTCAGGGTCGAGGCCTTGATGCGGTCGATCAGGCCGGAACGGCCATGCGTGCCTTTGTTCCAGTCGTCCATGGCGTCCAGCACGCTGTCGGGCTGATGCACGGCCCAGGACGGGCTTTCGGCAATGATGTTCAACTGGCTGTCGGTAACGACGATGGCAAGTTCAATGATGCGGTCGTTATCCGGGTCCAGACCGGTCATTTCCATGTCCAGCCAGAGCAGATTGTTCTGGTCTTGTGCCATTGCGCTTTCCTTGCTTGCCTGATTCAGAATGCGCAGATTATAGCGCATCCCCTGACTGCACCGCGGCTGGCTTGACATTGGCATGGCGCTCGGCAAGAAAGAAATGGCGGGACAGCCCGATCTGATGCGGACAAGGCCCGCCCTTACCGGGAGCCCATCATGCCTGCCCCTTTACCGAATCGGGATATCAGCCTTTTGGCTGCGCGTATCCTGCTGGCCCTGCTTTATCTGCTGAGCGGTTTGTCCAAAGTGACGGCGTTTGACGGCGCGGTGCAATACGCGGCGTCGCACAATCTGCCCTTGCCACAAGTGGGCATTGTGATTGCCATCCTGGTTGAATTGCCGCTGGCAATCTTGCTGATCCTGGGCTGGCAGACGCGCTTGCTGGCCTGGGTGTTTGCCATCTATACCGTGGCCACGGCGCTGTTCTTTCACAACTTCTGGGATGTCGCGGACGCCGCCCAGCACGGCAACCAGTTCATTCATTTCTGGAAAAACATCGCCATCACCGGGGGTTACCTGGCGCTGGCGGGTGCCGGCAGCGGCCGTATTGCGATCCGGCCAGACTAGCCCCCGAGACGGGCGTCAGACGATTCCTGCACGATTTGGCGCACAGTTGACCTTGCCGGGCGCGGTTTGCCTGCCGAAACTCAATAGGCAGTGCTGCGCCTGCATTCTTCCCATCCGGCCGCCTGGAGCGCCCAGCCATGAGTGATCCACACGCAATCTTGCCAGATCAACCCGCCAGCGCAGGCCGCCGCCGCGTGCTGATCGCGTCTGGCCTGTTGCTGGGTTCGCTGGCGCTATCGGGGCGGCTGGTGCAGACGGTGCTGGCCGATACGCCGGCCCGTGACGCGGCGTTTTTGCAGTTGTCGCAACTGCTCACCGGCCGGCCACAACTGGATGCCACCATCGCTCACCGGTTTTATTCGGCACTGGGCGTCAGCAATGGCCAGCTGGATAGCCAGATTCAGGAGATCGCCGGTGAAGCGCAGACCAACAGTCTGACCAGCGCCGAGGAATTGCTGGCGGCGCTGGATGCCAACAAGCCAGAACTGGCCAAAACCGCCCGCACGATCATTGCAGCGTGGTATTCCGGCGTGGTGGGCGAAGGCCCGCAAGCGCTGGTCATTACCTATGCGGATGCCTTGATGTTTGATCTCACCAAGGATGCCACCATGCCCCCGTCTTATTGTCAGGCCGCGCCGCTGTACTGGTCGGCCAAGCCGCCTCTGGCCTGATCTGGAATCCGTTTATGCCTGCAAATGATCATTCCGCAGATGTCATCGTGATTGGTTCCGGCGTGGCCGGCGCGCTGGTGGCGCATGACCTTGCCAGTGCCGGCGCCACAGTGCTGATGCTGGAAGCCGGACCACGGCTGGAACGCTGGCGCATTGTCGAAAACTACCGCAATGGCGCCAGCAAGGACGATAACCAGCAGCCTTACCCGGCCTCTAAACATGCACCACATCCGGAATACAAACCCGATAACGACTACCTGATCCTGAAAGGGCCGGACGCCAAGGCCTATGCCTCGCAATATCTGCGCGTGGTCGGCGGCACCACCTGGCATTGGGCGGCGTCCTGTTGGCGCTTTCTGCCCAACGACTTTCACATGAAACAGGTCTACGGCGTCGGGCGGGACTGGGGGATCAGTTACGACGATCTGGAGCCCTGGTATTACAAGGCCGAGCTGGAACTGGGCGTGTCCGGACCTAACGACGGCACGGATCTGGGCTCGCCGCGCAAGCAGAACTACCCCATGGATCACCTGCCGCTGTCCTGGAACGACCAGCGTTTTTCCGATGTCCTGAACGCCAACGGGTTCAGGCTGGTGTCTGAACCCGTTGCACGCAACAGCCGCCCGTATGACGAGCGCCCCACCTGCTGCGGCAACAACAACTGCATGCCTATCTGCCCGATCGCGGCCATGTACAGCGGGATTGTCCACGTGCTCAAGGCCGAGCGTGCCGGCACCCGCTTGCTGACCAACGCGGTGGTGTACCGGCTGGAAATCGACGCCCACGACAACATCATCGCCGCGCTCTACAAAGACCCGGAGGGCAACAGCCACCGCGTGACCGGCAAATACTTTGTGCTGGCGGCCAATGCGCTGGAGTCCTCCAAGATTCTGCTGATGTCGCACACCGACAAATTCGCCAACGGTCTGGCCAACAGTTCCGATCAGGTCGGCCGCAATCTGATGGATCACCCTGGCACCGGCGTGACCTTTCTGGCCAATGAACCGCTGTGGCCGGGGCGCGGGCCGATGGAGCTGACCTCGATTGTCGATCATCGTGATGGTGATTTCCGCCGCGACTGGGCCAGCAAGAAGCTGCACCTGAACAACCAGTCGCAAACCCGCAAGGCCACACTCAAGGCGCTCTCCATGGGGCTGGTCGGCAAAAAGCTGGAGGAGGAAATCCGCTACCGGGCGTCGCACACGGTCAACATCAACAGTTTTCACGACATCTTGCCTGATCCGGACAACCGCCTTGTCTTGTCAGACCAGAAAGACGCGCTGGGCCTGCCGCGCATGGAAATCACCTACAAGATTGGCGACTACACCAAGCGCAGTGCGGAACACACGCATGAGTCCTACGCAAAGATCGCGCAGCTGTTTGGCGGGACCGAAGTCACGTTTGATGACGAATTCGCGCCCAACAATCACCTGATGGGCTCGGTCATCATGGGTAGCAACCCGAAAGACTCGGTGGTGGATACCGACTGCCGCGCGCATGATCATGCCAACCTGTATCTGGCCACCAGCGGGGTGATGGCGTCTGCCGGCAGCGTGAATTGCACGCTGACCATCGCGGCGCTGTCCTTGCGCATTGCCGATACGCTCAAGCGCCAGCTTGGGCACGGTGCCAGCTAAGGGGGCCGCCATGACGCTTTGTCTGATCGCCCCCCTGCGCCGGATCACACTGTGTGGCCTGCTGTTGACCAGTGCACTGGCACAGGCGGCCGGTATCAGTTCTGAACAGATCAAGCGCGGCGAATATCTGGCCCGCGCGGCCGATTGCATTGCCTGCCACACGGTGCCGCGCGGCGGAAAACCGTTTGCCGGCGGCTACGGTATTGCCTCGCCGCTGGGCACGATCTATTCCTCCAACATCACGCCTTCGGCCACCGCCGGCATTGGCAATTACACGCTGCAGGACTTCGACAACGCCCTGCGCCGCGGTATTCGCAAAGATGGCGCGCATTTGTATCCGGCCATGCCGTATACCGCCTATGCCAAATTGCAGCCCGAAGATGTCGAGGCGCTGTACGCCTACCTGATGCACGGCGTAGCACCGGTCGATACCCAGCCTCATCGCACGCGGTTGCCGTTTCCGTTCAATATCCGCTTGTCCATGGCGGTCTGGAACAGCCTGTTCCTGGACCCGCGGGTGTTCCAGCCAGAAGCGGACAAGAGCGACCAGTACAATCGCGGCCGCTATCTGGTCGAGGCGCTGGAACACTGCAGCGCCTGCCATACGCCACGCAACATGATGATGGCCGAACGTACCGATGCGCCGTTTGCCGGCGGCCAGCTGGGCGCCTGGTATGCACCCAATATCACCTCCGACCCGGTCAGCGGCGTCGGCGGCTGGACTCAGGATGAACTGGTGCAATACCTTAAAACCGGCCATGTTCCGGGCAAGGCGGCCGCCGCCGGGCCGATGGCAGAAGCGGTCTCGGACAGCCTGAGCCACCTGACCGATGCCGACCTGCAAGCCATGGCCACCTACCTCAAGACCATTGCCCCCATCCGCAATACCGCGGACACCAGGCCCGCGTATGCCTGGGGCGAACCGGCCCATGACGACGCCACCTTGCGGGGCACTGCAGGCGTGACGCAAAACAGCCATGCCACCAGCGCGGCCGAACTCTTCAGCGCCAACTGCGCCAGTTGCCATCAACCCAGCGGCATGGGCACCACGGATACCGCCTATCCCTCGCTGACCAACAATACGGCGCTGGGCCATGCCAACCCAAGCAACCTGATCGCCGTGATCCTCAACGGCGTGAATCGGCCCTTGCCGGACGGACGCCACGCCTTCATGCCCGGCTTTGGCCCGGACAGCATGGTCAACCCGCTGTCTGATGCCGACATCGCCGCGCTGGCCAATTACACGCTCAAGCAGTTCGGTAACCAGAACGTGCAGGTGACGGCGGAGGACGTCGCCACCTCGCGAAAAGGCGGTGAAGCGCCGCTGCTGGCCAAGGTGCCGCGTGTTCTGCCGATTGTGCTGGTGGTCTTTGCCCTGCTGCTGATTCTGGGTAGCTGGCGCAGCGTGCGGCAGCGCAAATTACGCCATGTGGTGCGGCCCTCGCCAACGCCCAAAACGCCTTGAGGCTGCGCGGTATGCAGGCAAAATGTGGCATACTGGCCATCTACCCTTTTGCCCTGCAAACCCGCGCCAGGCGGCGCATCAGTGATTTTTGGACCGAATGACATCCACCCAGTTTTCTGCCCTTTTCGTGTTTGCCCTGGCCGCCAGCGTGCTGCTGCAACTGTGGCTGGCCGCGCGCCAGATCAATCATGTCCGCCGGCACCGCAACGCCGTGCCAGACGCGTTTGCCGGCAGCATTGTGCTGACCTCGCACCAGCGCGCTGCAGATTACACCGTTGAAAAAACCCGTTTCGGCATGGTGCATACCGTGTTCGAAGCCATGGTGCTGGCGGCGTTCACCCTGGGCGGTGGCATTGAATGGTTAACCCAGGCGGCACAGCACTGGTTTGGTCAGGGCATTGCCGCGGGCGTGGCCATGATCGCCTTCGTCGCGATTGTCCAGACCGTGCTGAGCCTGCCGTTCTCCTGGCACAGCACCTTTGGCATTGAGGCCAAGTACGGTTTCAACCAGAGCACGCCGGGCATTTTCTGGGGCGATCTGCTTAAAACCGCCGGCATTGCGGCCGTGCTGGGTTTGCCGCTGGTGACCTTTGTCCTGTGGCTGATGCAGCAAATGGGCGCGCACTGGTGGCTGTGGGTGTGGATCACCTGGATGGCGTTCAGCCTGTTTGTGATGTGGGTGTTCCCGACCTGGATCGCGCCCTTGTTCAACAAATTTGAACCGCTGCCCGATGAAAGCCTGCGCCTGCGCATCGAAGCGCTGCTCACCCGCTGCGGCTTTGTAGCCAGTGGCATTTTCATGATGGATGGCTCCAAACGTTCCAGCCATGGCAACGCGTATTTCACCGGTCTGGGCAAATCCAAGCGCATCGTGTTTTTTGACACGCTGCTCAAACAACTGGATGGCGACGAGATCGAAGCCGTACTGGCACACGAACTGGGCCATTTCAAACGCCGCCACATCATCAAACGCATCGGCTTTACCTTTGTGTTGATGCTGGGCTTGTTGTGGTTGCTGGGCCAGTTGATGCAGGTGTCGTGGTTCTATCAGGGCCTGGGCGTACAGACCCAGACCACGGCCACAGCGCTGATGCTGTTCTTCATGGTGTTGCCGGTGTTCACCTTCCTGTTTGCGCCGCTGGGTTCGTGGCTGTCGCGCAAGCACGAGTTTGAAGCGGATGCCTACGCCGCCGAACAAGCCTCGGCCAGCGATCTGATCAACGCCCTGGTCAAGCTGTACCGCGATAACGCTTCGACCCTGACGCCAGACCCGCTGCATAGCGTGTACTACGACAGCCACCCGCCGGCCAGCCTGCGTGTTGCCGCGCTCAAACGGCTGGCGTGATGCGCATGACTGACAGCGCCCGCATTGTCGCCAGCCATGGCCGTGTCTACATCGTCGAAACCGCAGACGGCCAGCGCCTGTCTGCCAGCGCCCGCGGCAAGAAGTCTGATTTTGCCTGCGGCGATCTGGTGGATATCCAGATTCTGAATGCTGAACAAGCCGTCATTGAAAAAGTGCAGCCGCGCCAATCGTTGCTGTACCGCTCTGACCAGTGGCGCTCCAAGCTGATTGCCGCCAACGTCACACAGATTGTGATCGTGGTCGCGCCAGTGCCCAGTTATCTGGATGAGCTGATCGGCCGCACCCTGATTGCGGCAGAGTCGCAAGACATCAAGCCGTTGATCTTGCTGAACAAGTGCGACTTGCCTGAAGCGGCCGCCGCGCGTGAGGCACTCACCTATTACGAAAAACTGGGCTACCCGCTGCTGGCCCTGTCTGCCCGGGAAGACGTCAGCCCGCTGCGTGAGCGGCTGCAGGGCCATATCTCGGTGCTGGTCGGCCAGTCCGGCATGGGTAAATCAACGCTGCTGAATGCGCTGATCCCCGAAGCCGGCGCACGCGTGAACGATATCTCCACCGCGCTCGATAGCGGCAAGCACACCACCACGCACGCCACGCTGTATCACCTTGATGAACACGCTGATCTGATTGACTCCCCCGGGGTGCAGTCGTTTGGTCTGGCGCATATCAAGGAAGAAGCCCTGCCCGGCCTGATGCCGGACCTGAGCCCGTTTGTGGGGCAGTGCCGTTTCCATAATTGCCGCCATCGCCAGGAGCCGGACTGCGCCATGCGCCAGGCCGTTGCCGACGGCGCCATTGCCCCAAGCCGGCTGGCCTTGCTGCAGCGCCTGCAAGATGAGCTGGCTCAAGGTAACGCCTGGTAAAACGCCCAAACGCTGACAAGCGGGTTGCCGAGCACGCGTGATTGATATGACAATCAAGTAGCAACAGCGCCCCGAAGGGCGGCCCGACCATGTATCAGGCGTCGCAGGCCGCACCTGATTTGTTATATTGATATTGCCGTAATCCGCAGCCTTGCCAATGCCCGCACAACGCGCTTTGCACCTTTACAAACAAACCCAGAACGCCGGAGACGACGATCGGGTTACCAGGCATGCGCCACTGGTCAAGCGTATCGCTTACCACATGGTGTCGCGCCTGCCGGCCAGTGTGGACGTTGAAGACCTGATCCAGGTGGGCCTGATGGGCTTGATGGAGGCCGCACGCAATTTTGATCCCTCCACCGGCGTGCAGTTTGAGACCTTTGCCTCGCAACGGATTCGTGGTGCCATGCTGGACGAGTTGCGCAATGCCGACTGGGCATCGCGCCAGACCCGCCGCAACATGCGCGAAATCGAAAACGCGCTGTCCACGCTGGAACACCAGTTGGGGCGCGCGCCGTCAGAAAGCGAAATCGCCCGTTCCATGGGGCTGCCGCTGGACGAATACCAGCGCATGCTGGCCGATGCCCGTGGCCATCAACTGGTGTACTACGAAGATTTTGAAGACGAAGACGAGCACAACAACTATCTGGATCAGGTTGCCGCAGACCACACCGCCAACCCGTTCAACCAGATTGCCGATGCCGGCTTCAGAAGCATGTTGATCGAGGGCATCAACAAATTGCCCGAACGCGAACAGTTGGTCATGGCGCTGTACTACGATGAAGAGCTGAACCTGAAAGAGATCGGCGCCGTACTGGGCGTCACTGAATCACGCGTATCGCAATTGCACAGCCAGGCCATCGGCCGGTTGCGGGCGCAGCTGAAAGACTGGCTGCATCGCTGAACGGGCCAGCAATACCTTGCAAATAATTGCTTGAAGAATTAAAGAAAACGCGGCTGCCGCCGAAATAACCTGAACAACAATGACCCTCCCGGCGCATGGATAAAATCAGTGTCATCGGCCTCTTGCTGGGCCTCATCGCCATTACCCTTGGCCAGTGGCTGGAAGGCGGCCACATCGGCTCCTTGCTGCAATTCACCGCTTTTCTGATCGTGATCGGCGGTACCGCCGGCGCTGTCATGCTGCAAAGCCGGGTGGTGGATTTTGTCGCCGGCATGCGCATGGTCAAATGGGTGTTTGTGCCGCCCGCTCACGACTTCCGCCGCATTCTCAATACGCTGACCACCTGGAGCCAGCAAGCCCGCCGCGCCGGCCTGCTGGGGCTGGAGCAGTTCGCCATGAGCGAGAAAGACCCCTTCGTCAAACGGGGCCTGCAAATGCTGGTGGATGGCGCTGAGCCCGAAACCATCCGCCACGCCATGGAACTGGATATCGACGCCTGGGAATTGCACGCGCGCGCAGCGGCCAAAATCTGGGAGGCCGCTGGCGGTTATGCGCCCACCATCGGCATTCTGGGCGCCGTGTTGGGGTTGATCCACGTCATGGAAAACCTCTCTGACCCTTCGCGCCTGGGGGCCGGTATCGCGGTGGCGTTTGTGGCCACTATTTACGGTGTCGGCTCTGCCAACCTGATCTTTCTGCCGATCGCCAACAAGCTCAAGTTTCATATCGGCACCGAAGTACGCCGCCGTGAAATGCTGACCGAGGGCCTGATCACCATTGCCAACGGTGAAAACCCGCGCATGATGGAAAGCAAGCTGGCGGCCTACCTGTAACAACAGGGCCGCCACGCGGCAGGTGTCTTAACCGTGCGACACCCGCCTGCCACCTGACCGGTGGCCCGGCACAATATCGACGATTTGCGGCCGGCGACGCCTGCCACAGCCCGCTTGTCGTTATAATCCCCAAGTCCAAACATTCCGGCCCCAGCTCCTGGTCACATGGCTTTCTTTCGCAAGAAAAATGTCTCTAACGCCTCGTCGCGCTCTGCCTTGCCTCCGCAACTGGCCAACGTCCTGCGCGAATCCTGGTGGTTGCTGCTGGTGGCGGCAGTACTTTATCTGGTGCTGGCACTGGCCACCTGGCATGCGGCAGACCCAGGCTGGTCGCACAGCGCCACCCGCGCCGATGTCCACAACCGTGGCGGCCTGTTTGGCGCATATCTGTCTGACATCCTGCTCTCGGTCTTCGGTTTTTCTGCCTGGTGGTGGGTGGCATTTTTGTTTGCGGCCATCTGGTGGGGCTATCGCCGGCTGGACCGGGTGAGCGAATCCTCCCGCCCGGTGGTGTTTCTGGCCTGTGTGGGTTTCCTTGCCATCCTGTTATCCAGCTGCAGCATGGAAGCGCTGCGGCTGCACTCCATTCACTTCAATCTGCCCCTCTCCCCCGGCGGCGTGCTGGGCCTGGCGCTGGGCGGCTGGCTGTATCACGTGCTGGGTTTTACCGGTGCCACCGTCGCGCTCGCCGCACTGTGGGCCGTGGGCGTATCGCTGTTTACCGGCTTGTCCTGGCTGGACCTGATGGAACGCATCGGGGCGATTGTGGAATGGGTCGTCCTCAAGGTCATCGATACCTGGCAGGCCGCGCAAGACCGCCGCATTGGCCGGCAAGCCTCTGTTGCGCGTGAAGAACGCGTCAGCGTAGAGAAGAAAAAGAAAGACGAAGCGCCGCCGCTGGTGATTTCTGAACCCGTCATGGAAATCCCGGTCGCCAAGGCCGTAGCAAAGGCTGAGGAAAAGAAAGCCGCGCAAGAACAGAAAAAAGCCGTGCAGCCCTCGCTGTTCGAATTTGCTGACCTGCCGCCAGGCGAGGCCGCCCTGCCCGCGCTCAACCTGCTGACGCCGCCCGTGGCCGCGCAGGAAACCATCAGCCACGAAACACTGGAATTCACCAGCCGCCTGATCGAACGCAAGCTGGCGGACTTTAATGTCGAAGTCAAAGTGATTGCCGCCTACCCTGGCCCCGTCATCACCCGTTACGAGATCGACCCAGCCACCGGCGTGAAGGGCTCGCAGATCGTGAACCTGATGAAAGACCTGGCGCGCGCGCTGGGTCTGGTGTCGATCCGCGTGGTGGAAACCATTCCCGGCAAGACCTGCATGGGTCTGGAACTACCCAACCCGACGCGGCAGATGATCCGGCTGAGCGAGATCCTCAGTTCCGAGGCATTCCATACCCAAAGCTCCAGACTGACCATGGCACTGGGCAAGGACATCACCGGCAAGCCCATCGTCACGGATCTCGCCAAAGCGCCGCACATGCTGGTGGCCGGCACCACGGGTTCGGGCAAGTCGGTCGGCGTGAACGCCATGATCCTGTCCTTGCTGTACAAGGCCACGCCGGACGAAGTGCGCTTCATCATGGTCGACCCCAAGATGCTGGAACTCTCCGTCTACGACGGCATTCCGCACCTGCTGGCCCCGGTGGTCACCGACATGAAACTGGCCGCCAACGCGCTCAACTGGTGTGTAGCGGAGATGGAAAAACGCTACCGCCTGATGAGCGCCATGGGCGTGCGTAACCTGGCCGGCTTCAACCAGAAAGTGAAAGAAGCCGAGAAAGCCGGCAAGCCGCTCAGCAACCCGTTCAGCCTGACCCCGGACAACCCCGAACCGCTCACGCACCTGCCGTTCGTGGTGGTGGTGGTCGATGAATTTGCCGACCTGATGATGGTGGCGGGCAAGAAGATCGAAGAACTGATCGCCCGCCTGGCCCAGAAAGCCCGCGCCGCCGGCATCCATTTGATCCTGGCTACCCAGCGCCCCAGCGTGGACGTGATCACCGGCCTGATCAAGGCCAACATCCCGACGCGCGTGGCGTTCCAGGTCTCGTCCAAGATCGACAGCCGGACCATCCTGGACCAGATGGGCGCCGAAGCCCTGCTGGGCCAGGGCGACATGCTGTTCCTGCCGCCCGGCACCGGCTACCCGCAACGCGTGCACGGCGCCTTTGTGGCCGATGACGAAGTCCACCGCGTGGTCGAATACCTCAAGACCACCGGCGAACCGGACTACGTCGAAGGCATCCTCAACGGCGGCCTTGATGCCGAAGCCGCCGCCGGCAGCAGCGGCGCCCCGTGGGCCGAGGCCGGTGGCGAGGAAAGCGACCCGCTGTATGACGAAGCGGTATCGTTTGTCCTGAAAAGCCGCCGCGCTTCGATCTCGTCTGTGCAGCGACAACTGCGCATTGGTTACAACCGGGCGGCCCGGTTGATTGAGCAGATGGAGAATGCGGGGCTGGTGAGTGCCATGGAGAGTAATGGCAACCGGACGGTGCTGGCGCCGGCTGCGGGGGAATGAGGTTTTTGCTTTTCGGAGCACGGAGAAGCGCTGGGGAATCCGGCGCTTTTTTGTTTTTGGGGGGTGTGGGCAGCAAACTATTTTTGCGCGGTGGCGCGGGGGTGGGCCTGGTTTGCTGAGAGGCTGCACTCCGCTTCGTCATTCCTGCGGAGGCAGGAATCCAGTCTGGCCGCCGAAGGTGGCCTTTGGGGGCCGGAGCCTTGAAAACCTGGACATTTTGTTAGCGCCTTCGGCGCGGGTTTAAAAGCATTTGATACCCGGGGTGCCGGGCCCACCCTACTTTCTTTGCTTCGCCAAAGAAAGTAGGCAAAGAAAGGCGACCCCAGCCTGGCGGCCCTCCGGGCTTCCCTCAGTCGGTCGGGAGCCTAAGGTCTCCCTCCGCTCCATCGGCGCTTGGCTTTAATGGGGGAGGAAAGTCAAAAGCAACTACAACGACAACAGCAACAACAACGGCAACAACAACGGCAAAACCCAAACCACAGCAATACCTGCCCATGGCAGTGGCAGCGGCAAATCCAACCCGCACCCCATTGACTCGTCATTCCGGACCTCGGCGGCCCCCTTGGCCGGAATCCAGCTGCAATGCATGCAAGCACCACGGAACCACCACAAGACGGCCGTGATAGACCACCGAAAGCAGCCCGTTGGGCTGCGGCCTGGATTCCTGCCTTCGCAGGAATGACGAGGTGGTGGGCTAAACCCACCATTCTTGCGAACGGACGGTTTGCAGGGTCGGGTTGCTTTTGAAGTTGCTTTTGAAGTTGCTTTTGAAGTTGCTTTTGAAGTTGCTGTTGAAGTTGCTCTTGAACTTGCCGTTGATTTTCGAAGTTGCCGTTGCCTTTGACGTTGAGCCCCCTTGACTGCGCCGAGCATCGCAGCAAGGCGCGGGGTTTCGGCGGAGGGGTGTTTGAGCGAAGCGAGTTCCCGCAGCCAGCCGCGCCTTGCGAGAAGCGCAGGGAACCCCGAAGGGGCGCCGTCGCAGGGGTCGCCTTTCTTTTGGTTACTTTTCTTTGGCGAAGCAAAGAAAAGTAACGTGCTCCGGCCACCGCCGGTATCAAAACACCGCGCCGTCAGGCGCTAACAAGAGGTTAAGCTTCCACAGCCAGCCAAGTTGGATTATCGCCACCCCTCCAAATCCACCCTCCCACTTCCCTCTGGCAATCAAACCACCGTGTCGTCAGGCACCAACAAAGCCCCCTTCCGTTCAGCAGTAAAATCCCACCACACCCGCGCCTCCCCGCCCTCCATAAACCGCACAGCCGAAATAAACACATCAATCACACAAGGATCATGCCGCTCCCCCGTCCTGGCACAAAGCGCCTCATACAACACATAAGGATCACGGCCAGACAACTGCTCAGGCCGGCTTATCCCCAGCAACTGCAGATCCGCCGCCATGGCCGGCCCGATATTGGGCAGGTCAGTCAACAGCACCACGCGTTCACGCTTTACCCTGGCTGGATGCATACAACAACTCCGGAATCAAAGACGGACAGGCTTGTCATTTCGTCACAAAAATTTAACCAGCCCACCACACATCCCATCACAACTATTCCCAAATACGCCTTTGCGCTTTAGCATACGCGTCCGACATCACGAAACCGGGCGCCGCAGGCCAAAGCCGCAACGCTTCTGGCCTGGGACCGACAAGACTTAACTGCTTGTTTACACAGCACAGCCCTGTCGCGTGTAGAATATGTCGCCCGCTGATTTGGCTTGAACAAATAGACCAAGTCGTGATATAAATCGTGTTTTTTCCAGAAGTCAGGGAATCCTAACCATGGCACGTGTCTGCAAAGTCACCGGCAAGCGTCCGATGACCGGGAACAATGTTTCCCACGCCAACAACAAAACCAAGCGTCGTTTCCTCCCGAACCTGCAATCTCGCCGTTTCTGGGTTGAAAGCGAAAACCGTTGGGTGCGCCTGCGCGTATCCAATGCTGCCCTGCGCACCATCGACAAGAACGGCATCGACGCCGTCCTGGCTGACCTGCGCGCCCGCGGCGAACTGTAACCAGGTAAACGATCATGCGTGAAAAAATCAAGCTCGAATCCAGCGCCGGTACCGGTCACTTCTACACCACGACCAAGAACAAGCGCACCACTCCCGAAAAACTCGAGATCAAGAAGTACGATCCGGTTGTTCGCAAGCACGTGATTTACAAGGAAATCAAGCTGAAGTAATTCAGCTTCGTCGTTGGCTTTTCCAACGGCAAACGGATTCCCTGGTCCCGTGCCGGAAATAAAAAACCCGCTCATCGAGCGGGTTTTTTATTTGTCGCGCCGAGATGCCCCATGCGCGGCGGGCCAGCCGCGCAACAGGCTTATTCCGGCATCCAGACCTCGCGCAGGGTATCAAGCAGCATCGCGATCATCGGGTCGCTCTGGCGCTCTGCCGAATACAGGAACTGCAGCGGCGCTGAGATCGCAATCTCGCCACCGCGCCACAGAACGATCGAGCCATCTGCGGCAAAGCGCCGCGCCGTGCGCTCGGCCAGCAAGGAAATCCCCAAGCCAGCTTTGACGAGTTCGACCAGCGTGCCTTCGTCGTCAAACTCCCCCACCCGCTTGGGCGAGATATTGTGGGTGCGCCACAATTCCTGGGTAATGCCGCACAGACTCATGAATTGCGACAAACCCAGCCAGGGCAGTTTGCCCAGGGTTTTCCAGTCTGCTTCATGGTGTTCATGCCCCATGGCGGGCGGCATGGCCACGCAGAAACCCAGTTCAGCCAGTTGCACCGTATTCACGTTCTGAAACGGGTTACGGCCAAAATAAAAACCGCCATCCAGAATCTTTTTACGCACGTCGTTAAGAATGACGCCAGAGATGCCGTGCGTGGTCTGTACGGTAATCAGCGGGCAACGCTGGCGCAGCAAAGCCAGCCATGGGCCGATGCGCAGGCGGGCCGGCACGCCGACCGTACCAATGCGGATCTTGCCGCGCGGCTCTGCCGACATGGATTTGGCGCGGTACAGCATATCGCGGGAGACCGAGAGGATGTGCTCGGCATCGGGCAGGAACGCCTTGCCGGCTTCAGTCAGTTGCACGCCGCCGGGGTAGCGTTCAAACAGCGACATGCCCAGTTCTTCTTCCAGCGCCTTGATCTGGGCGGTGACGGCTGGTTGGGAAAGATGCAACAGCTCGGCCGCCTGCGTCAGGTGGCCCTGCTGTGCAACCGCAACAAATGTACGCAGTTGATAGATTTCCATATGCCCGATTATTGCGCAGATCGCTGGCGGGTGCCGCAAAGCTGTGCGGCATGTAGTTGCAATCAAGCAACTACGCCACTTTGCGTAAGATTCGTGCAACGCAACATAAGCATTCCTGATTTCGCACATCAAAATTTGCAATTAGCTTATGCCTGGCGCTGCTCATACATTAGCCGTGGGCCTTGTACGCATGGACCAAGCACGTCGGGAGAGCGTGCCCGTGCACCAATGCAGGGTGTTCCGCACTGATGAGAGGAGAGCAACATGGATGACCAGGTGATTCAAAGAATCCAGGACAATCCCAAGTTCCACGAACTGGTACAGAAGAAAAGCAGTTTGAGCTGGTTGTTGACGGCGGTAATCCTCGTGGCCTATTTCGGGCTGATCCTGATGATTGCCTTTGAGCCTGCCGTGCTGGGCGCCCCCGTGTCTGCAGGCGGGGTCATGACGCTGGGCATTCCGCTTGGCCTTGCGCTGATTGTTCTGGCATTTGTGTTGACCGGCATTTACGTACGCCGCGCCAACAATGAGTTTGATCAGCTCAATCAACAACTTGTCGAGGATGCACGTCGATGAAAACAGGTATCGTCAACCGCCTGGGTCTGGCTGCGCTGACCCTGGGTACCAGCCTGCAGAGCATGGCTGCCGGCGCGCTGGAAGGCCCGGTCACCCAGCGTGCCACCAACTGGCACGCCATCATCATGTTTGTCATTTTTGTCGCGTTTACCCTGGGCATTACTTACTGGGCCTCGCGACGCACCCGTTCCGCCAAAGACTTCTATGCCGCTGGCGGCGGTATTACCGGCCTGCAAAACGGCCTGGCGATTGCCGGCGACTACATGTCTGCCGCGTCGTTTCTGGGCATTTCGGCCATGGTGTTCACCAAGGGCTACGATGGCCTGATCTACTCGCTGGGTTTCCTGGTGGGCTGGCCGCTGATCACCTTCCTGGTAGCCGAGCGCTTGCGCAACCTGGGTAAGTACACTTTTGCCGATGTCGCTTCTTACCGTCTGCAGCAAACCCCGATCCGCACCTTTGCGGCCGTGGGTACGCTGGTGGTGGTCACGCTGTACCTGATCGCCCAGATGGTGGGCGCGGGTGCGCTGATCCAGTTGCTGTTTGGTCTGCCGTATTCCTACGCCGTGGTCATCGTCGGCGTGCTGATGGTGCTGTACGTCACCTTCGGCGGCATGCTGGCAACCACCTGGGTGCAGATCATCAAGGCGGTCATGTTGCTTGCTGGTGCCACCTTCATGGCGTTCATGGTGCTTTCTGCCGCCGGCTTTAGCCTGGACAACCTGTTTGCTGCTGCGATCAAGGTGCACCCGAAAGCCGCCGCCATCATGGCACCGGGTAACGGCGCGCCGATCGAGACGATCTCACTGGGCGTGGGCCTGATGTTTGGTACGGCTGGCCTGCCGCACATCCTGATGCGCTTTTTCACGGTGAAAGACGCCAAGGAAGCCCGCAAGTCGGTGTTCTTTGCCACGGGTTTCATCGGTTACTTCTACATCCTGACCTTCATCATCGGCTTTGGCGCGATCATGCTGGTCATGGGCAAGCCGGAGTACACCACTACCGTGATGGAAAAGGGCAAGGCCGTGACGCAACTGATTGGGGGCGCCAACATGCCGGCCATTCACCTGGCTGATGCTGTCGGTGGCGACCTGTTCCAGGGCTTTATCTCGGCCGTGGCCTTTGCCACCATCCTGGCCGTGGTTTCCGGCCTGACACTGTCGGGCGCCTCGGCGGTATCGCATGATCTGTACGCCAACGTGTTTGCCCGTGGCCATGCCAATGAAGCCAAGGAAATCCGCGTGTCCAAGTACGCCACGCTGACCCTGGGTGTGATCGCCATCCTGTTGGGCATTGCCTTCCAGAAGACCAACGTGGCGTTCATGGTAGGTCTGGCGTTCTCGGTTGCGGCTTCGGCCAACTTCCCGGTGCTGTTCACGTCCATGTTCTGGCGTGGCCTGACTACCCGTGGCGCCGTCACAGGCGGCTCGGTCGGCCTGATCTGCGCTGTGGGCATGATCGTGACCGGCCCGACGGTGTGGGTGAAGATTCTGGGCAATGCGGCACCAATCTTCCCGTATGACAACCCGTCGATCTTCTCCATGCCGCTGGCGTTCTTCGTGATCTACGTGGTGTCCAAACTGGATACCAGCGCCGCAGCGCAGCGCGAGCACGCTGCCTTCCCGGCCCAGTTTGTGCGCTCCATGACGGGCGTTGGGGCAGAAGGCGCCGCCAAGCACTAACAAGACGTTGTCACCGTAACAACAGGATGGATGGACAGAGCGAGACCTCAAAAGAAGGTACGACACTGCAAACAAGAAGAAGAAACGAAAACGCCCCGCACTGCGGGGCGTTTTCCATTTCAGCACATCCAGACGGGCTCAGGACTGGCCCAGCACCTTGCGGTGTACCAGGCCGGCAGCAATGCCGGCCACGGCCGGTGCCGCCACAAACAGCCACAATTGATCCAGCGCCTGGCCCCCGGCCAGCAACGCCGGGCCAAAGCTGCGCGCCGGGTTGACCGACGTGCCGGTCAGCGGAATACCCACCAGGTGAATCGCCGTCAGCGTCAGGCCAATGGCAAGGCCGGCGACCAGGCCGTTATCCACGCGTGAAGTGGTACCCAGGATCATCAGCACAAAGATGAAGGTGGCGACAAACTCGAACACCAGCGCGGCTTGCACTGCGCCCGGCGCAAACATGTTCTGGCCGTACTGGCCGGCATGAGCGCCCAGACCGGAGGCAATCAGATAGATCACCCCTGCCCCGACCAGCGCGCCCAGACACTGTGCCGTGATATAACCCAGTGCGCGGTTCAGCGGCATGCGGCCAGCAACCCACGCGCCCAGCGTCACCGCCGGGTTTACATGCGCACCAGACAGATGACCAAAACCGTAGGCCACGGTGACAATCGCCAGGCCAAATGCCAGCGAAATCCCGGCGTAACCAATGTATTCACCCGCAAAGACTGCGGACCCACAGCCAAACAACACCAGAATGGCTGTCCCCAGGAATTCGGCACCCAATGCCTTGCTTGCCATGTTGCCCCCCTCGCCTCATTTACTTGAAAACGGCGAAATCTAGCAACTGGATCAAACAATAACTACGTAAATTCAATGGCTTGTCATATGCCAAATGATTGAAGAATCAAATTCTCAAAATTCATTGAGGCGATGTGTCGGGGCCGTTTTCATGCTGCATCGCACTATCAGCGGAACTGATTCAGCGCATCAGAAAACACGATTGGATTGCTTGCGATGTGCCGTTTACAGTCGGCATACACAAAATTACCTACGTTGGCGTGCAATAAAGGAACCCTCATGAGTACTATCGATTCTGTTCTCCAGGAAAACCGGCTGTTCCCACCGTCCGAAGACTTCCGCGTCAAGGCCAATGTGTCTGGCATGGAGGGCTACAACGCCCTGTGCGAGAAAGCCAACAATGACTACGAAGGTTTCTGGGCTGAACTGGCCCGTGATCTGGTGACCTGGAAGAAACCGTTCAACAAGGTCCTGAACGAGACCAACGCCCCGTTCTTCAAATGGTTTGAAGACGGCGAGCTCAATATCTCTTACAACTGTCTGGATCGGCATCTGGATGCCCGTGGCGACAAGACCGCCATCATCTTCGAAGCAGACGACGGTTCGTCAAAACACGTCACCTACCGCCAGTTGCACACCCAGGTGTGCCAGTTTGCCAATGCGCTCAAGGCACAAGGCGTGAAAAAGGGTGACCGCGTGGTCATCTACATGCCGCACAGCGTCGAAGCCGTGGTGTCCATGCAGGCGTGTGCCCGCATCGGAGCGATCCATTCGGTGGTGTTTGGTGGCTTCTCTGCCGGCGCCCTGCGCGATCGTATTCAGGATGCAGCAGCCACGCTGGTGATTACCGCCAACGAAGGCGTCCGCGGCGGCAAGCCGGTACCGCTCAAGGCCGTAGTGGATGAAGCCCTGACACTGGAAGGCAGCGAATCCATCAAGAACGTCATCGTTTATCGCCGCGCCGATCACGACAACGTCGCCTTCAAGGCCGGCCGTGATCTGTGGTGGCACGAACTGACCCAGGACCAGCCCGCCCAGTGCGAGCCGGAATGGATGAACGCGGAAGACCCGCTGTTCATTCTGTATACCTCCGGTTCCACTGGTAAGCCCAAGGGCATCCAGCACACCACCGGCGGCTATCTGCTGGGCGCACTGGTCACCATGAAGTGGGTGTTTGATTACCGCGAAGGCGACGTGTACTGGTGCACGGCCGATGTGGGCTGGATTACCGGCCACAGCTACGTGTGTTACGGCCCGCTGGCCATTGGCGCCACCCAGGTGGTGTTTGAAGGCGTGCCAACCTACCCGGATGCCTCGCGCTTCTGGAGCATGATCGCCAAACACAAGGTCACCACTTTCTACACCGCACCGACCGCGATCCGCTCGCTGATCAAGCTGGGTGCAGATCTGCCGAAACAGCATGATCTGTCCAGCCTGCGCATCCTGGGCACCGTGGGTGAGCCGATCAACCCCGAAGCCTGGATCTGGTATTACGAAGTGGTCGGCGGCAGCCGCTGCCCGATTGTGGATACCTGGTGGCAGACCGAAACCGGCGCCAACATGATTGCCCCGCTGCCGGGCGCCGTGGCGACCAAGCCGGGTTCTTGCACCCTGCCGCTGCCGGGCATCATGGCCGATATTGTGGATGAAGCCGGCGCCCCGGTTGATCCGGGCAAGGGCGGCGCACTCGTGATCAAGCGCCCGTGGCCGTCGATGGTACGGACCATCTGGAATGATCCGGACCGCTTCAAGAAAACGTATTTCCCGGAAGAATTCAACGGCAAGCTCTATCTGGCTGGCGATTCGGCCCACTTTGATGAAAACGGCTACATCTGGATCATGGGGCGCATCGACGATGTGCTGAATGTCTCTGGCCACCGCCTGGGCACCATGGAAATTGAATCTGCCCTGGTGGCCAACCCGCTGGTGGCCGAAGCTGCCGTGGTCGGCAAGCCGCACGAAATCAAGGGTGAAGCCGTGGTAGCTTTTGTGGTGCTCAAACAAGCCCGTCCGGAAGGCGATGAAGCCCGCCGCATCGCCAAGGAACTGCGTGAATGGGTGGCGCACGAGATCGGCAAGATTGCCCAGCCTGATGAAATCCGCTTTGGTGACAACCTGCCCAAGACCCGTTCCGGCAAGATCATGCGCCGCCTGTTGCGCGTGATCGCCAAGGGCGAGGAAATTACCCAGGACGTCTCCACCCTGGAAAACCCGGCGATTCTGGATCAACTGCGCCATAGCGCGCTGTAATCCGATCCACCCAAAGCCGTGAACACCGCCCTGCTGGCAAGGCACGCGAACGCAGACAGTACAAATCAGTACGGCCTGTGAGCGTAACGCAGCAAGCAGGGTTGGGTTCACGGCAGCAATTGCTGTCGACCGACACCGGCAGCGCACAATGACCCCATGTTCGCATGGGGTCTTTTTTTTGGCGGCGGCTGGCCACATCTTGCTGGTTAATCAACGTAGAACGATCGTTTCATTTGCTGCAACATGGGCGTAGAATAACGCGCTTGTCATCGGCCCAGGCCCGCCCCGCGCGAAGGAGTGCCACGTGTTTGTTGAATTTCCCGGTTCACCTTACAAGTTGTTCCAGCCCTTCCCTCCGGCCGGCGATCAACCCACCGCCATCGCCAGCTTGCTGGACGGCCTGGATGACGGCCTTAAATACCAGACACTGCTGGGGGTCACGGGCTCGGGCAAGACCTACACCATGGCCAACGTGATCGCCCACTCGGGCCGCCCCGCCATTGTCATGGCGCCCAACAAGACACTGGCGGCGCAGTTGTACTCTGAGTTCCGCGAGTTCTTCCCGGAAAATGCGGTGGAGTATTTCGTGTCTTATTACGACTACTACCAGCCAGAAGCGTACGTCCCGTCCAAAGACCTGTTCATCGAGAAAGACTCGGCCATCAACGAGCACATTGAACAGATGCGGCTGTCGGCCACCAAGGCCATGCTGGAACGCCGCGACTGCATTATCGTCGCCACCGTCTCGGCCATTTACGGTATTGGCGATCCGTCTGAATACCATCAGATGATCCTGCACCTGAAAGAAGGCGAAACGCGTCCGCAGAGCGAGATCATCAAGCGCCTGACCGGCATGCAGTACCAGCGCAACGAAATGGAATTCAGCCGCGGGCATTTTCGCGTGCGGGGCGATGTCATTGATATTTTCCCGGCAGAAAACGCCGAACTGGCCGTGCGCATCAGTTTATTTGATGACGAGGTGGAAACCATCCAGCTGTTTGACCCGCTGACGGGCCATATCAAGCAGCGCATGGGCATCTTCACGGTTTACCCGGCCAGCCATTACGTCACGCCGCGCGCCACCGTGCTGCGGGCCGTCGATACCATCAAGGCCGAGCTGTCCGACCGGCTGGCGTTCTACCACCGCGAAAACAAACTGGTGGAAGCGCAACGGCTGGAACAGCGCACGCGCTTTGACCTGGAAATGCTCAACGAGATGGGCTTTTGCAAAGGCATTGAGAACTACTCGCGCCATTTCTCTGGCAAGAAAGCCGGCGAAGCCCCGCCAACCCTGATCGACTATCTGCCCAAAGACAGCCTGATGTTTCTGGACGAATCACACGTGCTGGTCGGCCAGGTGGGCGCCATGTACAAGGGCGACCGTTCACGCAAGGAAAACCTGGTCGACTACGGTTTCCGCCTGCCCTCGGCGCTGGATAACCGCCCGCTGAAGTTTGAAGAGTTCGAACTCATGATGCCGCAGACCGTGTTTGTCTCGGCGACGCCAGCCAATTACGAGAAAGAACACCAGGGCCAGGTCGTAGAACAGGTGGTGCGCCCGACTGGCCTGGTTGATCCACGGGTCGAAATCCGCCCGGTTGGCACGCAGGTGGATGATTTGCTGTCGGAGATCGGCAAACGTGTGGCCGTGGGCGAGCGCGTGCTGGTGACCACGCTGACCAAGCGCATGTCTGAACAGCTGACCGAATACCTGGGCGAGCACGGCGTGAAGGTGCGTTATCTGCACTCGGACATTGATACCGTCGAGCGCGTGGAAATCCTGCGGGATCTGCGCCTGGGGGTGTTTGACGTGCTGATCGGCATTAACCTGCTGCGTGAAGGCCTGGATATCCCGGAGGTCTCACTGGTGGCGATTCTGGATGCCGACAAGGAAGGCTTCCTGCGCAGCGAACGCTCCTTGATCCAGACCATCGGCCGCGCCGCGCGGAACCTGAACGGGACGGCCATTCTGTATGCCGACGTGATTACTGACTCCATGAAACGGGCGATCGACGAAACCGAGCGGCGCCGCGCCAAGCAGATGGCATTCAACGAAGCCAACGGCATCGTGCCGCGTTCGGTCTCCAAGCGCATCAAGGACATCATCGACGGCGTCTACAACGCCGAAGAAGCCGCAGCAGAGCGTCTGGAAGCCAAACGCCAGCGCGTAGTGACCGATATGGACGAGAAAGACCTGGCGCGCGAACTCAAGCGACTGGAGAAGGACATGATGACGGCGGCAAAGAATCTGGAGTTCGAAAAAGCCGCGCAATTGCGCGATCAACTCAAGACGCTGCGCGAACGCGCGTTCGGGCACGACTGACGCGTGTTGCAGATCATTTATCAGGATGAAGACCTGGTCGCCATCCACAAACCTGCCGGCCTGCTGGTACACCGCTCCATGCTGGACCGGCACGAAACGCGTTTTGCCGTGCAGTTATTGCGCGACCAGCTGGGGCGTCGGGTCTATCCGGCACACCGGCTGGACAAGGGCACATCTGGCCTGTTGTTGTTCGGGCTGACCCCCGAGAGCGGCCGCGCCATGGCAATGGCTTTTGAAGCGCAAGGTGTAGAAAAACGCTATCACGCCATTGTGCGCGGCTGGCCAGATGCCAATGGAGTGATTGATCATGCCCTCGCCAAACAGCTTGATGAATCTGAAATCCGCGCCGGTGCGCCGCAAGGCCCCATCCAGCCGGCCTGCACGCATTTTGAACGCCTGGCAATCACCGAGCAGCCCTGGAGCGTCGATCGCTACCCGCACACGCGCTATGCACTCATGGCGCTAGCGCCGGTCACGGGGCGGCGGCATCAGTTACGCCGCCATATGAAACACATCAGCCACCCCATCATTGGCGACGCCACGTACGGCAAAGGGATTCACAACCGCAAATTTGCCGAAGAACTGGGGGTCAACCGGCTCTTTCTGGCCTGTAGCCAAATGACGTTTTTGCATCCGGTCACGGGAGAACCCCTGTCGCTGCACTGCCCGCTGGCGGACGAGTTTGCCGCCGTGATCAGCGCCCTGGGCTGGGCCGTACCGTAAGCGGCAGGCCGAAAACAAAAAACCCGCCATTGGCGGGTTTTTTGCTGGATACGGCAACAACGATCAGGCGCGACGCTTGAATTCGTAGGTGCGGGTATCGATTTCGATCTTGTCGCCGATTTCAACGAAAGCAGCAACCGGGATCTCAACGGTGGAGCCCTTCAGCTTGGCAGGCTTCATCACCTTGCCCGAAGTATCGCCACGGACGGCCGGTTCGGTGTATTCCACTTCGCGCACGATGGTGGTCGGCAGTTCAACAGAGATCGCCTTGCCTTCGTAGAAGGTCACTTCACAGTGTTCTTCCATGCCGTCAACGATGAACGCAGCAGCGTCACCGACGTTTTCGGCTTCCACTTCGTACTGGTTGTATTCGGAATCCATGAACACGTACATCGGGTCAGCAAAGTACGAGTAGGTGCAGTCTTTCTTGTCCAGCACAACCACGTCGAACTTGTCGTCGGCCTTGTACACTGCTTCGGACGGGCTGTCGTTCAGCAGGTTCTTCATCTTCATCTTCACAACAGCCGAGTTACGACCCGACTTGTTGTATTCGGTTTTCTGCACAACGAGCGGTTGACCATCAACCATGATCACGTTGCCAGAGCGGACTTCCTGTGCGGTCTTCATTTGCTAAAGTTTCCTGATTGCCAAAGGCCTGGATGGGGTTTGCGAATGCTGCCCAGGTGCGCTTATCAATAGCAATCACAGCGGGCGGCAAATAAAACGAAACTTGGTAACCTGCTATTTTAACTTGGTTTTGGCAAATTTGACCAGATTGCCGGCAAGATTGCCAAGTGCATCCAGACGCGCCGACCAGGTTCTTGCATAGCCCTGCCACTGCGGCAACAAGGCGCGCAGCAGCGCCCACTGCCCCGGTACCAGCGCGCCACGGTTCCAGGCCAGCCAGAACGCGCGCAGCACTTGCGCATCCTGCGCGGGCCAATGGCGCGTATAGCGATCAACAAATGCTTCCAGTTTGATCTCGTGCGCGGCGTCATCCTGCGGGTAAATGTGCCAGACCGACGGATGCATGGCGTGCTGGGCCCGGACAAAGCTGTCCTCGCCCCGCACAAAGTTCAGATCGCAACTCCACAGCAGCTGGTCGTACCGATGCTGCGGCAGCATGGGCACTGTATATATATTCAGTGCGTCCACCTGCACGTGCTGACCCGGGGTCAGCGTGCCATGCCCGATCGCCGCCGCTACTTGCGGCAGCGCCCGCCCCATGGGCACCAGCAGATTGACGGGCTCGCCACTGGCCCGCAACTGGCCGATCAGGTCAGCGATGGCCGAATTCTCGTAGGCAAACAGACTGAGGGTGGTGATATCCGGCCGCGCCACGCCAAGGCCGGCCAGCAAGGCAAAGCGGTCTTGCGTTGTCCACGCCGCCCGGGCCGCCAGCATGCGCTGTTCCGCCAGCACCCCACCGGTGCCCGGCGCAAAACCCGGAAAGAAGAAATACTTGGTCAGACCGCCGCCCTGGGGCGAAGCCATACCATGGCAACTGATCACCCAGTCCTCTGCCGACAGATATTCCAGGTTCAGCCATACAGGCGTCACAGACCGCGCCCGCATGGCCGCTTTCTGGCTGGCAGGCAACTCGCAGGCAAAGGCTTCAATCACGACATCAGCGTCATCGGCCGGTTGCGCCGCCGCATGCCAATGGCAAATGCGTACCCCTTCCAGCAACTGCTCTTCAGCATCGGCCCGTACCGGCGCGATATGGCCAAAGGCGACCAGATCATCCACCCAGAGGGTCACTTGCTCGTCATATTCAAGGTGCAATTGACGTGCCAGACGCCAGCACACACCGATGTCACCGTAGTTGTCGACCACCCGGCAAAACACGCTCCAGCTCATTGTCATTCTCACACAAACCTTACACGAAACGGTTTTTAGCTAAAATAATACATTTTTGGGCTTGCAAAACCGATAAACGGCAATTTCCGGGAAAGCAACAAACTTACAAAATTTGGTAAGACTTAGGGAAGAAAACCCATATTTCTTACGTTTGTAAATCATGCTTTTCATCAAAAAAACAATACAAACTCATTATTTATAAAGAGTTTTTTAAAAAAACGCCTCGTCAAAAATCTCGTATTTGTAAATATTGCGATGCAGCAAATATCATTCCAGTTTTTGTAAACTTACAAATTCTTTCGATTTAAGTTAAATTTAATAAATAGTATTTGAAAGCAGTTTACTTACTTGTTAGAATTTGTCCTGATGCGATGAGTCAAGGAACTCGTCAGTACATCGCAAGGTGACACGGCCTCAGACCTAACAAAACACGTCACTGAGCCTGACCACGGGGGGGCATCCCGAGGATTCAGTCACAAGCAGGTTGCCCACAGCTTGAGACCGCTTTTAACCCTACGTTTTTCCGGGCACTAACCGGACCCGTACTGCCACGGGTCTTCTTAGCATCAAGCAACAACGAATCAGGAGAAGTGGGTCATGAAACTTCGTACTTTAGTTGCAGGCTTAGCCTTCATTGGTGCATCTGCCGGTGCATTTGCCGTTCCTAGCTGGACTATCACTCCGCTGGGCGGTGGCTCCGAGGTGGATGGCACTTCTTATAATCTGGGGACTGCTATGGCTCCAGCTGACTTCAACATCAATAACACCATCACCAAGAGCGATCTTTTGCCCGATGGCACGTTCAAAGATGTTTACATGTTCATGGTGGACCCGACCTCCGCAGCAACCAGCGTGGTCTTCGCCAATTTCATCTTTAGTGGCGGCACCAATCAGAGCCTTGACACCTCGACGACGACCCTGAGCCTGTACGACCTGACGACGCATACAGACTACGGCTCGGTCCCCATCAATGAGCCAGCGTTCACCGCAGCGGAACTGTTCTATTCGGGCCACCAATATACCCTGACTGTCCTGGGTAGCCTGGCAGCTGGCAAGTCTACTGGTACCTACGGCATTCAGGGCACCCTGACCCCGGTGCCGGAACCCGAAACCTATGCCCTGATGGGTCTGGGTCTGGTGGCTCTGGTTGCTGCACGTGCCCGTCGTCGCAAGACTGGCGCTAGCTTCACCACTGAAGCTTCTGCCGCCTGAGCAGTTGTTGATGCACTCCGTCTGCCTCGTTGTTTTTCGCCCTGTCGGTGAAACCAGCACGGTATGACAAAGTGCGAATCGTATGAAAAGCCCATGGATGCCGCCATGGGCTTTTTTTTTGGGCTGCCGCAAGACGTCAACCCTGGTCACCCCTGCGCGCGTCGCATAAAAAAAGGGCCCGGCGATAAAGCCAGGCCCCGCGCTTGTCAGCAACACGGGAACACAGTGCTGCCGGGTTAATCAGGCCGGATGGACTCGTTGGCCGTCTGCGTCTGCGCGATCACCGGTTTGACGCTTGCCTGCGCAAACAGCGCATCATAGGCAGCCAGCAGTTTGGGGGCCTCGTATTTCCATTCCAGTTCATTCATGACACGCCGCTGGCCGTAATCACCCATGGTTTTGCGCAGTGCCGGGTCGGCCAGCAGGGTCAGGATCTTCTCTGCCATGTCGACTTCGTCGTTACGTTTGGCGTAAAGCGAAGCATCCTGGGCCGAGAAACGTCCCTCGGTCAGATCAAACTGGACGATCGGTTTGGCCAGCGCCATGTACTCCATGATTTTATTCATGGTGGACTTGTCGTTCATTTCATTGGCGACATCCGGGTTCACGCAGACATCCGCGGTATTGAGCATCTCCAGCAGTTGCTGGTCCGGCACGCGCCCGGTAAAGGTCACGTAGTCGGCAATGCCCAGTTCTGCGGCATACGCCTGCATTTCATCCAGCGACGTCCCGCCACCCACCAGGCCCAGCTGGATGTCCGTGCGCTTCTTCTCTTTCACGATGTAGGCCATGGCGCGCAGCAGGTAATCAATCCCCTCTTGCTTGCCCATGACCCCGACATAACCGATCAGATAGTCACGCCCGTTCTTGAGCGCCGGCACTGGCGGCACCGTGCGCAGGCGGTCCAGCTTGGGGCCGCTGCGCACCACGTGCACTTTGGCCGGGTCCATACCGCCGCGCTCAATGGCAATGCGCTTGTACGATTCGTTGGTCGCAATCGACACACTGGCGGTTTTGAAAGTCCAGCGCTCAAACAGCACCATCAGTTTGTAGAAAAAGTCGCGCCGGCCAAACTTGGCTTCGTACAGTTCCGGGTTGATGTCATGGTGGTCAAACAGGAACTTCTTGCCAAAGAAGACCTTGAAAAACCCGCCCACCAGAAAGATCAGATCGGGCGGATTGCACGCATGAATGGCATCAAAACCACGGCTGAACATGACCTTGAAAGCCAGCCGGAACTCGTGGAACAACGCAGCGGAATACTCCAGCAAGTAACCCTTGGCGCCTTCGGCTTCCAGCGGCAATTCATGGCGATAGATGTAAATCCCTTCGATCACCTCAAAGTGCTGTTCATAGCCTTTGCCGGTCGGGCAGATAATCGAGACTTCATAACCGGCATCGCGCAGTGTGGTGGCTTCCTGCCATACCCGACGATCAAACGGGGATGGCAGGTTCTCTACGATAATCAATACTTTGCGAGTTTTACCAGCAGATGCCATCGTACTTGCCCTCCTCGCTCTTGTGATCCAGCACGCGGACAAAGTCGATCACTTCCTGGTTGGGGCGCAGGCGAGTGAAGGCATCCTGGAACTCGGCAGCGTTGTTGCCGATCACCAGCACTTCGGCATGATCAAGCACGGCATCCAGCGATTGCTCCATGATGCGGGAGATGTGCGGAATCATGTTGAAGATGTAATCGCGGTTGGCGCCGGTCAGCGCGGCCAGGTTCACGTTGCGGTCGTACAGCTTCAGGTCGTAACCCTTGCCGATCAGGCGCTCGATCACTTCCACAATCGGGCTTTCACGCAGGTCATCCGTACCGGCCTTGAACGAGAAACCCAGCACGCCGATCTTGCGTTTGCCCTTGGCGGTAATCATGCTGTAGCCGCGTTCGATCTGGCGCTCGTTGCTGGGCAGGATCGCGTTCAGGATCGGGACTTCCAGATCCAGACTGCGCGCCTTGTAGGTCAGTGCGCGCACGTCTTTGGGCAGGCAAGAACCGCCAAACGCAAAGCCGGGCTTCAGATAGTACGGCGACAGGTTCAGCTTGGTGTCCTTGCAGAAAATGTCCATGACCTGATGGCTATCAATGGTCAGGCTCTTGCAGATATTGCCGATCTCGTTGGCAAACGACACCTTGAGCGCGTGCCAGACGTTATCGACGTACTTCACCATTTCGGCCGTTTCGATATCCGTGCGGATCAGCGGGGCTTTCAGGTCAGCATACAGCGCCGCCAGGGCGTCGCCACTACGCCGGTCGGTTTCGCCAATCACGGTCTTGGGCGGGTTGCGGTAATCCCACACGGCGGTGCCTTCACGCAAGAATTCCGGGTTGTTGCACACGCCAAAGTCCACACCGGCTTTCTTGCCCGAATACTGTTCCAGCGTCGGAATCACCACGTCTTTCATGGTGCCGGGCAGCATGGTGCTGCGTGCCACGACAATATGAAAATCGCTCTTTTCCTTGATGGCCGTACCGATTTCTTCGCACACACGGCGCACATAGCGCAGATCCAGCGCGCCGTTGAGCTGACTGGGCGTACCGACGCAGATAAACGACATCTCCGTCGCCAGCACGGCCGAGTGCACGTCGGTTGTGCCGCGCAGATGACCGGCGCTGACAGCGGCGGCCACCATTTCGGCAATGTCTTTTTCAACAATGGGTGGCACCCCCTTGTTGATCAGTTCCACCTTGCCGGCATTGGGCTCGACGCCGATCACCGTATGGCCTTCGCTGGCCAGACAACCCGCAGCCACCACGCCCACATAACCCATACCAAAGATGCTGATTTTCATTTTCCTGTACCTCTTTTTGAAATGATGAAATGGTCGTGAAGACGCTCAGGCACGGGCGCTGAGCATCCTCCAGAGTTTTCTGCCCCGCTGGCGATTGCGCCGGATCACCCCGCCGATCCGCTCGCCCAGCAATGAGGTCATGGCGGTGGCGCCAGAAAAACCGGGGGCCAGTTCCCGCAGGATTTGCCGGTTGCGCTTGAGCATCAGCAAGGAATTGGCCATGACGTAGTACTCGGTACGCCAGAAACCCTTGCGGGAGCCACCGGTAGACATTCGGGCCGGCAGGTTCACTTGTACTGCGCGGGTATCCAGAATCATGGGGGCGCCCTGCGCCCGCACGCGCAGCAGGAAATCGGTTTCCTCGCGATAGGCGTTGCCCTTGTAGACACTGTCAAAGTCCTGCTTGCGGGCCTGACTGGTTTCAACCATGAAGCAGTTAGGGCACACCGCAATTTCCAGCAGGCGATCAGCCACACAGTCGAAGCGAAAACGCAGATGGCGCAGATCGACCACTTCCAGCGGGGTTTGCACCTTGCGCCGCCGCGCTGCGGCAGCCACCGCTGAAGTTTCGTTGTGGTTCATGTAAACCGATGCCGCACCGGCAACGCTGCCGGGGTGCTGGCGCAGGGTTTCCAGCAGCGCGCCGATTGCGCCCGGTAACAACACAGAGTCGTCATCGCCAAAGTAAACAAAATCACCGCGGGCCTCGGCTTTGCCGCGATTCTTGGCGGCCATCTGCCCCTGGTTACGATCCTGGCGCAAATAGCGGATACGACTGTCGGCCGCCATAAGCCGGGCCATCACTTCCGGGGTGTTATCCGGCGAGCAGTCATCTACCAGGATCAGCTCAATGACGTGGTCCTGCAGATACGTCGGCAAGGTCTGCTCCAGCAGATGCGCACGCTTGTAGCTGGGAATCACGACGCTGACGGTCGGTGCTTGGGCTGACATTGTTAGAATCCCTCTGGTCTGGAAATAAACGTATCCGTCACTGCGCGCTTTCCTGGGGCTGCGGCGTATCACACATCACCTCAGGGTGCGTTATCTGGCTGGGGGCCTCCTGCAAAATGGGCAGAATGTCGGCAATGCGCGCAGGCATGAACAGGCGCCGGGCGCGTTGCCGCGGCAGCGGGGTTGCTTCAGCGGCGGGCGCTTGCAGGGCTTTGAGAATGGACTCGGCGAAGGGCTGCGGCTGGTCTGCCACCTGAAAGCAATCCACCACGGCTTGCGGCAAACCCGCCAAGCCTTTGGGCGTGCTGACAAGGTGGGCCGGGGTGAACAGCATTTCCACGGATTTCACGTTGACGCCACTACCGGCGAACACCGGGTTGATCAATACGCGCGCGCTGCGCAGCACTGGCACTGCGTCCGCCGGGCTTTCGATCAACTGAACGTGCGGCGTACCGGCCAGCAACTCGCGGATCTGTGCGCACGGGCGATTGCCGGCGATGAAAATGCGCAGCTCCGGCCGCTGGCGCAGCAGCAAGGGCACGACCTCCCGGACAAACCAGCTGACCCCGAACACGTTGTTGGGCATGAACAGATTGCCCAGATAGCCCACGTCATACGTGGCCGGCGTGGTCAGCGGTGCGCTCAGCGCGTTGGTCATGCCGGTATCGACCAGCGTCGGCAGCCAGTGGCCGTGACGAAATCCTTGTTGCTGCCACCAGGCCAGGTCATCGACCGAAATATCGAAAAACGCTTGCGCCGTCTGCATCACTTTGAGTTCGAACTGGCGGATGCCCTGGTTGCGCAGCCCCCAATGCAGGTATGCCTTGATGCCCTTTGCACTGGCCAATTGATAGCCGATGTAACGATGCTCGATATTTTGCGAGCGGTAGAACAGCGGCTTGTTCAAGGCGCGGGTGAGCTTGAGCGCCACGTCCCCGCCAAACAGGCCATCCAGCCAGATGGCATCCGGCGCAGCAGCGCGCTCATTGGCCAGCAAAGCCGCAAAGTTCTTGCCTGACAGCGCGCGGGCGCTGGCGCCCCATGGCAACGAGGACAAACTGGCCAGGCGCCAGATCTTGCTGCTTCCACTGTTCTGAAATGGATAAACAGCAACGCTTTCAGCGACTTCGCGCACTTTGGCCACATGCCCGGCCAGTTCGGCATCCTCTGCTGCGGCCTGATGCCAGCACACAATGCGCACCTTCACCCCGGCCGCGTTCAGCGCGCACACCCGCCGCCACATGTCGGCTGTGCCGCCATGGTTAGGGGGATAAGGCAGTTCGCCGCAAATCATGGTCAATCGCATGAACCGTGTCTCGCTGGTATCAATTCAAAGGGGTGAAACGGGTGACAAACCGCGCGGTGGCCGCGGTGCCTTCCAGATAAATACCGGTCCGCGTCCAGGGCTTGACCGAATCGGGCACTGTGCCGACAAACACTCGCTGCAAAGCCGTGCCGGATACGCTGAGGCGATAGTTGTGTGCACCGCATTGCAAGACCGCAGACCAGTTGCCCGGCACGGTGTAAGCCGCCGTGTTCTTCCAGTACGAGAACGCCGTGGAGCCCGGCAAGGCGCCGTCGCCAGCCGTGCCCTCTGCCTTGACCTGGCAGTTGGTGTTGTAGGTCATGCCCAGCCGCGCTTGCGTGGGCTGCTGGCGGGTGATCTCGACCGTGTCGGTCAGCTCGTTACCGCGTACAGAGACCTGGCGCTGGGCCGAGGCATCCTTGCGCCATTCGGGTTGCGCGGCCGCGGCGGTATCGTCGGTCAGGCTGACAAAGCGCCCTTCCGCCGGATACGGCAATTGCCCGTCGCCTTCTTCCAGCGGCACGTTATGCGATGGCCCAAGGCGGAAGTAGCGTGCATGCAAGGGCGAGCCATAACCCACCGTGCCGGGCGAACGCAAAATCCAGTCGTCGCCGTATTGCAGTTGCAGGTTCAGCCCTTCCTGATGCGCGTGCGAGCGTGATTTCTGTCCGTACACCAGCAGCGCATGCCATTGCCCGTTGACCAGCTGGACTGCATCCAGCCCTGGAAAATGCGCGGTTTTGACCACCGGGATGACTTCGGGCTTGCTGGCGGCCGGGGGGGCATCCAGCAAGGTGCTCCAGTCACGGGCTTTGCCAACGTCAGCCAGCGCAACCCAGGTCGGCAACACGCGCCAGGATTGCAACCACAGGGGACGGTTGGGGCTGGGCCGGTTGGGCTGGGTGTCGTTCATCGCCGGGGTCACGCCTGGGCGGAAAGTCAGCTGTGCCGGGGCGATCATCAGATTCTGGGCGCGCCAGAGTACGTCTTTCAACCCGTCGAGCTGATTACGTACCGACGCAGCGGTCAGGACGCATACCAGCGCCTGCACCACGTATTCCTGATAAGACAAAGTGCCTTCAAACCAGAAGTCATCCGGCGATACGCCAGCATCCAGCAGCCCGCGCAGGCCCAGTGGCCCTTGCGTGCCGGCGGCAATCCAGTCCTGTTTGCCAAATTCCATACCGGCGGCGGTCACCGCAGCGGCCTCCCACACCGAAATGTTGTGCACCTGGCGGCGCGACTGCAGTTGCAAATCCACCATCGGTGCAAACAGATTGTTCTGCCAGTCGGTAATCCGGGAGGGCTCCACCCCGCCGCGCAACAAGCGCACGATCTCAATGAGGGCGAACATCTGGACGGATTCATCCAGCGCCTGGCTGAACATGCGCGACTGGCCATTCCAGCTTTGCAGCGGGAACTTCTGATAGTTGCGGGCGTAGATATCCATTTGCGCCGCCGCCCAGTCGCGATACCGCGTATCGCCGTTCAGCTTGTAAAAGCGCGCGGCATCAAGCATGCGATCGACGTTGTACATGCGCGTCAGCGCTACCCAGGCGGCACGCTGTTTCTGGTTGTTGCCCGTGGCCGGCGGAATGGGCGTTGACGGCGTCCAGGTCAGCCAGGCCCCCGTGGCCAGATCAACATAGTCATGGCCCCAGCCCACCGGCTGGGTCGGGTCATCGTGCTGGTCTTTCATCCAGGCGTTGAGCGCATAACGCCGCTGGTTAAGGAAGTCTTGCCAGGCGGGATCGCTGCTCATCAGTTTGCGGGCACGGCCCCAGTCTTCCTGGGCCTGGCGGGCAGGCGCATACGGTCCGCTGCCGGCCTTGACCTCTGCCATGCGTGCGCGCACGGCCTGGTCGTCATCGGCGGCCTGCGCCAGCGCCGGTGCCAGCAGCAGCGCCAGCACGCCATTCACAACGCAACGGTAAACCGGATCAAGCCGCGCCACGTTTCATGCTCCTCACAGTGGACAGCACGGTCAGCAGGCGCTGACGGGCAAACAGCCAGAGCGTGGCGACATACAACAACACGCCGACACTGCCCTTGAACAACAACGCCATCAGGGCCGGCATGCTGGCGCACGGCTCCTTGAGCAGTACCACGCCGGCAGCCATCACCAGCACCGCCAGCGCAAACGGCATGATCCGTTTAAGCAATGCCGGCAACGACAGCCCCAGCGCAGACCGGGTCAGCCAGAAGCTCAGTGGCATGGGCACCAGCAAGGCCAGCACATACCCCTGGACAATCACCTGCAAGGAATAGTGATGGGTGAACCAGATGCTGATCAGTACCGCCAGCGCCTTGACCGAAGAGAGCATCAGCGAATGCGAGGGCTTGCCGCTGGCATTCAGGATGGTGCTGTCGTAGTACTGGGTCGACAGCACCGCGCCGACCAGCGCCAGCGGGAACAGGATGTGTTCACTGCCCGCCCAGCGCGCACCGAACGCCACATGGCACATTTCCGGCGAGAGCACCGCCACCAGAATCCACACCGGCACGGCAAAGAACACGGTCAGCGACACCGCCTGGTAATAGGCTTCGCGCAAACGCACGCGATCTCCGGCAATGCGCGAGAACGCCGGCATGGCAACATCCAGCAAGACCGAGGCCAGCAACTGGGCAAAGATGTAATACAGCTTGGAGCCAACCGAATACATCCCCAGCGCCACCACGCCCATCCAGAACCCGACCGCCAGATCCAGCACCCGGTACGCGCCAAACTCGATCACCCGGACACCCAGAATGTTCAGGCCGAACCGGCTCATCTGCCCCAGACCCGTGAAGTCCAGTTGCCGTGAGGGATACCAGCGCGAACGCCACCACAACATGGCCAGATTGACGACCGCCGCCACCAGCAACTGCGCAACCAGCGCCCATACGCCAAAGCCCAGGCTGGCCAGCACCACGCCTGCCACGCCGCCGGCAATGGTGGACACCAGCCCGCGCATGGCCAGGCGCTTGAACTGAAAGTCACGCCGGAACAATGCCAGCTGGCAAAAACCCAGCGCATTGATCAGCAAGGAAAGGCTGCCGATCTGCAAGATCGAAACCAGCCCCGGGATTTTCATGGCGTGCTCGATCAGCGGCGCCAGCAGCCAGATGCACGCGACGACGACCAGCGACAGCAGGAAATTGACCAGAAACACCGTATTGAGCTGGCCCTGGGTGACATCCGGCCGCTGGACGATCGCGTCACCCAGACCCTGGTCGACAAACAGCTCCAGGAAAGAGAAAACGGCAAAGGCAGCGGCAAACGCACCAATAGAGGCCGGTTCCAGCAAGCGCACCAGCTGGAAATAAATGACAAAGCCCACCAGCCGGCCGCCCCAGTTCCGGATGGCCGACCACATCAGACCGGAACGTACTTTGCCGGCAACGCTCTCTTTGCCCAGCACGGCGACACCGCCATCTACCTGGCTGCTCATGCGCGGGCCCCTTGCCTGAGGGCCGCGAGGGCGGCGTGATCATGAACGGATTCAACACATTGGCACATGGCGATACCCCAGGCTCAGGCAATGATGCGGGAGACCGGCTTGAGCACCTCAAAGCGGTCTATCACTTGTTTGAGCAGCACGGGTAGCAACAGCCCGGCGCAGAACGTCACCAGCAGCAGCACGAACATCCAGTTGCCGGTGTAGGGAAAGAACTTGATGAACACCCCTTTGGCCACGCCGATGAAGATCGTGTTGAAGAGGTAGATCACCATGGAGTTACGGCCAAAGAAGTACAGCAGCTTGTCCTGGCTCAGGAACGGCAACCGCACAAGGCCATGCAGGGCAAACAGGGACAGGCCACCGACCACAAACATGGTGTACGGGCCGTCGTTCATGCTGACCGCCGCTGCCACAAACAGCCCCAGCGCAAGCCAGGTCAGGCGGTCCAGCCAGGCTAGCCATTGCGCGCGGTGCAGCGCCATGGCGCCACCAAACAGAAAGAACACAAAGAAGCGGCAGATGCGATCCAGATACAGGTCATCTGTCAGCGGCACGAAGTGCAGCAAGGCCGCCAGCGCCACCAGCAACACAATGCGCCCGCCAGACACGCGCCAAAGCAGCGGCGTGATCAGCGAATACACAAACAGCACCAGCACATACCAGACCGACAATGCCGGGCTGTCTTCTGTCTGGAAGAACAGGTGGTAGTAGCCGGCCCAGTACCCCTCCGGGCGGTCTTGCACATACATGTAAAAGCCGGCCAGGTATTTGCCGGTAATGATCAGCACGGCAAACAGCACAAAGGGCAGCAGCAAGCGGTTGGCCCGGCGCTTCAGATACTGGCCGAACGCATGGCCCCAGGTGGTCTGCGCGCCGGTCAGGAAGAACACAAAACCGCTCAGGTACATAAAGAACGGCATGTGAAAGTAGTAGATGGTGTGCTTGACCCACTCGTACCATGCCGGCTCTGACAGCGTGTCGTAGCGCAGCAAGTGCCCCAGCACCACCAGAATGATCGCCAGCCCTTTACCCCGCTCGATATCCGGCCAGCGCGTGCTGGCGGCTTCACGGCCCGGGGCATTGGCCAGGATCTGGCCGGGGTACATGGCGGATGCAGATTCCTGGGTCATTGACTGCTGACCTCCGGCTCTGGCTGGCTGCGACCTTGCAGGCCCACGCGCACCGAATGCAGCCAGTCGCGCGGCGCAAAGTCGCCGGTCACCACCATATAAAGGCCCACCGCAATCTTGCGCAAAGCCTGCACCGCAACACCCGGATCGCCCGAGGAACGGGCAATGGCATACAGGCTGCCGGTAAAGTAGCGGGCCCGCAGCGTACGGTTCTTGTCGCGATGTCCGACCAGCGGGGCATCCAGCCACAAGGCGTGCCCCTTGGCCCAGGCCCGTGCCCGCAGGGCGAAATCCAGGTCTTCGCCACCATTGAGCGCGGCACCGACACCAAGCCGCTCATCAAAATAGCGCACGTGTTCGACTACCGACGCCCGCACAAACAGCGTGTTGGATGACGCGTTGACCACAAACGCTTTGGAGCCAGGCCGCCGGGCCAGCGCCAGGCCGCCGGGGCATTCCTTGATGGTGACCGGGCTGGACGCGTAACGGCAAATGATCACGCCCAGTTGCGCATCGCGGGCAAACAGCGTGGCAATGGCGCTGAGCGTACCGTCCGGATACCAGGCATCATCATCGGGAAAACACACGGTGCGGGCCTGCGCGAGCACGCCGTCAGCATGCACTTTGCGCAACATCAGATTACGCGCGGCGGAGAGCGATACCTGGCGACCCACGCGCATCAGTTCGGTATACGCCGGCACTTCCGGCGCGGGGTCGGTCTCCTGGCAGCGTTGCAGCAGCAGGTAATGGCGCACCCGCAGACCGTGTTCGGCCACGCTCTTTTTCACGCTCTCGATCAGCCGTTCCAGCTCGTCGCGGCGACCGCCTTGATAGTCGCAGGTGGTCAGCAGCACAAAATCAAGCGCGGCTTCTTCTGCAGTCCGGATCACAGCGGGAATGGGGGTCATGCTCGGCCTCCGGTCAGTACCGCCAGTACGCGCGGCATCACCACCCGCATGGCACTCCACACGACAAGGCAAATGCCGATCACCAGCGGCGGAATCAGGAAATACAGCAGCAGCGCACCGTCGGCGTCCGGCCGCACCACGTAATAGATCAACTTGCGCACGCCCATCATCAGCGGCTCATGGGCAGCAAACACAAAGAAGCTGGCACCCGCGCCCCACATCAGGCCCTTGAACAAGGCCGACTGCGCCCGAATGTGCCCGACCAGCCAGTAAATGCTGGCCAGGCCGGAGAGGATCATCAGCTGGTGTGGTACGGCGCCCAGCCCCAGGTTATTCACCTCATTGGCAGTCGACACGCAGGCCAGCGCCAGCGTCAGCGCGCTCAGCCACGGGCCCAGGCGGTCCAGCCCGGCAAGGCCGATGCGGTGGTAGGCAATGTAGGCACCGGCGACAAAAAACAGCGGGGGTTCATCAAACGGTGGAATCCCCGGCAACAGCTGCAAAAACCAGGCCGCCAGCATCAGCGCCATCACCACATGGCTGGCATAGCGCAACAGCCAGTACAGCGGCAGCGAGAGCAGCACCATGATCATCAGGTCACGGATAAACCAGAACTGGTAAGCCGCCGGATAGCCGCGCCAGCCGATAAAGGCGTTGAGCCAGTCCATGGCATCAAACTGCGCCACCGGCACGTTCTGTCCGGAGATAAACCCGCTGGCCGCCGGCACGCTTTGCAAAGCGGCATACAGGCCAATCACCAGCAGGTTCCACAAGATGTAGGGCACCAGCAGCGTCGGGACACGCTTCTTGAGGCGTGTGGCATAGCCCTGGAGCGAGCCCTGGAAATTCCAGAAAAACATGTAGCCGGAGATCAGGAAAAAGCCCGGCACGGCCAGACGGCACAATTCCTGCGAGAAAAACTCACGCACCATCCAGGAGGTAGGCGACGAGTACATATTGCCGATGCGAAACGACGACAAACCGACCGTGGTGACAAAGCTGTGGATGTACACCACGGCCACGATGAGCGGAAAGCGCAACAGGGCAAAACGCACCGAGATATCGGCAGGGACCGGCGTCGCGGCGGCGCTGGCTGCCTGCTGGCTCTGGCCGGTCGATGCAGGCATCAACTGGCTGTCAAAGGCACTCATGCATGCCTCCGGTGGCCAAAGCGCAAACGTAGCTGGACGGTTGCATGGTCAGGGTTCTCCCAGGTTCAGTCAGTCGATCCGGACAAACCGGGCTCGTGGCCTGATTTGTCCTCGTTGTTTTTTGTGCTGGCCCCGCCTCCCGGCGGGCCAGGAACTACTCCACCCGTACGTACTCAGCCCGGAACCCGGCGCGCAGCACGCACTCGCGGGTTGCCGTTCAAGGCATGTGGTCCGGCCCAGCCGGTCATGGCAACGGGGGTGTCGTGTTTTTTCTTGCGGATCGGGTCGGCCAGCGCCACCCCGCACAGACCGGCAACCAGGATCATGAAGCAGCTTGTGGCCGTGATCGTGTTGTCGGAATACGAATCCATCATGTACATGGCCACGGTGACGAAGAACGCCAGCCGGTTGCCATTGCGCGGGTCCAGCAGCAGGCGGCCGAAGATGGCCAGGAACAGCGCCAGGAACAGCCCGGCGCCGACATAACCCAGCTCAACCGCCATGCGCAGATATTCGTTGTGGGCCGCCACCGTGCCGGTAAAGTGCGACACCCGCTCCGGGATCAACAAGCCATGGTGACCAAAGCCCACGCCTGTCCAGGAGTAGTGATCCAGCGCCGCCAGCAATGCGTTCCACATCAGTTCGCGCCCGCTGGTGCCCCCATCCTCAAGCCGGGTAATCAATTGCTGGCCAAACAAGGCAAAGAAGCCAGCCAGCACGGCGACGCCGTAGACCACCAGAATCAGCCGCCACACACCGGAACGCAGGCCGGTAAACAGAATGACGCTGACTGCAATCAGGGCAGCCGCCGAAGGCATGCGGGTGGCGGTCAGAATGGTGATCGCCAGGTTGATCCCGGTAAGCACAATGCAGCGGCGATCAAACCCGGTGGTCAGGAACGCCGCGGCCACACTGCCGGCAAACCCGGCGGCGGCCAGAAACGCCGGAATCGAGTTCCCCTGCAAGCGGGTTACGCCGGTGTAGTCGTGCGCCAGCACCGAGCCAATCCCGCCCAGTTGGTACACGCCGCCGAGAACCACCATGCCGATCGGCAATACGGTCAGCGTCCACAGCATCAGCTTGCGCTCGCGCTGGGTTGGCCAGGCGCACATGAAGGACATCACGGCGAAGAACGAGATGATGGCCTGGGCGTAACGGAACCAGGAGAAGTCCGGAAAGTCGGTAAACAGGCCAAATACCCAGGTCACACCGACAATGCCGCCGAACAGCGACAGATTGATCCAGTCCACTTTGCGGGTACGCAAATAGGCAATGCCGGCCAGCAAGAACAGGAAACGCTCGATCGAGTTCAACCCGCCGATGCCCAGCAAGGTACTGAGGTTGACCATCATGAAGCCGTTGGCCAGCAACCAGTAATTGCGAAACCGCTTCCAGGCCCTGTCCGGCTTGGGTCTGGCCTGTTCCTCACGGAACGCCAGCGAAGGCTGCGGGCGCATTTGCCGGATGGCGCTCATGACCGTTGCCCCATCATCATGCGCAGTGCGTCCGGCGTCAGCGACTGGTTCATGGCGTGGATAAACGAATCCTGCATGGCATAGGCGCGGCCGCTATCGGCATCAATGCTGGAGACACGCACCAGCACGCCATCCGGAATCTGGCCTTGCAGGCCGTATTCAATCTGCAGCCATTTGCGATGCGTGGTTTCATTGGCGACGATATCGCCCACCGTGATCCAGTAGGTGATCGGCTCGATCCGCGGGCCGGCCTGGGCCAGCACGCGCTTGACCGGCAACGGCCCGGACGGATTAAGCACGGTGGCATTGGCCCGGTCGGACAGCGCAAAGCCCTGCGCCGAGTAGCAGACTTCCGGGTTATGCAGACGCAAAGAGTCGGTTTGCTGCTTGCCATAGGCAATCGACAACATCAGCGCATAGCCTTGCGGGTTCACGTAAATCCGCGACAGCGTCTGCGAATAAAACTTGTCCAGCACGGCCTGCACGTCGGGCGAAATCACTGCCTTGTCGCCGCCGGGCGTCAGTTGCCATTCGCCAATGCGCTTGGGCAAGGCGCTTTCCAGATCAACGTTCTGGCGGCTGTCCGCCATCAGATGATGCGGCGTGAAGGTAAAGGCCAGCACCGGGCCGGCGGCGATCAGCACAGCCAGCACCACCGGGCGCCATTGCAATGTGGGCAAAGCCAGCGTCATTGCAGACTCCTTTTGGGCGAGTGACGTCCCAGACGCATCAGGATTTCACCCAGAATGCCCACCAGCACCAGCGCCACCACAAACACGGTCAGCCCGGCGGCGGTATGCATGAAACCTTGCCCGGCCGCGTCACCGCGGTAGTAAGTCAGCAATACCAGCGCCATGACCCGGACCACGTTGGCCACGAACGCAATCGGCAACAGTGCAAGAATGATGATCACCCGCTGCCACCAGTGCGGCGGCTGCGTGATATGCACAAACAGAAAGCCCAGCGCCGACAGGCTGAACATGGAGTTCAGACCCGAACACGCGTCAGCCACCAGCAACTGGTACTGGCCGATGTTGAGCACCACGCCGTTGCGGGCGATCGGGTAACCGGCCCAATACAACACGGCCTCGGCCACGTGCGACACCGACTCTTTCAGCCCGCTGGTGATGGCATCGACCACCGGGCCCGGCAACGGCAACAGGTAGAGCATGAAAAACAGCGGAAACCACATCAGCCGCAGGCTCGCCCAGCCTTTTTCCAGCAACAGCCAGCCGGCCACCAGCAAGATGAACGAGCCGGTTTCCAGGAAGTAGATCCCTTGCGAACGCCCAAGCCCGTAACAGAGCGCAAACCCCGCCACCGCCACCCAGCCCAGCCCGACAGTCCGGTCTGGCAGGGCCGCCAGCGCGCCACGCTTGCGCCAGAACAACCACAGCACCAGCAACAAGATGATCGGACCATGTTCCTGATCCGGCGTGGCCCACAGGGTGTTCATCAGCGTGTAGAGCGTAGGCAGCAGTGCACTGGTAAATGCCAGCACAGCCAGTCGGCGTCCGTTGAACAGACCCGGCAGGGCAAATTGCGGAGTAACCGGAATGCGATCCATAAGGCTGGCCTTGTGCGGGGTTTCGCTGGTGTCTCGCAAGGTGCTCAATTGAGCATGACCACGCCGAGGACCGTGGCACCGGTCACCAGCAACTCATCGCGCAGTTGCAACATGGTGCGCACGGACGACTTGTGCCGGCGCGCAACCAGCACTGCCGCGCCGGCGCGGGCCGCCAGCAGCTGCACATCCGCACCATCGGTCAGCGGCGGGCTGTCGATGATGATCACGTCATTGTGTGGACGGGCCTCTTGCAACAGACCACGAAACGCTTGCCGGCTCAAAAGCTCCTGCGGGTTGGGCGGCACGGTGCCAGAAGTCAGCACCGACAAATCGCCCAGTTGCCCCAGATGCTGGATGCACTCGTTACCCGAGCGCCCCGCCAGGATGTCGGCCAGACCATGGCCCGTCCCCAAACGGAACAGTTTTTGCAGGTGCGGCGTACGCAGATTGGCGTCGATCAGCAAGGTGCGCTCGCCCAACTGGGCAAACACCACAGCCAGGTTGGCAGCCACCCAGCTGGAGGCCGATTCGTCATCCACGCTGGCCACGACAAAACAGCGCTCTGCCACGGCGTCTTCACGCAACACCAACTGGCTGCGCAAGTTACGCAGCTGCTCCACCTCGCGGGAGAACGGCTTGTAGGCAGCTACCAGCGACGCGTCATAGGCACCGTCACGCGCATCCAGCCAGGAATAATCAAACTGGCGGGCCACGGCACGGCGGATGTCTTCATCGGTCACATGGCCCAGCTTGATGGCGGCTTCGCCAAAGCGCATGCCGGTCTCCATCTGCACTTCGGTAATCTGGTCAACCTGGGCCTGGGTCAGCTTGCCGTCACTGAGAAGAATCTGGCCAATGCGCGCAGACTGATCCGCGGCTTCGGCGACGATAAGTTCGTTTTTCATGAGCCTGCTCCGTGATTGAGCGTGAGTTTGGCTGTACTGCGCTGCGGCAAGAGTGCGACCTTGCCGTGCTTGGGATTGATGGTGGCCAGCACCGGCAGATTGAGCAGCAGCTCGACATCCACCACAGAGCGCAGGCGACGGTTGGACAGCTCGACGATCACCGCCAGCGCGCCGCCGAACAGCAAGCCCAGGATCACACCCAGCGGAATCAGAAGTTCCGGACGCGGGAACGACGGGCCCAGCGGTTCTGGCGCAGACTTGAGCATGCCGGTATCGCCACGGGTGACACGCGATTGCAGCGAGGTCTCGGTCTGACGACGCAGGGCAGTGTCAAAGGCGTTCTGTGCGCTTTCCACTTCACGCTCCAGAATTTGCGACTGGGCGCGCTGCGTCTTCATCTGCAGCAGTTTGTCCCGCTGTGTTTCCATTTCCTTTTGCTGGTTGGCAAAGCGCGAACTGGCGTTGCTGGCACTGTTCGACAAGCCCTGGCTATAGGTGGCCATGGCCTGGGCCAGTTGCGCCTTGGCTTCGTTCAATTCAGCCAGAGACTGCTGATAAGCCGGGTTGTTGCTGCCTTCCTTGGCGGCCAGCTCCTTGAACTTGGCCTCCAGTTGGGCCACCTGCCCTCTCAGGTTCTGCACCAGCGGATTATTGATCACGTCCGGCTGGTTGTTGTGACCACGGGCTTTGGCCTGGGCGTCCAGCGCCTGGGCCTGGGCCGCTACCATCTGCGCAGACAACTCGGTCAGGCGTTGCGATTCCACATCCAGCTTTTCGTCAGTGGCGATAATCCCGTTCTTTTGCTGGAACAACGCCAGTTTTTGCTGCGCCGTCGCCAGATTGGCCTGCAAGGTCTTGAGCTGCGACTGGAAGAACGCATTGTTCTGTTGTTCCGTGCCCGAATGCAGATCGGTCACCATTTGCACGTACGCCGCTGCAAAGCCGTTGGCCACCAGGGAGGAGAAACGCGGATCTGGCGAGGTGTACTTGATGGTGATGATGTTGCCGTCACGCGCTACCGTCGCCTTGACGTGTTGCAGCAGCTGGTCGGCCAGCCAGTCATCCAGCGTGCCCTTGCCTTGCGTGGCATCCATGTACGACTGTTGCACCTCTCTGTCCTCACCCAGCTTGAGGGCATGGACCACCTTGATCGCCGTGTTGTGGCTTTCAATGATCTTGGCCTGCGTGGACAGATAACCCGGCGCGCTGGTCTGGGCATCGACCTGGCCGCTGACCGGGTCGATCGACCCCACGTCAATGGTCAGGATGGCTTCCGCTGCGTAGCGCGGCGGGAAGAACATCACAATGGCCACCATCATTGCGACCATCACAAAGAGCACCAGCAAGACCAGCCGCTTGCGCGCTTTGAGAATCTGTAAAAGTTGTCCGATCGTCATCGCTCTCTCCCTTCAATGACACTCAGAAAATGCTTTCAGGCACGAAAACGACGTCGTTTTCCTGCAAGAGATCATCAGGCTTGGCATCTTTGCGGGTGACCTTGCCGTCTGCAGTGGTGCGTGTCAGCACCAGGCTGGAGTGCGAGGCGCGCGTGGTATAACCACCGGCCAGCGACAAGGCCTGCATCACCGACATGTTCTGCTCAAGACGGAAACCACCAGCGCGATTGACGTCGCCGTAGACGTACACCATGGCCATGCGCGGCACGTAGATCACGTCGCCGTTCTTGAGCCGGGTTTCCAGCGCCGTTGCGCCATCCCCGCCGGTCACAAGGCGCGGCAGCATGATTTCGGTGCGCTGGTTGTCACGCACCAGGAACACCTTGTCGCCACCATTGGGGGAAATCCCGCCGGCCAGGGCCAGCAGATCCACCACATTGATGGAAGAATCCAGCGGGAAACGTCCCGGGTGATTGACTTCACCAACCACCGAAACCATCTGGCTCTTGTATTGCGAAACCAGAATATTGACGTTGGGCTTCTTGATGAAATCGCCATCCACCAGTTTTTTGGCAATCAGCGCTTCGGCTTCAGAAAAGGTTTTACCCTTGACCGATACCGTACCAATCATGGGATAGGTAATGGTGCCTTCCTGACTGACCTGGATTTCTTTTTCCAGCTCAGGGTGGTCATAAACCGAAATCTTCAATACATCACCCGTGCCCAGGCGATATTCGCCGGCATCAGCGGCTTTAACCTGCATTGCAACAGCCAGCATGCAGAGTGCGAAAAATGTAATCAGTTTTTTCATTTAAGACCCATCCCTGATTTGATATGGTCATTGTCATTTGCCGGTGTTTCTTTTTCGGCAGCCGGGGCGGCCTGCGGCGTTGCAGCTGCAAATTGCTGCACGTATTCCACCTTTGCCGCTTTCTTTAAAGATTCAATTTTCTGCTGCGCCATTTTTGCAGCGCGTTCCTGACGCAAATAAGCCTCAATGGCAGGGGTAGCGTCTTTCAGCGAAATCGGGGCCGGCTCGACGCTATCGACCAGCAACAATATGGCCTGATCGTTCTGCACCATCACCGCCACATCACCCGTTTTGAGTGGCGAGATCATCTTCAGCAATTGTTCCGGCATCTTTTCCGGCGCCGCGCGTTCTTGCGATTCCTTGAACGTCACCCCCGCCCCCCCCAGGAGTGCATGCATGTCCGCGACAGAATGAACAGCATCAAGCTGTTTTTTCAGCGCATCGGTCACTGCCGCAGAAGGAACCAGATAAGAAACCAGCTTGTAAACATTGCGTTTTTCAAACAGCTCCGGCCGCTGCGAATAGAATTTCTGCACATCGTCATCGGTAATCTGCGGGGCAGCACCCACTTCTTTGGCCAGCATGGCCTGGGCCAGAATCTGCCGGCGGGAGAACTCGATGCTGGAGAGCACGCGCGGATCGCGATCAAGCTTGGCTTCCACCGCTTTTTGCACCAGCACGTCCTGGGTCACAAGGCTGTCCAGCGCGCGTTGCTTGGTCTGGTCATCGACCGATTTTTGTGAGGCCAGCACGTAATTGAGCTGGTTAACGGTAATTTCATCCCCATTGACCCGGGCGAGCACCTGGCTGGGTGGCGCCTGCGTATCATTTTTACATCCCGACAAGGCAGCAGCAGCCGCCATTGCCAGCATAAAACTGAAACCAAACCGCTTGTTCATATATCCCCCAGACCCCTCATCAAGTGCGTATTTTTCTAATACGCGTTTTTGTCGCGGATAATCATCATGACCGTAGCCAGAATGATTTTTATATCCAGCCACAATGACCAGTTACGCAAATAATCCAGATCGTATTCAATACGCTTCTGCATTTTTTCCAGTGTTTCGGTCTCACCACGATAGCCATTCACCTGGGCCCAGCCGGTAATACCCGGCTTGACCTTGTAACGCATCATGTAACCCTTGATCAGCTTGCGATACATCTCGTTATGCGCATTGGCGTGCGGACGCGGCCCGACAATACTCATTTTTCCTTCCAGCACATTAATGAATTGCGGCAATTCATCCAGCGAGGTGCGGCGCAAAAAACCGCCAATAGGTGTCAGGCGCGGATCATTGCGGGTGGCCTGCGTGACCGTGCCGGCATTTTCCGAATGCACTTTCATGGAACGGAATTTGTAGACGGTAATGCGCTCGCCATCCGCGCCGTAACGTTGCTGGGTAAAGAACACCGGACCCTTGGAAGTGAGCTTGACGGCGATCGCCACGGCCAGCATCACCGGCCAGATCAACAACAGGATCAACGTGGCCAGCACGATGTCCGAAAAACGTTTGGCCAGACCACGCAGCCCCAGGAACGGGCTTTCGCACACCGCCACCACCGGCATGCCGGCAGCCAGTTCAAAACGCGCCTGGATCAGGTCAAAGACAGAGAAATCCAGCACAAAGAAGATCGACACCGTGCTGTCGTGCATTTCGTCCAGCATCTGCATGACGCGCGGCTGCTTGGTCATGGGCAAAGAGATATACAACTCGTGCACATCATTGTTGCGGATGAACGCCGGCAACTGATCCAGCCCGCCCAGCATTTCCTCTTCTTTCACACCTTCCAGCCGATCCAGCCCGCGATCATCAAAAAACCCCAGAAAGGTCATGTTCTGCAGCGCGCTGTGCTGGATACGGCGGGCCAGTGCCCGGCCCATCTTGTTGGCGCCGATCACCACTACCTTGCGGGTTGCGGCATTGGCCTGGGCGCGGCCTTCCTTGAACAAGAAGCCCACCCGGATCAGCCAGTGCGTTGCCACGAGGCTGACCGGCGCCAGCAGCATCCACGCCAGCACAAAGTTCTGGTCGTAATACACCGACCAGTGGGTCGCCCAGCCAATCATGATTACCAGCGCGCAAATCAGTGCCCAGCCCGTGGTAAAGCGCGCCATGCCCAGCAACGGCCGGGAGTAACCCGGCACAAACAGGAAGGTGCCTTCCAGAATCAGCGCCGACAGCAAAAAGGCGATGACCGCCAGGATGATGACGTAGCCGTCATAAGCCAGATCAAAAGCACGGGCCAGCACCAGCAAGGTGGCCACCACCATGACCGGGTCGATCACCAGCTTGAACAGGCTGGCAATCGGCGCCGCCTTGGAAAACTCTTCAAACCGGTCATTCAGCATGCCGACCGCCGGGGCGTCGATCTCCCGGGCGGAAAAATGCAGCAGGTTGCCACCGCCGCCATGGGTTAGCGGTTGCGCCATTTGCTCTACGTTGGGCGTGCGATTGACAAGTCGTTCCATGGCTTCAACTCCGTGTCCAGGGGGTTTGAACCAATCCACATTGCTTACACACAATCGAAGCAATGTCAGCAAATGCTGATAGATCCCGAATACCAGTGTGAACAGGCCCCCATCAGGAGCCTGTCACGGCGCATCCATCGCTACGGTGGTCAAACCGTCACCATGCAAGCGGGTCGTTGTCATTGTTAGTCCTACAACCCTGAAGGAATAAGGCTTTCATAGGCACGCCTTTCATTCAGGACCATCCGTTGTGCGACGCAACAAGAAACTTCCAGAAAGCTTTTTACATCTGCTTCAGTCAAAAAACAAGTGATTTACTTTCCACGGCTGTTAGTTTATTTCTTACAACCTTAAAGGTGACTTAAGCTAACTTAAAAAAGTATCTGGACTGTTGCGCCAAGTTGCCAGTCGTCGTAAGTGCGTACTTCGACGTTGGAATCACGGTTGGCCCAGGTGGCGTAGAAGGTGGTATTCACGGAGGAACGAGGCTTCCAGGTAGCCCCGAGATAGACGGTTTTGACGTTGTCGTTGTACTCCGCAACGTTCAAAGCGGCTGGATAGTGGTACTTGTCATACGTCAGGGAGGCATTGGTCACGATCTTTTCTGTGGCCTTCCACTCGCCGCCCAGCTGGTAGTGCGATTTGATCGACTCACCGTAAGTACTGCCCGGTGCATTAAGTGCATGCGAATAGCTGAAAGAAATCTTGGTGCGATCAGTGGCATGCCAGTTCAGCTTGGCGTTGGCCTGCCAGTCAGACTGATCTGTGGTATCCGTGTGGATCTTCACGTAACCGTAACTGCCGCCAATGTCAAAACGGGGATCAAACGGATAAAACGCGGTCAGCTGCGTGATCCGTTGGGTATAGTCCTGGTTCACGGTGAAGCCGTTGAAGGTCTGGTCTGAGTAATCCACCGTTTGATAGGTCTCGCCGATCGAGAACACACCGCCGCGGTCTGTGGTGTATTGCACCTTGCCACCGTACTGCGTGTTGTACAGATCCAGCGAGGTTTCCTCGCTATGGCGAACCCGGGCCCGGCTGGCATCCACCACCAGCGCGACACTACTGTTGATCTTGTAGCCAGCCTCTGCGCTGCCGGTAAGCGTGCGCATCAGGTCTTCCTGGTTCAGCAGCACATCGCCAAAGTCCGACAGCACCTTCTGGTCATTGAAACTGGCTGAGCCAAACCAGCTATGACCAATATCGCCGTTCCAGCCCAAGTTGTTGTTCCAGCCGACGTAGTTCAGATCACTGAACGACATATAGCGCGGGGCATAAACGTTGGCGTCCAGCGTGAACTGCTGGCGTGATACGTTGGCAGCAATATGACCGCCCACTTGCGGGGTAATGATGGAATCGCCGCGGTGATCCTTGCCCACCGCCTGCTCGGGGTCCTGCGAGTCGCTCAGGCGAAAAACGTTGCTGTCGTACATGTAGCCCAGCTGCGCATACGTGCTGAGCGAGTCAGTGGGATCATAAGCAGCCGCGCACAGAGCCGAGGCCAGTACAGAACCCAGCGGCAGCAACTTCAGTCTTGTTTTCATTTCAGATCTCCTGGCAGCTTGTATGTGGTCTGCAGCCGTGCTCCTGCGGGTGCAGCCTTACCTCCCCAACCGGCGCACACCCACCTGTCCGGGTGCGCCGGGCACAACTTTGCTTCTTTATAATTTTTTACCACAACCTTTCAAATAATTATTGATTATTTAAACCGGGCTGGGTGCTTGCTGAAAAAGATAACCATGAAATCTGATCGTTTTATGAAAAACCGGTACAGTTTCAGCAGAAAATATCGTGATTTCAGTCACTTGTATGGCCACCCAAAAAAACACGAGCGCAACTCACCTCTTGGGTGTATCCCACAGCACACAAACAAGAGAAAGCCCAGGCAAGCCTTAATCTTTCTGACTGGCAGGCGCATGCAGCGTGAACAGAGCACACTGCAGCGGCAAAATGGAGCAGGAAATACGCTAGGGACGGGCAGCCGCCGTGGCGGGTGCCGGTGCGGGCGTGGCGACAGCTGACACCAGCAGTTCACGCAGTCTGGCTACCGCAGCTTCGTGAGAAAAATGCGGGGTGTAGGCAATGGTCCGCTCGCGCAGCAAAGCGGCATGGTCCGGCTGTTGCATGGCACCGACCACGGATGCGGCGAAATCGGCCTTGCCTTCGGCCACGTCAAACGGTGGCGGGGGTTGCTCCGGAAAGCCGGCAGCGCCATTTCCTGTGGTGATGCAGCCCAGCCCCAGACAGAAGTAATCGACCATCTTGATCTTGATGCCGCTCCCCATCAGCACCGGGTTCACGGCAAAGCTGCAGTGCCGGGTGATCACAGACAGGTCCTCCACGCGGCCATGCAGGGTCACCCCGGGTTGATCACCGCTGAACTCGCCACATACACCACCGGCGACGTCCATGTGCGCATCAGGCACATTGGCGCGCACCACTGGCCAGACGTGCTCCAGAAACCAGCGCAGGCCATCGACGTTGTGATATGCCTTTGAACCCAGATAGAAAATACGGTGCGGCTCGCGCTCATGCGCGCCCGATTGCAACTGCACCCGCCCGGCATTGGCCACGACCGGCAAAATGGTGCGCACACCGGCAGCGGGCGCCATGGCGGCCAGCTCCGTCGCATCGTGCGGGTTGATGGCGATGATGGCATCAAACGTGGCAACCCGTTGCGCCTCCAGGTCGGCCTCGACCGCCGGGCGCGGCATAAAGCCATTGGCCCGGAACGACGCGCACCGCTGATGAAAGACATCGTGGGCAATCAGCACCTTGTTGCGCGCTTGCGGAATGGCGCGCAGCGCGTCGGCCCGGAAAATGGTATCGATCAGCAGCAAATCCACCGGCACTGGCGGCAAGCTCTGACCAATGCGTACCACTTCAGCCTCTGACAAAAAGCGGCCAATCCACGCCACCTTGTCTGCCGCCCCCTTGCGCACCTTCAAGCCCAGCCGGTTCTTGAGCCAGCGCGCTGCGGCACTCAGCGACAATGGCAACAGCCAGCGCCCCACCGGGCGAGCGTGCAGATAGCTCACGGTGCAAGGCAGCTCAGGCTCCACCCGCTCCCCCGCCACGTTCAGGCCGGTCACGATGAGATGCAGCCGGTAGCCCAGCGCGGCCACCGCCCGCAAGACGGTCATGTTGTAGCTGCCGGGGCCGTTTTCGCCAGAGCGGGGCAAGGCTTCGCACACCAGCACGGCCAAAGGGGCGCCATCGTGGCGGACAAGATCCGGGACGGTCACTGAGGGGCTTTCCTGTCTGTAGGCGCAATACTGATTCGCTATTCAGAATCGGTCTCAACGCTTTCTATAAATGAATACAAATAGAAAGATACAGTCAGAATTTAGTACAGGCAATGCATGTGTGCGGTGCAACACAAAACCGGCCGATCACACGGCAAAGATCAACTGCGCTTGTGTGGCAGCGGAAACCGGCCTCCTGACCGCGACCGGGCTGGCCGCGCTTTCCAGCCAGGCAACAAAAAGGCAACTCGCCGCCAGGGCGCGGCGCGTATGAAAAAACCCCGCCAGGTCTGCACCTGTGCGGGGTTTTTGTGGTCATGCGTGACATGACGAAGATTCTGGTGGGCCCCCCGGGAGTCGAACCCGGCACCAACGGATTATGCTTACCAGCTACGGCTTTCGCCGCCCCTTTCGGGTTTGTGGTCTGGACTGTCTCTTGTCTTTACGACCTGCCCGTACAGTCTCTACACGTTCCCGCCGCTTGCATCGCGACAGGCTTCGCTCGGGATTACCACGGTGCGATCCGGCAACACCAGAGGCTTCCCCGAATTTGAGCAGTTCTACCAGGGGGCAGAGTTAACTTGCCCCAAGGCAACCCATGCGATGCGCTCCGTACCTTGTGGGCCGCAGGAGCGCCATCCTTCAAGTCCGCTGCTCTAACCAGGCATGAGCTAGAGGCCCTCTATCAAACAAACTCCCGGTCAGTGACCCGACCGGGAGGCGTGATATTACGGCTCGTTGCTCACACTTTCAAGGAAACTCTTCAGGCGTTCCGAACGGGTCGGGTGACGCAGCTTTCTGAGTGCCTTGGCTTCGATCTGACGAATCCGTTCACGGGTCACGTCGAACTGCTTGCCCACTTCTTCCAGCGTGTGGTCCGTGCTCATGTCGATACCGAAACGCATGCGCAGCACTTTGGCTTCACGCGGGGTCAGGGTGTCGAGCACTTCACGCGTGGCTTCACGCAGGCCGGCGTAGACCGCAGCTTCTGCCGGCGCCACGGTTACCGAGTCTTCAATGAAATCACCGAGGTGCGAATCATCATCATCACCGATCGGGGTTTCCATGGAGATCGGCTCTTTGGCGATCTTCAGAATCTTGCGAATCTTGTCTTCCGGCATTTCCATGCGGCCGGCCAGTTCTTCCGGCGTCGGCTCCAGACCGGTTTCCTGCAGGATCTGGCGCTGGATACGGTTCATCTTGTTGATCGTTTCGATCATGTGAACCGGAATCCGGATGGTGCGCGCCTGATCCGCGATAGAACGCGTAATGGCCTGACGGATCCACCACGTTGCATACGTGGAGAACTTGTAACCGCGACGGTATTCGAACTTGTCCACGGCCTTCATCAGGCCGATGTTGCCTTCCTGGATCAGATCGAGGAACTGCAGGCCACGGTTGGTGTACTTCTTGGCAATCGAGATCACCAGACGCAGGTTGGCTTCGATCATTTCGCGCTTGGCGCGGCGAGCCTTGGCTTCACCCGTCGACATCTGACGGTTGATTTCCTTGAGCTCCTTGATCGGCAGCATGGCCAGTTCTTGCAATTCCTTGAGCTTGCCCTGCTTTTCCATGATGGCGTGCTGATAGCGCTCCAGCACTTCGGCATATGCCTGGCCGGAAGACAGCTCTTCAATCACCCATTCCAGATCGGTTTCGCGACCCGGGAATGTCTTGATGAAGTGCTCGCGCGGCATGCGCACCTTCTGGGTACACAGGTCCATGATTTCGCGCTCGAAACCGCGAATTTCATCAACCATGGTCCGCAGATGGTCACAGAGGGCTTCGACCTGACGGGCAGAGAAGCGGATGTTCTGGAATTCATCAGAGATGACTTGTTGCGCTTCCAGGTAACCCTTGCTTTGCACGCCGTCTTTCTGCAAGGACGCCACCATGCGGGCATAAGCAGCACGCACCAGCTCAAAGCGCTCGCGCGCTTGTTCCTTGAGGAGTTCCAGGTTGGCGCTGGAGATGGCTGCGCCATCTTCACCTTCTTCGCCTTCCTCGGTCTCTTCGTCGTCTTCCAGCTCTTCTTCTTCGGCCACTTCAACCGGCGGCTGCTCTTCTTCCTCAACCGCGTTGGGGTCGATAAAGCCGTCGATGATGTCGTCGATGCGGATTTCGTCGTTCAGGCCCTTGTCCACCAGCTCCAGAATCTGGGTGATGGTGGTCGGGCAGGCCGAAATCGCCTGGATCATGTGCTTGAGGCCATCTTCGATCCGCTTGGCGATTTCAATTTCGCCTTCGCGGGTCAGAAGTTCCACCGTCCCCATTTCGCGCATGTACATCCGCACGGGGTCGGTAGTGCGACCGAATTCGGAGTCGACGGAGGAAAGTGCCGCTTCGGCTTCTTCCACTGCGTCGTCGTCCGCAACGGCCGGCGTGGCATCGGACATCAGCAGGTCTTCGGCATCGGGTGCCTCGTCATAGACCTGAATGCCCATGTTGCTGATCATGCTGATCACGCCCTCGATCTGCTCGGCATCGAGCATGTCTTCAGGCAAGTGGTCGTTAATTTCAGCGTATGTAAGATAACCGCGCTCTTTACCGAGCACGATCAGGGACTTGAACTTGGCCTTTCGGGCTTCAGGATCAAGGGGTTCATCGTCGCTTTCCCGTCCGTTTGCGCGGAAATCGGTGCGTTCGGTGTCTTCTTTATCGAATTCGTGTTCTGCCGCCATGACTCGTGAGACTCAGAAAGATTCGGAAAAACCGAGGATTATATCAGATAACCCTCTGATCCACATGGGTTCAGAAGATTCATTTTCCAATTGTTCCAATCTGAACATTTCAGACTGGGCTTATTGCGCAATGGTATATGCACAACATGTCAGTTAGCCGAGGAGCGAGACTGGATCAACAGCATCATGTATTCCTGCCTTTCAGCATCGGAGAGCCCGCCATGGGCCTGCCTGTGTTCCAGTTCTGCCTTTCGGTTCAGTGTAGCCGCGCGCACCAGACTTTGCCCGGCCGCTGCCAGCGAATTCACAAACTCCGACTGGCGTTCTTCCGGCGGCCAGCGGTCAAACTTTTCAGTGCCTTTTGCGGCCAGCCCGGCCAGCCGCGTGTAGTGCTCTGATTCCCGCCACAACTCCAGCAATTGCGAGGAGTTCATGCGGGCGCCATGCTGGCGGGCCGACTTGAGGACATCAAGCAACAGATCGTCACCATTGTCCGGCCAGCCCAGCCATACCGGCTCGACACCCGTTGCCAGGGCCGGCTCGTACAACACCAGCTGCAACAACCCTTGCACCATGTCCGGCTGCACGCGTGGCGGCAAGAACGGGCGCTCATCGTCATCATTGCGCCATTTCGAGCCTTTACGCTTACCCTTCCAGGCCCCATCCTGGCGCCGCTTGAAACGCGGTTGCCCGCCACCATACTGCGGGGCATCGCCCGCATTTTCATAGCTTTGCACCGGCTGCCAGCCCTCATCTTGCGGCATGGGTGCGTAACCGGACTGCGGCGGATAATGGTGGTCGTGCTGCTGTTGCTGCGCACCACCGCTACCACCCTGCCCTGTACTCAATATGGGTTCAAGTTCCGAGAGTTCCAGTTGGCATAATTGCGCAAGGCGTTTTTTCACCATGAGCGCATAGGCCGGCGCGTGCACTTTGGCCAGCAAAGGCTTGGCCAGATGAACCAGTTTGGCACGCCCTTCTTCAGTGTCCAGTTCTACTTGTGCGGAAAGTTCACGAAGCAGAAATTGCGCCAGCGGTACAGCATCCTGGGTCACAACTTCTTCAAAACGCTCGCGTCCGAATTCCTGCACATAGCTGTCCGGATCGTGTTCTTCCGGCAAAAACAGAAACGCCAGGCGCTTGCCGTCCACCAGATATTCCAGACTGTTTTCCAGCGCCCGCCATGCCGCATTGCGGCCGGCTTTGTCACCGTCAAAACAGAACACCACTTCGTCAGCCAGCTTGAGCAGCTTTTGCACGTGATGCGGCGTACACGCCGTACCCAGTGTCGCCACCGCATACTCCACGCCGTGTTGCGCCAGCATCACGACGTCCATGTAACCTTCAACCACCAGCACCCGGCCATTGGCCCGGATGGCGGCGCGCGCCTGCGTCAGCCCGTAAAGCTCGCGGCCTTTCTCAAAAACCGGCGTTTCCGGACTATTGAGGTACTTGGGCTTGGCATCACCCATCACCCGGCCACCAAAGCCGATCACGGAGCCACGCTGGTTCAGGATGGGAAACATCACCCGGTCGCGAAAGCGGTCGTAACGGCGATGATTCTCTTCGTCCTCACCGATCAAACCGGCGTCGGCCAGCAACTTGTTCCAGTCGTAGTCTTCAAAAACCTGCTTGAGCGCCTGCCCGGCCGGGGCGTAACCCAGGCCGAAATGCGCCGCTGTCTTGCCATCCAGCCCGCGTCCTTTCAGATACGCAATGGCCTGGGGCGCGCTCTTGAGTTGCTGGCGGTAATAATCACTCGCCGTCTTGAGCACGTCATAAATACCAGGCTCACCCTTGGGCTCGATGGCCGCCGCTTCCTGCGGCACTTGCAGGCCGACCGATTCGGCCAGCTTGCGTACGGCCTCCGGAAACGACAGCCCTTCGTATTCCATGACAAAGTTCACCGCCGAACCGTGCGCACCACAGCCAAAGCAGTGATAAAACTGCTTGGTCGGGCTCACCGTGAACGAGGGCGATTTTTCTTTATGGAACGGGCAGCAGGCAGAGTAATTCTGGCCGGCTTTTTTCAGCGGCAGATAGCGCTCGACCACGTCGACAACGTCAACGCGGTTGAGCAGATCCTGAATGAACGACTCTGGAATACGGGCCATCGGCGTGCCAGACAAGGGCACTGAAGCGCCATCAAAAGCGGAATTTGATCGACGCCGGTGCCCTGCCTTGCCTTATTGCATGCCAGCCTTGACGAGCTTGCTGACCTCGGCCATATCGGCCTTGCCGGCAAGCTGTGCCTTCAGGTCTGCCATGATCTTGCCCATGGACGCCGGGGTTTTGCCATGGGTGGCAATCGCGGCGTTCACGACGGCGGCGACTTCTTCATCCGACATGCGTGCAGGCAGATATTCGGTCAGCACGACGACTTCGGCTTTTTCCTTGTCGGCCAGATCCTGGCGCTGGGCGGCTTCGTATTGTGAGATGCTGTCTTTGCGCTGCTTGAGCATCTTTTCGATGATAGCGGCAATGGCGGCGTCATCCAGTTCGATGCGCTCATCCACTTCGCGCTGCTTCATGGCAGCCAGCAACAGGCGGATCGTGCCAAGACGCTCCGTCTGCTTCTCTTTCATCGCCGTCTTCATGTCTTCGGTAATACGTGCCTTGAGGCTCATGGTGTTTCCTTTATGAACTGAAGGTGTCGGACTGACAGATGTCGCCGCGAACGACACAAAGACGGAAAGGCCGCACGTGTGCGGCCTCTCAATATTCGATTGCGACCCGGCTTAGTACAGCTTCGGGGGCAGTTGCTGGCTGCGCAGGCGCTTGTAGTGGCGCTTCACAGCAGCGGCAAGCTTGCGCTTACGCTCAGCAGTCGGCTTCTCGTAAAATTCACGGGAGCGCAGTTCGGTCAGCAGACCGGTCTTTTCGACAGAGCGCTTGAAGCGACGCATTGCGACTTCAAACGGCTCGTTCTCTTTAACGCGTACAGAAGGCATCGAGCAGAAATCCTGTTTGTTTAGGGCTATTGCCCGGAAGAAAGCTGGCGATTATCCACCACTGAAAAGCAAATGTCAAAACCCTGTGCTTTGCGGGTGTGGCGTGAACGGGTACGATAACGCCCTTGATACAAGATGTTAGGAAAAAGTCCAAGTCATGCTGGTGCTGGGTATTGAATCTTCGTGCGATGAAACCGGGGTTGCGCTCTATGATACGGAGCGCGGTTTGCGTGCGCATCGCATCCATTCGCAAATTGCCATGCATACCGAATACGGCGGCGTGGTGCCTGAACTGGCCTCACGCGATCACATTCGCCGGGTGCTGCCACTGACTGAATCGTGCATGGCCGAGGCAGGGCTGAGCCTTGCTGATATTGACGCGATTGCCTACACCGCAGGTCCTGGTCTTGCCGGTGCCTTGCTGGTAGGCGCCAGCGTCGCCAATGCACTGGGGTTTGCGCTGCAAAAGCCGGTGGTCGATGTGCATCACCTGGAAGGCCATTTGCTCTCTCCCCTGCTGGCCGATCCGCGCCCCGGGTTTCCGTTTGTGGCTTTGCTGGTGTCTGGCGGCCATACGCAACTGATGGCGGTCCGCGGGATTGGCCAGTACGAATTGCTGGGCGAGACGGTGGACGATGCCGCCGGCGAAGCGTTTGATAAGTCCGCCAAGTTGCTGGGTCTGGGTTATCCGGGCGGCCCGGCGCTGTCCAGACTGGCCGATCAGGGCGATGCCACCCGCTTCAAGCTGCCGCGCCCGATGCTGCATTCAGGCGATCTGGATTTCAGCTTCTCCGGCCTGAAAACCGCCGTGCTTAACCTGGTGAAACAACAAGCTGAACTGGATGAAAAAACCGTGGCCGATATCTGTGCCGCTTTCCAGGAAGCCATTGTGGAAGTGCTGCTGAAGAAATGTCTGGCTGCGCTGAAAGAAACCGGGATGAAGCGGCTGGTGATTGCCGGCGGCGTAGGTGCCAACAAGCAGTTGCGCAACGCGCTGGATGAAGCGGCCAGACGCCGCAAGTTTGAGGTGTTCTACCCGCCCTTGGCCCTGTGTACCGACAATGGCGCGATGATTGCGTTTGCCGGGGCCATGCGGCTGAAGTTTGCCGAGCCCGATTACAGCTATAACTGCCGTCCGCGCTGGGATCTGTCCAGCTTGCCGGCCGTCGGCTGAGCCGCTTGCGGTTACGCCTGGAGGCTCTTGCGCATCAAGGCTCTGGGCAACACGCAACTGCCGGTATCCACTTCTTCTTTTTCCACAAGTGCATAACCGCGCCGCTCAAAAAAGGGCTGCGCGGTGATGCTGGCGTGCGTTTCCAGATGCGGCATGCCCAGCGTGCGGGCGGTACGCTCCAACTCCCACAGCAGATGGGTGGCGACGCCGCTGTTGGCCGCCGCGGGCGAGACATACAACCAGTCGATCAGATTGTCTTGCGGCACCAGCAGGATGAACCCCTGCACGGTTTCGTTCTCGATTGCTTTCCAGCCAAACTGGCTACCCAGTTTGCTGCGCCAGGTCTCTGCGTGATCCAGCCCCCGGCTTACCCAGGCGCGGCGCTGCTCTGGCGTGTAGTCTTTGGCGGTCAACACGGACACGGAGGCAAAGAAACACGCTTGCAGTGCAGGCAGATCATCCACCCCGGTCCGCAGCAGCTTCATTTGGCCACCACAAAGCGTTGATCAATGACCCCCGGCAGGGTCAGTTGCAGGGTCTGGCCGGCGTGAATCGGGCCGACACCTTCTGGCGTACCGGTGTAGATCAGATCGCCCTCGGTCAAACCAAAGCGCGAGGAAATCCACGCAATCAGCGTGGGCACCGTAAACACCATCTGGCGCGTGTCGGCTTCCTGGCGCAGTTCGCCATCAATATGCAGGGTAAAGGTAGTCCGGGCGGGATCAGCAATGGCACTGGCTGGCACAAAATCCGTCAGCACGGCAGCGCCGTAATAGCCTTTGGAGAGCGTCCACGGCTGGCCCTTTTTCTTGGCCTCGGCCTGGACATCACGCGCGGTCAGATCCAGCCCCAGCGCGTAGCCGGCGACATGGCTCATGGCGTCTTGGGGGTCGATATTGCGGCCGCCTTTGCCAATCGCCACCACCAGTTCGGTTTCGTGATGGATTTCTTTTGACCAGGCGGGCAACGGAATCGCCTCGCCGGCCGGCAGGATGGCCGAGGTGGGCTTGATGAACACCATTGGTTCTTCACCAATGGTCGAGCCCATTTCCGCTGCGTGCGCGGCAAAATTGCGGCCAACACAGAAAATGTTGGCCACATTCAGGGTTTGATCTGCGATCCGGATTTGCGGCAAGGTTAGCTCCACACTCAGTTCAGACTAACGAGACATTGTCAGGTCTGGATGACAAACGAATGCGAACGGGGTTCAACTGACCCAGTGAGCGACGGATATCAGCAAGATCAACGCCAGCCACAGCAACACCGAACGCCAGATCAACCCCACCGCGCTGGCAAGGTAATCCGGGTTGGCTGCATCGCCAAGGCCCAGTTCCGGACGGAACTTGACGGTATGATCCTGGTGCAGCACGTCACCAAGCTTGATGCCGATGGCACCCGCGCCCGCCGCCAGCAAAATACCGCTGGTGTAATCAGCCCAGGTACGGGCCTGCGCACTCCAGCAATCCACGGCGTCCTGGAAGTCACCCATGATGGCGAAGCTCACGGCGGTCAGGCGCACCGGAATGTAATCGAGCAGGTCTTGCACCCAGCGGGCAAAACGGCCAAAGGCATTGGGGTTATCAAACGCGCCCCACTTTTGCGCCAGCAGGCTGGAGGTACGGTACAGCACCGCCCCGGCCGGGCCGGCAAACCAGCACAGCACCACAAACCAGAACACCGTGCCGAACACGTAGCGGAACGAATCCACAAGGCCTTGTTCAATGGCCACGCGCGAGATTTCGTCTTCGCTCATTTCAGAGGTGTGCTGCCCGGTCCAGTCGGCCAGCAACAAGCGGGCGACATCGGTCTCGCCGGCTTGCAGCGCGCGGGAAATACCCGAGAACGCGTGGCTGAACTGGCGAAAGCCCATGGTGAAATACAGCACGGCCACGGTCCAGGCCACGGCCAGCGGCTGGCTATGGTGTGCCAGCACGAAATACACGATCAAGGACACGGCCAGCGGCGGGATCATTGCCAGCAGCCAGCCGTACACGCCATTGCGGAACTCGCCTGCATCCAGGCTGCGTTCCAGATTGTTGGCCATGCGGATAAAGGCCAGGTACGCAGGGTTGCGGCTGCTGATGGGGCGCAACTGCTCCAGTGCCAGCGCAAGAATCAATGCCAGAAAAGTCATAAGAACCTATTCCATCCAGCGGAACATACACTGTCAGACAGGGGCCGACCGGTGGATCAGCCCGTCACGCACGGTATCGCTCCGGATTTTTCGTATGATGACAGGATAGACAGTACGTGCAACACACGGTACTTCGGCCCGCAAAGATACCACACCCGCCCATGACGCCCAAACGTGGCGGCCGTGTCAGCTTGCAAACAGCATACGGATACTTGAAAACATCTGGCTGTCACCCAACTTGTTATAAGATCGCGTTTCCACAGATCACGTTGTCCAAGTTTTAACGGTGTGGATACCGGCTGCCGCAACGGCATGAGAACCGGGTCCGCATTCCCAGCCAAACCGAGGAGAATCCCATGGCGCATCAACTGCCTGAACTGCCGTACGCACTCGACGCTCTTGCCCCGTACATGTCCAAAGAAACCCTGGAATACCACTACGGCAAGCATCATCAGACGTACGTCACGAACCTGAACAACCTGATCAAGGGTACCGAGTTCGAAAACGCCAGCCTGGAAGAAACCGTCAAGAAGGCTCCGGCCGGCGGTCTGTTCAACAACGCTGCGCAAATCTGGAACCACACCTTCTTCTGGCTGGGCTTCACCCCGAACGCTGCCGGCGAAGACCGCGCACCGACCGGCGCCCTGGCTGCCGCCATCGACGCCAAGTGGGGTTCTTTTGACAAGTTCAAGGAAGCCTTCAACGCTTCGGCCGCTGGCAACTTCGGTTCCGGCTGGACCTGGCTGGTGAAGAAGGCCGACGGTTCCGTTGACCTGGTGAACACCTCCAACGCCGCTACCCCGCTGACCACTGCTGACGTGGCGCTGCTGACCTGTGACGTCTGGGAACACGCTTACTACATCGACTACCGCAACAGCCGCCCGAACTACCTGGGTGGTTTCTGGAAGCTGGTGAACTGGGACGTCGTGTCCCAGCGCTTTGCTGCCTGATTGCGCTGATTGCCGCCCCTGTGCGGCAGCAGACAAAAACCCCGCTGGCCTTGCCGCGGGGTTTTTTATTGTTTATTGGCTTGCCCGTCAGCCATATCCCACAAAAAGCCCCTGCCCTCACCGACGGCGCAAGCTGTTGCACAGAGGCACGATAAGGCCACCGAAGCCCGAAACCGGAGGCCGCATGTCTTCTTTTGCGCTGTATCTGATCGGCGTGGTGATCGCCATTGCCGGCCTGGCCTATGCCGCCCACCTGGCGCACGTGCCGGATCACTGGCTGCTGGCCGGCCTGATCATTGCCATTGGCCTTGGCATTGTCGGCGCGGTACGCAACACGCGCTTTCGCGATCCGCCCCAATAACCCGGCCCCGATCCCCCAAAGCCCGGCCCTGCCATGCAGCCCGGGCTTTTGTCTGGCCGCGCGGCACCGTATCATCCAGCCCATTCACTGAACAACGGATGATCCGCCATGGCTAACTGGTCTCTGGATGGTGCTGCTGCCGTCGCCACGCAATTCCCCTACACCTTCAACGCGCCGTCCGAACCCGCGCTGCAAGCGCTCGTCCCCGGCCAGCGCGTGCAACTGGGTGTCAAAGTCGCCGGCGGCACACAACCCTTGCCCGCTGCCGTGACCATCAAACTGGTGTCCGGCGCAGGCCAGTTTGGCGGCACGTTCGACAGCCCCGTGGTTGAGGCTGGCATCAACACGGGCGATTCAGTCGCCTTCGCGCATGGTCATATCCTGCGTATCGAAAACGACACCACCCCCAACCCGCTGGCGAAATACCAGACGTATTGCCTTGTCTCTAACCAGATCATGAAACAAGGCCGCCCGGTGGGCTTTTTGTACCGGGAAGAAGCCGACACCAAGGAAGACAGCGGCTGGTGCATGACAGCCGGCGACGAGTCCGAGGAATACATGAACAGCCCGGCGAATGTCTCTTATGTCACGCTGGGGGCATTGCTGAATGTGGATGACTCGATCGTGAACCTGCTGGATTCGCCAGCGGGGTCCGAGTTTGTGCGAGTGGGCGAAACACGGATGTTTGTCGCGCCATAAGGGCCGCGCCTGCCTTAGTCTGGCTGGCAAACCCTTGGCGACCACTTCGTCACAACAGCGTGGACGGGAATCCAGCCAGCAGCCCTGCGGGCTGCCTTTGGTGGATTACCACCGCGATTGCGGATTCAGCCTCAACGATGCGCATACGTCGCAACTGGATTCCGGCTCAAGGCCGGAATGACGAGTCTGTGGGGCGCGGGCTGGGTTGGTCGTGGCCAGCAGGATCACGCTTGCGTTGTGAGCGCTGAACAGGCCGCCGCAGTTGCGGTTGAAGTTGCGGTTGAAGTTGCGGTTGAAGTTGCCGTTGCAGTTGCAGTTGCTGTTGCCTTTGACGTTGAGTCCCCTTGACTGCGCCGAGCATCGCAGCAAGGCGCGGCGATCAAGGCGAAGCGGTAGGCCAAAGGCCGAACTCGCGAGCCAGCCGCGCCTTGCGAGAAGCGCAGGGAATTCGCGCAGCGAGCGCAGTCGCCGGGGTCGCCTTTCTTTTGGGTACTTTTCTTTGGCGAGCCAAAGAAAAGTACCGTGCTCCGGGCACCCCCGGTATCAAAACCACCGCGCCGCCAGGCGCTAACAACAGCATTTCAAGGTTTTAAGCCACAGCCAAGGCAGATCACCGCCAACACCCCAAATCCACCCCAAAACCACAAAACCCTCACTTCCCTCCAGCCACCTCAGACGCCCCATACGGCTCCGGCATCCGTATGCCAAACAACCCATGCGGTTCCATCTTCACCGGCGGATCCCCCATGGCATCAAACAATGCCGCCGTGTCATTCAATCGCGAAGCCCGCGCCCGCACAGACTGGTTCCGCGCCTGGTACATCTGCTGGCTAGCCGTCAGCGTGGCGTAGTACGGCGTCGCGCCAAGGCGGTAACGCGCCTGGGTATCGCCAGCCATACCGGCCGCGGCGTCTTCTGCACGCAAGGTTTGTTTGAGGGTATTGGCGTCCTCTTCCAGCGAAACAAGGCTGTTGGCCACACTCTGGAACGCTGACAGCACGGTCTGCTGATACTCGGCAACCGCTGCTTCGTGCAGGTTCTCGTATTGATGCTTGCGGGCCACCAGCGCGCCGCCGTGGAAGATCGGCTGCGTCAGCCGCGCACCAATGCCCCAGATCAAACCGGCGGGCGAGGTAAACGTGGTCCAGTCAAAACCGCCCCGGCCATAGTTGGCTGACAGCGTCAGTGTCGGGAACATCGACGCCGTGGCTGCGCCGGCTTCATCCGCCGTGGCGCGTACCGCAGCTTCAGCGGCCAGGATATCCGGGCGCTGGTGGATCAGATCACTGGGAATGGCGACCGGCACGTTATGCGGCAAGTTGAAGCTGGACAATGGCAACACCGGGGGCGCCTGGTCTGGCGCGCGTCCCAGCAGCACGGCCTGGGCGTGGCGCGCTGCCAGCAGTTGGGCGCGCAGGGACGGCAGCGTCGCGGCCAGGTTGGCGGCATCTTGCTCGGCAGTGAGTGCGTCATCGTGTGAGGCGCTGCCCAGCTCGTAGCGGTCTTTCATCTGCTGCGCGCGCTCTTCGCCCAGCGCCACCATCTGCGCCGTATTGTTCAGTTGCTCCTGCAACGCCGAGACATTGATCGTGGCCACCACGATATTGGTCGCCAGCCCGCGCCGGGTGGCGGCAAACTGGAAAGCCTGCTGGTCTACCTGTTCTGCCAGCGCGCGGTCTGCCAGCACGGAGGCGCCAAAGAAATCGAACGTATAGCTGGCCTGGATCTGCGCTTCGAACACGTTATAGAGGAAAGTCTCCTGGCTCAGCCCGGGCAAACCCAGCCCGCGCTCACGCTGCGGCGCGAAACCGGCATCCACGCTGGGGAACAACGACTCGCCAATCTGCGAGCGCAAGCCATCGCGTGCGGCTTGCAGGGTCCGCTGGGCAGATTTGAGCGACGGGCTGTTGTTCAGCCCCTCTTCCACCAGTGCGTTGAGTTCCGGGCTGTTGTAAACCGTCCACCATTGCGGCACGGGCGCTGCGCCCACATCCAGCGTCTGCGCGGCGCCATCGGCGTCAAACGCAGCAGGTTGCGAGGCAATGGCGTAATGCGCCGGTTGCGGCATGGCGGGCGGATTACGCTCCGGGCCGAATGCGCCACACGCAGTCAGTGCCAGGGTCAGGCTGGTCAACGCCAGCGGCTTGAAAGTGGAAGTCATGAATGAAGTAGCACGGATCATGATGCGTCCTTCTCTGCCGTTTCCGTGCGTTTCACACGGAACCACAAGGCGTACAACGCCGGCAGATAGAACAGGGTCAGCACCGTGGCGACGGTAATGCCGCCCATCAGCGCCGTGGCCATGGGGCCGAAGAAGTTGGACCGCAAGAGCGGAATCAGCGCCAGCACGGCGGCGGCAGCGGTCAGCGTAATCGGGCGGAATCGCCGCACCGTGGCGCCGATGATGGCGTCAAAGCGCGGGTGACCACTTTTGATGTCTTGCTCGATCTGGTCCACCAGAATCACCGAGTTGCGCATGATGATGCCGAACATGGCAATGGTGCCCAGCATCGCCACAAAGCCAAATGGCATGTGGAACAGCAGCAGCGCAATCACCACGCCGATCAGGCCCAGCGGCGCGGTCAGCACCACCATCAGCACGCGGCTGAAGCTTTGCAGTTGCACCATCAGCAGCACCAGCACGGCGATCACCAGAATGGGCATCTGCACGTTGATGGAACCTTGCGCCTTGCCGTTTTCTTCTACCGCGCCACCGATCTCGATGCGATAACCAATCGGCAATTGCTGGCGCAGGCTGTCGAGTTTGGGATCAATGGCATTGGTGACATCAATGCCCTGCGCGCCGTGCTGTACGTCTGATTGCACGGTGATATTGGGCTGCCGGTCGCGCTCCCACACCACGCCGTATTCCACGCCGTAGCTGAAATGCCCCAGCGCAGCCAGCGGTACGGCGGTGCCGTCTTGCGTCGGCATGGCCAGGCGTTCGATGCGGGATGGATCAATGCGGTCGCGCTCTGGTGCGCGCAGATCCACCGCGATCAGCTTGTCGCGCTCGCGGAACTGCGTGACGGTGTAACCCGAGAGCGACATCTGCAGATAATTGGCAATGTCTTGCGACGACACATTGAGCGCGCGCGCCTTGGTCTGGTCGACTTCAAAATGCACCGAGCGCTCGCCGGGTTCGTCCCAGTCAAACTGGACGTTGGTGGTGTCCGGATTGGCCCGCATGATCTGCGCGACTTTCTCTGCATACTGGCGCACGGTACCGATTTCCGGCCCGGTGACGCGGAACTGCACCGGGTAACCAATCGGCGGGCCGTTTTCCAGCCGGCTGATCCGCGTCCGCACAGCGGCAAACTGGTTATGCAGGATGTCGGTCAGGTCATGCGCCAGCTTTTCGCGGTCTGCAATGGTTTTGGCCGTGATGACAAATTGCGAGAAATTGGGCGAATCAAGTTGTTGATCCAGTGGCAGATAAAAGCGCGGTGCACCGGCCCCGACAAAATCGACGTAATGGTCAATCTCCGGCCGCTTGGCAATGATGGACTCCAGCCGTTGCGCCTCACGCAGGGATGCGGCAAACGACGCCCCTTCCGGCAGGCGCAGATCAACCAGCAATTCGGTGCGGTCTGAACTGGGGAAGAACTGCTGCGGCACCTGGGTAAACGCGGCCATGGCGATGATGAACATCACCAGCGTGATCAACAGCACGATGATCCGCTGCTTTACGCACCAGCCAATCACATGGCGCAGCCGGCGGTAAAAGCGCGTGTCGTAGATATCATGATGCTCGGCGTTGGGGCCGTCTTCATGATGACCGAAAGCGCGGCGCGTGGGGTGTTCCGAGAGGATGCGGTAACCCAGCAGCGGAATGACAATCACCGCGGCCAGCCACGACAGAATCAGCGCAATGGCGGAGACCTCAAAGATCGAGCGCGTGTATTCGCCGGTGGCCGATTCCGCCAGCGCAATCGGCAAGAAACCGGATACCGTCACCAGCGTGCCGGTCAGCATCGGAAACGCCGTGCTGCTGTAGGCAAAGGCGGCGGCGCGCAGGCGGTCGTAACCTTGTTCCAGCTTCACCGCCATCATTTCGACCGCAATGATGGCGTCGTCCACCAGCAAACCCAGCGCCAGAATCAGTGTGCCCAGCGAGACCTTGTGCAGGCCGATGCCGAACAGATGCATGCCCAGCGCAGTGGCCGCCAGCACCAGCGGGATGGAGATCACCACCACCATGCCGGTGCGCAGGCCCAGGCTGATCAGGCTGACCACCAGCACAATGCCGATCGCCTCGGCCACCGCTTCGACAAAGTCATCAATCGAGTGCGATACCGCGTGCGGCATGCTGGAGACTTCCACCAGCTTGAGGCCGGCCGGCAATTGCGCCTGCAGGTGGCTCATTTCGCCATCCAGCGCCTTGCCCAGCGCGATCACGTCGCCGGTTGATTGCATGGTCACGCCAATGCCCAGCACGTTTTGCTGGTTAAAGCGCATGTACTGCGATGGCGGGTCGGTATAGCCGCGCTTGATGGTGGCGATATCCCCCAGCCGGATGGTGCGGTTGTTCACGCGGATCAACGTATCGGCCAGGGTTTCGACATCCTTGTACTGCCCGCTGGGACGCACGAAGACGCGATCGTCGGCGGTGAAGAATGTCCCGGCGGCGGCCACGGCGTTCTGTGCGTTGACGGCGTCGGCAATCTGCTGCGGCGTCAGGCCCAGCTTGGCCATCTGCGTGTTGGAAATCTCGACGTAAATGCGCTGTTCCTGGTCGGCGATGAAATCGACCTTGGCCACGCCGGGCACGCGCAGCAACTCGGAGCGCAGGCGTTCGGCGTAGTCGTGCATCTGGGCAAAGCTGAAGCCATCGCCTTGCAGTGCGTAGATATTGGTGTAGACGTCGCCAAACTCGTCATTGAAAAACGGCCCCTGCACGCCAGGCGGCAAGGTGTAGCCGATATCGCCCACCTTTTTGCGCACCTGATACCAGGTATCAGGCACGTCTTTGGCGGGGGCCGAGTCTTTGATGTTGAAGAAGACCATGGACACGCCCGGGCGCGAATAGCTGCTCATGAAATCCACATTGGGGGTTTCTTGCAGCTTGCGCACGATGCGGTCGGTGACTTCTTCTTGCATCTGGCGTGCGGTGGCGCCCGGCCAGTTGGTCTGGATGACCATGACCTTGAAGGTAAACGGCGGGTCTTCTGACTGCGCCAGCTTGCCGTAGCTGAGCACGCCAAACAGCGTGATCAGCGCCAGCAAAAAAATCACCAGCGGCTGGTGATGAAGTGTCCAGGCAGACAGATTGAAACGGTGGCTGGCTTCGGCCGGCGTGATGGGCGGCTCATCCTGAAGATTGGCGTGCTCATCATGCGGGGGCTCTACAGGCGCGGGCGGTTGCGGCGCATGCGGGTCCGGTTGCTGCTCACTCATTGCGCAGCCTCCGCCGTCACCGCCCGGGCGGGCTGGCTGGCCTGGCTGTTGTCGCCCTCGCCCTCAAACAAGGGCTTGACCGGTTTGACTTTCTCGCCGGCAAACACGGTGTGTACACCGGCCAGCACAATCTGTTCACCGTCGCGCAGGCCGGCCGATACGGTGGCAGTGCGCTCGCCGTAATCGGCCACGCTGACCGGGCGCAATTCCAACGTATTGCCAGGTTTGACCACCCATACGGCCGGATCTTTGCCCTGGTGGAAAATCGCCGTGGCCGGCACGCGGAAAGTGGCATCCGGAATATGTGCCACCGCAGAACTCTTGCTGCCCGCCGGTTGCAGCATGGCATCACCGGTCATGCCCAGACGCACTTCCGGGCCGGGGTGCAGCAAGGTCAGTTTCACGCGGTAAGTGCGGCTTTGCGGGTCCGCCGCGGGCGAGATCTCGCGCACTTTGGCGTCGTAGTGTTTGTCCGGCAAGGCGGCAAAGGTAACCGAGGCCGCCTGGCCGACGGCCATCTTGCCCAGATCACGTTCGGCAGCATCCAGATTGATATCGGTATCACCATTCCAGGCCAGGCCGTACACCGCCTGACCGGCTTTGACCACCTCGCCCGTCTGGGCGTTTTCGCTAGTGATCACGCCATCGTGATCCGCCGCCAGCGACGTGTATTGCAGATTGTTTTGCGCCAGCTTCAATTGCGCGGCGGCTTGATCACGCGCGGCTTGCGCGGCAGTGAAGTTGTCCTGGGTTTGTTCCAGCTGGTTGGTGGCGATCAGGTTGCGTCTGGCCTGGGCGTGGTCGCGGTCCAGTTGCTGTTTGGCAAACACCAGCTTGTGTTCTGCGCCTTCCAGTTGCGCCTGCGCGCTGGCCACTTGTTTCTGGGCATCGGTCGGGTCTTGCCGCGCCACAATCTGGCCCTGCTTTACCGCATCGCCCAGCCGCACGGCGCGGCTGACGATCTGGCCATCAATCCGGAACGACATCACGTTGCTGTAACGGGCCGCGACCTCAACCGGGTAATGCAGCGCACTGTCGCTATCAGGCGCGGTCTGCGCATGAACCGCACCAGCCACCACCACCGCCAGGGGCGCCGGCGGCGGTTCGGCCTCTTTGCAGGCGCTCAACGCACCCGCCACAAGCAAAGCCAGCGCCAGCGTGGATGCGCGCAAGGGGACGGCGTGGGACAACGGGTCTTTCATGGTCACTGCCACTCCTGAAGTCGGATATCTACATCAGCTACTCATTTGTCATTGCATCCTAATACACAGTTGTATCTGAATACAACAATGAATTCTTGAATTTCTCATGACGGCTGCAATACTCGGATTACCCGGTGCCATTGCAGGCCTTTGCCACAGCGGCCTGCCCCGCCTGTCAGCGTATTCTGAGCGTGTGATAACATCGACCCATGACCCGTAAACGCCTCACCCGAGAAGAAAGCCGCGACCAGACACGCCAGCGTCTGCTGCAGTCCGCGCAAAAACTCATTGCCGGCAAAGGGCTTGCCGCCGCCAGCGTTGAGGACATTACGGAAGCCGCCGGTTATACGCGCGGCGCGTTTTATTCAAATTTCGATAGCAAGAACGATTTGTTTATCGAACTTCTTCGGGCCGATCACCAGAAAGCCGTCGACGAAATGTCGGCCCTGATGAGCCAGCCCTTGCCGCCGGAAGAACTGCGCCACCGCATCCGCGAGATGTACACCGGCCTGTACCGCGACAACGAATGCTTCATGAACTGGACCGAAGCCCGCATGCTGGCCACGCGCGACGCCAGCTTCCAGACCAAACTGTCGGCGCTGCTGGTCGAAAAACGCGGCCAGGTCAGCGCCATCATTGCGCACTTCTATCAACTGGCCGGCGCCACCCCGCCGACCTCGCCCGAAGTCATGGCCATGGGCTTCATGAGCCTGGTGGAAGGCGTGAAACTGTTCATGCTCTCCAGCCCCAAAGACATGAGCATGGATGACGCCGAAACCATCCTGAGCCTGTTTGTGGATTCGATCATGGAACTGGCCATCATCAAGAGCCAGCCCGCAGCGGCCCACCCGGCCGGCTGATCGCCCCGAACCATGCCAAAGCAGTTCAACGATGCCATCCAAACCCTTGACGCACAAAGGGAACTCCTTTTCTTGTAGCCGCTTGTAGACACTTCAACAAGCGGCCAGCGCCTTCCCGGGCCGATCACGCCGTTCATCTGCAGTGATTTGCCTCAAAGCCACAAGCGCCAACCACCTTTGTCCTGCCTGCCAAAGAGACCGATGAAGAACATGCTGACCCGCCTCACCCTGACCCTGACACTGGCCATGCTGGCCGCAACGGCGGTCGCCGCAGATGCGCCGGCACTGGCGCAGATCGAACGCGCCAAGGCCGGGCTGCAAAAAGCCACCGCGCTGCTGGGCGGCGCACCGACAGGCGCCGCGGATGAGCGCATCCGCCAGTCGTGCAACGTGTATTACGTCGCCGCGCAAGCCATCAAAGCCATCCCCAACGCCAAAGACCCGGTGTTCTCTGCCCTGCTGGACGCCGACCTGGCCGCCCACGACGCCGCCGGCGCCGCTGAAGGCAAAGCCTACCGCCTGCATCTGGGCGCATCACTGGATGAACAGGACAAAGCCAGCGCAGCACTGAACGACGCGCTGGAACACACGCGCTACAACATTGGCGTGAGCAGCGCGGATTGTGAAAAGCTGGGGATACATCTGACGGACTGAGCCGCCCGCCAGAAATAGAAAAAAGAAAAAAGAAAAACCCCGCTTGCGCGGGGTTTTTTGTTGCGGTTAACAGACCGGCTCTGTTACCAGTAGATGCCAAATGCGGCGTGTTCTGGCGTGGGCGACATGATGGTGGAGCTCTGGTTGGACACGTCGTCATAGGCAAAGCCGTAAGCCAGGCCGCCGACGCTGTGGTTGTGCCAGAACTGCGCGTAGTAGTTGGCCGGTGCAGTCAGATACCACGCAGACGGCGTCGACCACTTGGTCACGTCTTCCATGATGTGGCGGTTGAAGGCGGCGCAAATCTGCGCCTCCAGCGCCAGTTCAGTGCTGTTGCCGGTCGCCAGCGTGCCCTTGCCTTCCAGGATGTCCTGGGTGGTGGGTTTGCTGACGTTGTAGGTGCCGCCCACATAGGCGCCGTTGTTCAGATTGACCTCAGTAAACACCATGGTGTTGCCTTGCACCTGACCGGCAAAGCGACGGCTGCCGCCCCACATGTCGATGGTCAGGGTGCTGGTGGTGTACTGGTTCCAGATCTGCGTGACGTACGCATCAAAGTAGTTGGCGTTGGGCTGGCCCACATCAAACGTGCTCTTGCCCGGTGCCAGGATGCGCGGCAAGGCAGGCTGCGTAAGGTGGAAGGCGGCCGGGGTTTCATTCACAAACTCGTTGTAAATGGATGCCACCGGTTCACCCGTACCCGTTTGCATGTGGAAACTGCCATTGGCGCCCCACACATCCACCATCAACGGAATACCGAACTCATCGACTTGTGTGGTGTTGATCCACAGGCCGGTGTCGTTGTAGGTGAACTCATACCAGTCGTAATACACGCTGATGTTGGGGTCGGTCGGGTTCAGCGGGTTGGGCCCGGCAAAACCGACGTTGCCGTTCACGTCAGACAGGATGGTGATGTACATCGGCCCGCCCAGCGACACGAACACCCGACCCGAATCCATCTTGGGCAACTTCAAGAGTTTGGCTTGCGCCAGCGTAAAGAAGTAGTTCGAGTAGTTCTGGCCGTTTTTGGTCAGGTGGTTGGCGGCGTTGTTGTCTGCCACTTTGGCGTCGGTGATCGTGCCATCCGGGCTGACCCAGGCAAACTGGCCGGTGGCCGGATCACGCCCGATAACAGCGACGTAGATCTGGTTATCGGCCCAGGCGCCACGGGTGTTGTTTTGCAGATCGATCCCCACAAAACCCGGATACACGGTGTACGACGGTGTTGCGGCGCTGCTGTTGTTGCTGGCCACGGCCGCTGTATTGGCCGCGCCTGCCGCGCTGTTCACGGTCAGTACTGCATTGGCCGATGTCGCAGAGCCGCTGCCGTTGGTCACCACCACATCAAACGTCGCGCCATTGTCTGCCGCCACGGTGGCCGGGGTGGTGTAGCTGGCACTGGTCGCGCCGGCGATCACCGCACCGTTCTTGTACCACTTGTAGGTCAGCGGCGCGGTACCGGTGGCAACCACAGAGAACTGCGCAGTGGCGCCCACGGTCACGGCCTGGCTGGCCGGCTGGGTGGTAATGGCCGGCGTGTTACCGCCAGCGGCCTGGGTGGCATACACCTGGAACTCATACAGCGAGTACCCGTATTGCGTGGCGCGTTGCGTGCCATACATGCGGATGTAACGACCGCTCACGGTAGCGAACGAGATGTCTTCCGTGCCGCCCTGCCCGTTGCTCTGGGTATAGGCGGTGGTCCAGTTCTGGGCGTCGTTGGACACCTGTATCTGGTGGACTTTGGCAAAGGCAGCTTCCCAGTACAGGATCACGCGGCCAATGCTCTGGGTGGAGCCCAGATCGATCTGTACCCACTGCGGATCAGCCGCAGCCGAAGACCAGCGGGTGGTCAGATCGCCATCCGTCACGTACGCGGCTTGAGAGAACGCCGGGTTTTCATTACTGCTGATGGTGGCCGTCTTGCCCAGCGCCAGGTTGGTGCCCGGATTACCCCCCGTGCCGCCCGTTCCGCCACCGCCACCGCCACCGCCACCGCCACCGGTGCCCGACGAACCCACGGTCAGCGTGGCCGCACTGCTGGTCAGGCTGTTGCCGTTGGTGTCAGAGATGACCACTGTAAACACGGCGCCACTGTCTGCGGTGGTCGTGGCTGGCGTGGTGTAGCTGGCTGCGGTTGCACCGGCAATGTTGCTGCCGTTCTTTTGCCACTGATAGCTCAGGCTGCTGCCGGTGGCCGCCACGCTGAAGGTGGCCGTCTGACCAGCGCTGACGCTCTGGTTAGCCGGTTGCGTGGTAATGGTCGGCGCGGCGGTCGAGTAGATCTCGAATTCCCACAGCGAGTAACCATAGCCGGTAGCACGCGCAGTGCCGTACATGCGCACATAGCGCGCGGTGGCTGCGGTGAAGCGGAAGTCCTCTACCCCGCCGACACCGGCCGACTGGGTATAAACCGTAGTCCAGTTGGTGTTGTCGTTGGAGACCTGGATCTGGTAGGCCGTCGCGTAGGCGGTTTCCCAGCGCAGGATCACGTGGTCAAAGGTTTTGGCCGAGCCCAGATCAACCGCAATCCAGCCCGGATCAACAAAGGCCGAGGACCAGCGGGTGGTGGTGCTGCCATCAAACGCGGCCGAAGCCGGTTCTACGGTCTGGTTCTCGTAACCGCTGGCCGTGGCTGGTTTGTTGAGGGCCAGGTTGATGGTGGTGCCGCCGCCGCCCGAGCCGCCATTGACGGTCAGGGTTGCGTTGGCGCTGGTCACGCTGCCGCCTTGCGAGCTGGTAATCACCACCGAATACACCGCGCCGTTATCGGCCGAGGTGGTTGCCGGTGTGGTGTAAGAGCCGGTGGTTGTCGTGGCGACCGCAGAACCGTTCTTCATCCACTGATAGCTCAGCGTACCGCTGCCGTTGGCCACGACGGTAAACGTCGCGGTCTGGCCGGCTGTGACACTCTGGTTGGCCGGTTGGGTGGTAATGGTCGGTGCCGGTGCAGACGTCCCGGAAGTGCACAGGGCCCAGCCCGGGAAGTTGTTGGCTACGGCCACGCTGGCGTTACCTGCCGACGATACCCAGTATGAATACGTGCTGTCCTGGTTGGTCGACGTCCAGGTATTCCACGGCGACGGGAACGCGCAAGAAGCCGCGCTTGCACCGCTGATGGCCAGTGCTTCGTCCTTGGTCGGCAGACGCATGTTCTGGCTGGCGCAGTAACCGGCCGCCACGGACTGGGTGAATTGCGCCCCTTGCGTGGTGTAGGTGTACTGGGCACGGCGCCAGGTCAGGCCGGTCAGGTTGTCATGCACATTGGCGGTATCAACGACGGTGTAGCGCTCGTTGGCATCGCCGCAATTGGCCACGTTGTAGACTTCAAACTCATACAGCGAATACCCGTACTGCGTGCCACGCTGCGTGCCGTACATACGCACATAACGGGCGCGGGCGGTCGGGAAGCTGAAGTCTTCGTTGCCGCCGGTGCCGGCAGTCTGGGTATAGACCGTCGTCCAGTTGGCGTTGTCGTTGGAAACCTGAATCTGGTAGGCCACGGCATAAGCGGCTTCCCAGCGCAGGATGATGCGGTTGAACGCCGTCACGGCACCGAAGTCGATCGAAATCCACGACGGATCAACAAAGGCCGAGCCCCACTTGGTGGTCGTGCTGCCATCCACCACGTTGGAAGCCGGGTTGCCTTGCTGGTTCTCATAACTGCTGGCGGCTGTCACCTTGCCCAGCGCCAGGTTCACCCCGGGTGGTGCCATGGTCAGCGTGGCGACATTGCTGGTCACCGAGCCGGCGACGTTGGTCACCGTCACCGTGTAGTTCCCGGCGTCGGTGTTCTGCACGGTCGGGATGGTGAAGGTCGCCGAATCAGTACCGACGTTGGTGCCGTTCTTTTGCCACTGATAATGGAACGGCGACGAACCGGACACCGCCACGGTAAACGTGACCGGCTGGCCCGGAATACCGGTGATGTTGTTCGGCTGCGTGGTAATGGCCGGTACGCGGGCGGCATTCACGGTCAGGCTCACGGCAGCGGAAGTCACCGTGTTGACCGGGTTGGTCACCTTGACCGAATACTGCTCGCCGTTATTGGCCGTGGTCAGCACCGGCGTGGTGTAGCTGGTGTTGGTCGCGCCGTTGATGGCCGTGCCGTTCTTGAGCCACTGGTATTGCAGCGTCGGTGAACCCGTGGCCGCGACGGTAAAGGTAGCGGTCTGGCCGGCATCAACATTCTGCGCGGTCGGGGCGGTCTGGATCACCGGGGCGGCGGCGGCCACCACCGTCACCGTGGCCGCGCTGGACGTCACGTTGCCAAGGCTGTTGGTCACTGTCACGGTGTAGCTGGCGCCGTTGTCACCCGAGCCCGTGGCCGGGGTGGTGTAGCTGGCCCCGTTCGCGCCGGAGATCGCCGCGCCATTCTTGTACCACTGGAACGTCAGCGGCGCTGCGCCCGAAGCCGTTACCGAGAACTGCGCCGGCTGGCCAGAGGTGACCGACGTCGACACCGGTTGCGCAATGATGGACGGTGCGCTGGCCGGCGGCGTCGGGTGCGAGACGGCCTGGATGGTGTAGCTGACCGTGCCGCTTTGCAGACCCGGCGCCGTGGCCGTAACCGTGACCGAGCCCGCGGTAAATTGCGAACGCAGCGCGATCTTGGTCATGCCGCCTTCCACCTGCAGTTGCGGATCACCTGGCGAGTGGTAGGTCAATGGCTGGCCGGCAGTCACATATTGCTCGGAACCACCCATGTAGGTGGCCGGGCCACTCACCGTAAAGTTGACGTTGTCGGCGGCGGTCGGCACCAGATTGCCTTGGGCATCAACCACTTTGGCGACTACAAATGCCGCGTCAGAACCGTTGGCGGTGACCGCAAAGGTCGTGCCATCGGGCTTGGTCAGCGCCGGCACCATGGACAGCACGATGCGGTTTTCAGCACCGGCGGTCGTCAGGGTGTCCGTGGCTTGCACGGCACCAAACTGGTCCAGACACTGCGCAGTGGCCGTACCGGCTACCCAGTTGACGTTCCAGTGCACCTGGAACGGCATCTTGGTAGTGCTTTGGGTCAGGTTGGCGCTGGAATCAGAGTTCCACGGGTTCGGGGTCTGATCCGAGCCTTGCGCTGTGCCATTGATCAGCAAACGCACCGACGGACAGTTACTGAAGGCGTTCACCTGGATATTGCCGGAGCGATTCCAGTGGTGCGCCAGTTTGACCACGGGCTTGATGGAATACGGCGTCCATGCGGCCTGATACACGTAGTACAACAGCTTGGGGAAGCGGTTCATATCCACCATGGAAGCGCCCAGCGAGCGTACGCCCGGGCCGGTGGTGCCTTCCACATAGGTGCTGCTCTCCCCCGGAGAATCAGCGAAATACCACTGCGCCATACCAAAGGCATTGATGGCCACGCCCTTGCGCCAGTTATCCAGGAACGGCGCGGCAAAGGCCAGTTCGTAGTCCCACGCCTGGCGGGCCGTACCGGCACCCCAGTATTCCGCGCCCCAGGCCGGGCTGCCCGGATAGGTTTGCTTGGTCAGGACTTCGCAGCCTTCCATGGTGCAACCCAGAATGTCGCCATTGGCCGGGTTGGGCGTGCGGTCAGACTGCGCGCGGGTATTGATCGGGTCCCACACTTTGGAGAGCGCTTTCAGGCTTTGCGCAAAGGTGGTGTCGGTGGCGCCGTTGTCGGCTTCCCACGCCAGAATGGACGGATGGCTGCGGTCGCGAATGATCATGTCGCGGTGCAGTTCGGTCTTGAGCGTCTGCTTGTCGCACGGCGGTGTGGTGCAGGCGTCGGCAAAGCCGTTTTCGCCATCACCAGAAGGCTGGATGATGAAAATGCCCAGCGCGTCAGCTGCATCGACAAACTCGGGGCTGGAGGTCGAATGCCCCGGGCGCCACAAGTTGCCGCCGGCATCGGCCATCAGCTTCAGATCACGCCACTGCTGCTCTTCCGGCACGGATGTACCCAGCGCCGGATAGTCATAGCGGCTGGAGCCACCCCACAGGAACATGCGGTGACCGTTGATACTGGGCAGATCCTTGTCCCAGGTAATCGTCCGGATACCCAGCGGGCTTTGTACCGAGTCCACCACCACGCCATTGATGCTGACGGTGTGGAACACCTTGTACATGTACGGCTTGCCGTAAGGGCTGTTGTTCGGATACCAGAGCGTGGGGTTGTTCACCGTCAGGGTCTGGTCGAACAGCGTCGGATTGAGCGCGCCAGCGCCGTTGGGGCTGATGGTCTTTTGCGCTTGCGCACTGGCCACCACGTTACCGGCGGCATCGACAATCTGCGTGGTCAGCGTGACCGGCTGCGCCGTCGTGCCCTCGTTAAGCACATTGGTCTGCACGTCGATGGTGGCCTGGGTATCACTGGCGCTCACCGTCGCCACATACGTCCCCCAGGTGTTCTGCCCGGCGTAAACGTTAAGCGGAATGTGCACCTTGTCGGTGATGTACATGTACACCGGCCGGAACAGGCCCGCATCAGACTGGCCAAAACGGAAAGCCTGCGAGAACCCGGGCGACTCGAAGAACGTATCGCCCTTGGCCACTTTCACAGCCAGCACGTTGTCTGACCCGTCAAACTTCACATAGGGGGTGATATCCACCATGAAGGGGATAAACCCGACCACGTGCGTCGCTTGCGGATTGATGGCGCTGGTGCCGGGAATGAACGTGCCATTCACATACACCTGCACGCCCGTGTGCGCGCCTTCAAACTCCACCAGCACTTTGCGTGCGCTGTTGGAGGCATCGAGCGTGAAATGTTTGCGGTACCAGTTCTTGGTGCCATCCAGGTCACCCTCGCCGCCACCGGATTCGGTGTTGATGAAGGTATCGAGCTGGTTGGCCGAATACGGAATCCCGACTGACAGCCAGGACGAATCATCAAACCCGACCTGCATGGCCGTGGCCGGGTCTTGATCCTTGATGTATTTCCACGGCGTTTCACCGAGATTGATTTTCTGGCGCTCAGAGGGCGCTAGCGTCACCGCGTCCGCGGTGGGCGCACAGAGCCCTGTGAGCGCCGAAACGGCGACAAGGCAGCCTGCCAACCGCCTGAACGCCCTTGTTTCGTAAAGTTTCATGGACGACCCCTCGCATACTGCTTGATGGTGCGACAACGGGCGTACGCCGCCCCTTGAAGGCGGTCAGCCACGTTGACGATCTTTTTGCACAGCGCACAACACGAACAGGAACAACGTCAGCAAGAACCGCTGACGCCACGACCACACGAATACCGCGCCATCACCCTGCGTCCCGCCCCATGCGGGCATCCGGGCAATGTGCGCGCCTTGCTCATCTCTGCATGATCTCGTCCGCCGCCTGTACACCGCCGCGGCAGATGCGGATCACTGAAATTGATTTCATCTCCACCATGCGCTGTTGCGCACTTATTGGCATGACAAACCGGTAAGTCCTTGGCCTGCATACCCTTTTTTGTTCTGACGACCTGGCAAAATTTGAAATCGATTTCAAATCTGGCTACACCAAAATCGCCAAAGCAAGCTCTTCCCTGCGATATCCCGAAAAATCAAGATGCACAAATGTGGTGCATAAATCGGGCGTGCCGCAATATTTTGGTGATTCTAAACCATGAAACTGCAAAAAAGTGGTCAAAAAACGTTCATCTGGATTGTTTTTTCTGACGGGAGGCTTGCCTCAAACCACGAGCGGCACTGTTAGCGTTATCAAGAATTGGTCAACATTGTTGAAAACGGTTTCAGAAAAACATACCGCACGGTATGCAAAACAACGGCCCGCAAAGCGTCAAACCGTTTTGATAAAAAGGCCCGCCAACGGCTGTCGCTCTGCACCCACCGTCTACGCCACAGACAGGAAAAAAACACCGGCAATGCGCGTTCAATAGCGGCATCCATGTGTGCCCGCCCCGACGCCGCGTGCCACTGTTGCGCCCGCGCATCAGATCACAACAACAACGTCATCACCCCGGATAAAAAAAGGCGAATCATGCTCCGCTCAGCAACAACAAACCGGCGCCTTGCGCCCGGCCTGACCAGTCTTGCCCTGCTCTCCCTTCTGGCCGCCTGCGGCGGCGGTGGGGGCAGTAACAGCAGCGACACCAACAGCAGTACCACCACCAGCGCGCCGGCCATTCCCTTTGCCAACAGTGGCAACGGGCCGCAAATTACGGTGCAACCGGCAGACCAGACCGTGTCTGCCGGCCAGCGCGCGTTTTTCTTTGTCACCGCGCCGGGCGCCACGGCCTGGCAGTGGTACAAAAACGGCGTGGCCATTCCTGGCGCCACCGCATCAAGCTACTTTGCCGGTGGCGCGGCCAGCAGTGACGATGGCGCCACCTTTGGCGTGGCTGTGGCCAGCAGCGCCGGCGTGACCACATCGACCCTGGCCAGAGCGCACATCAATCCCAATGCAGATGGCTCGCCGCCTGCGGCGTTCTGGGGCAATGTAGCGGCGCTGCCCGCGGCGACCAACGTCATGACGGTGTCGTTTGTGAACCAGACCGGCGGCAAGTATCCGGATGCCCAGTTGTTCTGGAAGATCTCTGCCACCAACGCCAGCGGCGGCCACGTGAATGAATTTCACTCCGTCGCAGATCAGCCGGTGTATGACATGCCGGGCATCAATTCCGCCCGCATGTATTTCTTCATCGCCCCCAACCAGGCCGCGGCGACCACCAGCAACACCAGTTACTACGATTTCATCGAGTTCAATGTCGGCCGCAGCAATAGCTCGCAACCCTGGAACTTCAACGGCGACACCACGCGGGTTGATGCGTTTGGCCTGAAACTGGCGATCCGCCTGCAGTGCGCAGACGGCACCGATGTACAGCGCGGTGAAGACTACGGCACCTTCCTGGAAGACCGTTCGGTGACGTTCCAGAAATACCTGGGCGAGGTCTCCGCCACCTTTGCCAGCACCGCAACCCAGTACGCGCCGTACCGGATTGTCGAGCCTGGCAGCGCCAGCAACTTCGCGGCAAACGGGGCCAACGCGGCGTATTACAACGCGTATATCGATCAGGTATGGGCCGCCAACGGCATTGACGAAAACATCGTGCCCAAGCCCACGCCGTTCTTGCGCTTTGCCGATGGCTCGCGCCCTGATCTGATCGCGGCGGTAGAACGGCATGTGGCAGAGAAACCCGGCACGTTCAAGGCCGACGGCACGCTCACCAACCCCAATTTCTGGAGCACCGTGCCGCAAAGCGCCTTCTACCCGGCCGAGCCCGCCAACCAGTATGCAAAGTTCTGGCATACCCACGGCATCGCCGGCCTGGCGTACGGGTTCTCGTACGATGACGTCGGCAGTCATTCTTCGGATGTCGGTTGCAACAACCCGTCGCATCTGATCGTGGCGATCGGCTGGTAAGCCAGCGCGAACCCGCCAGCGGCATTTTCGTTGACACCCATCCAGCGCCAGCACCCGTGTGGCGCTGGATGGGTGAGCCGCTTCACTAAAGCGCTGCAACGAGATGTGTCATCACGTACATCCTGTACACGGCGTTGTAAGCCTTGCCGTTATTGCCCCTGTAGTCGCAGCACTTTGCGCACGTTTCTTTTCAGACTTCAGGGAGCACACACATGAACAAGATCCTTATTACCGTCGCTACAGTCACCACCTTGCTGGCCGGTCACGTCATGGCAGAAACCCAGTGGCAGAAAGATCACCCGCGCCGTGATCAGGTGAACAGCCGCCTGAACAACCAGGACAAACGCATCCACAATGAAGTGAAAGACGGCCAGATCACCAAGGCGCAGGCCAAGTCGATGCATCAGCAAGATCACCAGATCCGTCAGGAAGAGCGTGATATGGCCTCGCACGATAACGGCCACATCACCAAGGCCGACCAGCACAGCCTGAACCAGCAGGAAAACGCGGTCAGCCACGAAATCGGCAAGTAATCGGCAAACCACCGGAGACCGGATCATGACCCGCCGTCAGGCTGCATTGCATGCTGTGTTGCCCGCCTGGCTGGCGGTGTCGTGTCTGTGGGGGCTGCCCGGCGTGAGCCAGGCCGCCCCAGCCACCGAAGCCCAGGCGCTGTATGTACTGAACCGCGTGGCATACGGCCCGGCCCCGGGCGATGTGGCGCGGGTCATGGCCAGCGGGGTGGATCGCTATATTGACGATCAACTGCATCCGGAACGCACCCCGTTGCCGGCCGCCTTGCAGCAACAACTGGCCGGTTTGCAAACCACCCGGCTCTCGCAAGACGCGTTGATCCGCCAGTTCCGGCAAGCGGCACAAGCAGCAAAAAAAGACCCGGACACCGGCAAGCAAGACCGCCAGGACCTTTATCGCCAGATCACCGAAGAAGCCGGGCAAGCCCGCTTGTTGCAAGCGGTGAACAGCCCCAACCAGTTGCAAGAAGCGCTGGTGGAGTTCTGGTTCAATCATTTCAATGTGTTTCAGGGCAAAGGGCTGGATCGCGCCTTGATGGCCAGTTACGAGCGTGAAGCCATCCGCCCGTTTGTGCTGGGGCGCTTTCGCGATCTGTTGGGTGCCACAGCGCATCACCCGGCCATGCTGTTCTATCTGGATAACTGGTTATCGGTCGCCCCCGGTTACCAGCCGCCCCGCCGTGGCGCTGGCGCCGGGCAGCAAGCCAAAGCCAGCGGCCTGAATGAAAACTACGCCCGTGAGTTGATGGAACTGCACACGCTGGGCGTCGATGGTGGCTATACGCAAACCGACGTCACCGAACTGGCGCGCATGCTGACCGGCTGGACCATCAATCCGCGTCAGGGCAGCGACGACAGCGCGTTCTATTTTGACCTGCGCCGGCATGACACCGGCACCAAACAATGGCTGGGGCATGCCGTCAGCAACCAGGGCCAGCGCGAAGGCGAGATGGCGCTGGATGAACTCGCCCGCGCCCCTGCCACCGCACATCACATCAGTGCGCAACTGGCGCAATACTTTGTGGCCGACAACCCGCCGCCCGCGCTGGTCGAGCGCATGGCGCAGACCTTTACCCGCACCGATGGCGATCTGCGTGAGGTCATGCGCACGCTGCTGACCAGCCCGGAGTTCCTGAGCGGTAGCAACGCCGGTACACGCTTCAAGACCCCGTACCGTTATGTGATTTCCAGCCTGCGCGCCAGCGCTGTGCCGCTAACCAACCCGCGCCCGGTCTTGCGCACGCTGGCCCAGATGGGCATGCCGCTGTACGGCTGGCAGACGCCGGATGGCTACAAAGTGACTGATGCCGCCTGGCTGAATCAGGATGCGCTGGCCAAGCGGGCCACCTTTGCCACGGCGCTGGCCTCCGGCAAGTTGCCTTTGGCCAAAGCGCCGGACGATATGGATGACGCCTCCGCAGTGGCGCAAGGTCGCGGTGGCTATGCCCCGCTGGAGGCCGACGCGCTGTACGCCACGCTGGGCAGCAGTATTTCCGGCAAGACCCGTACCGCCATTGCCCAGAGCCCGGCCCGGCTGCAAGCCGCGCTGGTCCTGGGTAGCCCGGATTTCATGAAGTATTAGAGCGTGAGGAGTGAGGCTTGAGGTGAGAGGGGGCAATCCGGAACCAGGGGCAATGGCCTGCATGTTACCGGTTCGCTTTTTTCTCCCGACACCTCACCCTCAACGTCTCACTCGCCCAGGAGCGCGCACATGCATCGTCGTGATTTTCTGAAACTGGCCGCACTGAGCGGGTCTGTCTTGCTGCCTTTGGGTGGCAATGCCTGGGGTGCTACGACCGCGCCGGGCTCGCCCGCGGGCAAACGGCTGGTGGTCATCATGCTGCGCGGGGCGGTGGACGGCCTGAACGTCGTCACGCCCTGGGGTGATCCGGGCTATTACGCCGCGCGTTCGAGCATTGCCCTGGGCAAACCTGGCACTGACAACGGCGTGCTGGATCTGGATGGCTACTTTGGCTTGCACCCGGCATTGGCGCCCCTGCTCCCGCTGTGGCAAGGCGGGCAACTGGGGTTTGTCCAGGCCTCTGGCTCGCCTGACAGCACGCGTTCGCACTTTGACGCGCAAGACTATATGGAGTCCGGCACACCAGGCCGCAAAGCCACGCAAGATGGCTGGATGAACCGGCTGCTGGGCCAGTTACCGCCAGCAGCCCAAAGCGGCGGCATGCGGGCAGTCAGCGTCGGCCCGGTCTTGCCCCGCATTTATGCCGGCACCAATCCCGTTGCCAACATGCCCGCCGGCGCGGCGGCCACCAAACCGACCCTGCTGGACAAACCGGCGGTGGGCGACGCCTTCAGCCGCCTGTATGCCAGCGACGACAAGCTCGGCAGCACCTGGCAAGAAGGCCGGCAGGCGCACGAACAAATGATGAACTCCATGGCCGCCGGCAGCGCCGATCTGGAAAAAGAAATGCAGGCTGCCAACAATGGCGCGCCGTTGCCGGACGGGTTCCCCAATGACGCGGCCCGCCTGGCCACGCTGCTGCGCCACGATGACCGTATTCAGTTGGCCTTTATGGCGCTGGGCGGCTGGGATACGCACGCCAACCAGGGCAACGCCACCGGCCAGCTGGCAAACCGCCTGCGCCCGCTGGGCCAGGGGCTGGCGGCGTTCACACGGCAAATGGGGCCGGCCATGAATGACACCGTGGTGGTGGTCATGTCTGAGTTTGGCCGGACCGTGCGCCAGAACGGCAATGGCGGCACGGATCACGGCCATGGCAATGTGATGTGGGTGCTGGGTGGTGATGTGGCCGGCGGCAAAGTCCATGGCCAGTGGCCGGGTTTGTCTGATGGCAACTTGCACGACGGGCGTGATCTGGCCATTACCACCGATTTTCGCAGCGTGCTGGCGCAAGTGGCAGAGCGTCACCTGTTGTTGCCAGATCAACGACTGGCGCTGCTTTTTCCGGAATTTGCCAGCCACAACATCAGCGCGCCACGGCTGATCCGGGCTTGATACAAAAGTCGCAACAGCCACCCGCGCGCCCTGCCCCGCCCGGCCGATTTATGGGAATATGCGGCCAGTCACAGCGCTGGCCCGCCCCGGGCCCGCCCACGGAACCGGCATGCCTGATCACACCGCCTTGGCAGCGCGCTTGAACAGCGCGCTGAAACAGCACCTGGCCGGCCAGTTGGCCGAGGCCGAACAGGGTTATCGCGAATTGCTGACCCTGGCGCCAGAGCGCGCCGATATCCACCACTGGCTGGGCTTTTTGCTGCAACAACAAGAGCGCCTGCCTGAGGCCAGAACCCATCTGCAAACCGCCGTCGAGCTGGATCACACGCACAGCGAGTGGCACTTTAATCTGGGCATCACCCTGGCCCGCCTGGGAGAGCCGCAGGCCGCCATCAACGCGCTGCAACAGGCCTGCACGCTGGCACCTGAACACTATTTTTACTGGACCAATCTGGGCAGCACCTGGGAAAGCGTGGGCGATGACACCCGCGCCGAGCCCTGTTTTGTCCGGGCCCAGCACATCAACCCGGCCTGCCCGGATGCCTGGTATCAGCACGCCGCCCTGTGTTTGCGCCAGGGGCGTTATGCCGAGGCCCGCACCCTCAATCACCGTGGGCTGGTCGCCGCGCCAGACCAGGTGACCTCCAGAGTCATGCTGGCGCAGGCCTGGCACGCGCTGGGCCATACCGACGAAGCGCTCGCCGTGTTCGAGCGCTGGCTGGCCGCCGAGCCTGGTCACCCACAGGCCCTGCATTTGCAGGCGGCTTACCGGCAACAGTCACCGGCATGTTGCACGCCCGATTACGTGCAGAACACGTTCGACGGTTTCTCTGCCAATTTCGAGCACATTCTTGGCCGCCTGCGTTACGCCGCGCCGCAATGGCTGGCCGATTATCTGGCCACGCAAGCCGCCGCAGCGCCCGTGCTGGCGGTGGCCGACCTGGGTTGCGGCACCGGTCTGGCCGCCAGCATCCTCGCGCCCTGGGCGCAAACGCTAACCGGGGTTGACCTGAGCGCCGGCATGCTGGAAAAAGCCGCGGCCAAAGGCGTTTATACCGACCTGCAGCAAGCCGATATCCACGCCTTTCTGGCCAGCCATGGCAATGCATTTGACCTGCTGGTATGCCTTGATACCCTGATTTACGTCGGCGCGCTGGCCCCCTTTTTCGAGCAAGCGCGCTGCGCACTCAAACCTGGCGGCCGCCTGATCTTCACCACAGAAACGCTGGCGGCAGAAGAACCCCAGCCATGGCAATTGAACACCAGCGGCCGTTACAGCCACCAGACACGCTGGGTCATCAGCCTGCTGGAACAAAATGGATTCCACGTCGTCCACCATGCCAGCGGTGCCATCCGCAATGAATCCGGCATACCCGTAAGCGGTGATTTTTTCTGCGCAGCGCGGCCAGACTGAGCCGCGTTCTATACTTGTATCAAACAAGAGGGGGAGATCGTCATGCGTTACCGGAACGGCACCCTGCCCCCGGACAGGCAGGTGTCATGAGCGCGATCCATGTCGTGCGCATGCTGTACGTCATCAGCCTGCTGCTGGCCCTGCCGGTCATGGCGGCGGTGACTGAACTGCGTTGCGTTGGCACCGAATTCACCACCCTGACCCGCAATACCCCGGATGGCCCGCGCGGCTTTGCCCTGGATATCCTGGATGAACTGGGCAAGCGCGCCGGTTTTCATTGCAATGTGGACCTGTTGCCCTGGAAGCGCGCGCAAGCCCTGGTCGCCCGCAATGAGGCCGACCTGCTGATCGGCCCGTATCGCACCCGGCTGCGCGAGCACGACATGGTCTACCTGAGCCGCCCCTTTTATTTTGACGACGCGTTGTTCTATGGCCTGGACAAAGTGCCGTTCAGATGGGACGGCCAGATTGCCAGCCTGCCACGCCAGCAAGTGGCCGTGGTACGCGGCTGGACGCTGGGTGAGCGCTTTGAGGCGTTTCGCAACCAGCTCAACCTGGTTGAAGTTGATTCATCCGACCAGGCCTTGCGCCTGTTGCTGACCGGGCGGATCACGCTGGTAGCCGGCAACGAGCGGGACTTCGCGCCGCGCATTGCCCGGCCAGAATTTTCCGCCATCAAACCGGTGCAGCCCCGCATCCAGAATTCGGCCGGCTACTTTGCGCTGTCGGGCAAATGGCGCGGCTCTGCCCTGCTGGCGCGCATGGATGAAGCCATGCAGCAGATGGTGAACAGCGGCTACATCCTGGAGCGCAGCCACGCCGCCGGCCTCAGTTTTCCGGATACCCGCTTTGACTGGGCCAGCTACGTAGCGCATGAACTCGATAACGCCCCGGCCCGATCAAAGTAAATCAGCCAGCGCCTGCTGCAAGGTGGGGTACCGGAACACAAACCCGGCCTGGGTAAGTTTCTCCGGCACCACATGCTGGCCACCGACGAACAACTGCGCCATTTCCCCCAGCATGACCCGCAATAACGACGCTGGCAGATGCAACCACAACGGCCGCCGCAGCACGCCGGCGGCTGCGCGCACAAAGCCGGCCTGATCCATGGCTTGCGGTGCCACGGCGTTGATCGGACCCTGCAAACCAGGGTCTGCCAGCACGCGGGCAAACAACGCCATGACATCGTGCTGATGAATCCAGCTGATCATCTGCCGGCCATCGCCCATGCGGCCCCCGACAAACCAGCGGATCGGCAGGGTCAGCGCCGGCAAGGCTCCGCCGTGCCCCAGCACAATGCCAAAACGCAGGCTCACCACCCGCATCCCCAGCGCAGATGCGGCGGCAGCAGCCGCTTCGACTTGCGCACATAACTGGCTGGCAAAATCGTGCCCTGCCGCACTGTGTTCAGCCAGGCGTTGACTGGCCTCCTGCACACCATAAAAGCCGATGGCCGAGGCCTGAATCCATACCGCCGGCCGGGCTGGCGCGCGCTCAAGCCACTCCAGTACGGCCCTGGCGGTGTTGATGCGGCTGCCCAGCAATACCGCCTTGCGCGCCGCTGTCCAGCGCGGCCCTGCCACCGGCGCCCCGGCCAGACTGATGACCGCATCAAACGCGCTATCCGTGTCCAACTGCGCCAGTGAGCCGACATAATTCACCCCACTGATCCCGTTTTTGCCGGCCCGGAACGGGTCGCGCGCCAGCACGGTGACGCTGTGGCCGGTCTGCACCAGTTGCTGTGCCAGCATGCGGCCAATAAAGCCCGTGCCGCCCGTCATCAACACCCGTTGGGGCGAAAGGGCGTTGAACAATTCATCCAGTGTTTGCATGGTCATCCCCTGATGGTTGGTTATTAATTTCTGTAAAGACAGAAATAAACAGGCAAAAAAACTCAACGAAACCGGGTATCGCAAACGCCATCGACACAGCCGTACCCCAGCCACTTGCTGGCACGGTAGCGGTTACGGGCAAACCAGCGGTAGTTGCGCTGCCAGAACGCACGGGCAAAGTGCCAGGTCAGCGGCCATACCAGCCAGCCCAACCCGACCGCCTGATACGCCGCCGCGATGGCGTCGATGCCCACCAGTACGCGCCCGTCATCCGTCGCGGCGTGCAACTGGGCATCCATCTGCGCCAGGGTCACACCCCAGCGCTGTGCGTCAAAACCCTCTGCGCGCATGTCGGCAAACTGCAGGATACCCCGGCGATTCCAGCCCGCCAGCCGCTGCATTTCCGCTGCGCATAACGGGCAGCGGCTGTCATAAAACAAAGTGAGCGAGTTCATCATTCCTCCTTGTCATCCGGCCCCAGGAAACGGGCGATCTTGCCGCCCATCTTCAATACGCGCTGCATGGTGGCGGGCGAAAGATGGCGAAAATCGTCATACGCGCCCATCAGCAACTCCAGAAACGCCAGCACTTCATCCATGCGCTTGCGGCTGGCGGCGTCCAGCATGGCATCGCTTTCGGCCTCCATGGAACACTGGCGCAATACGGTCAGCGTGGGATCAAGCTCGCGGGTTTTGCGGCCCTCTACCACCAGCCGGAAAATCTCGGAGACTTCTTGTTCTGCTTCAAAGTGATCGCGCCGGTCGGTCAGCACCCGCACGGTGCGGATCAGCCCCCAGCTTTGCAGCTCTTTAAGGCTGTTGCTGACATTGGAGCGCGCCACGTTCAGCGTCTCGCAGATTTCTTCAGCGTTCAGCGGCGTATTGCTGAGGAACAACAAGGCATGAATCTGCGCCACGGTGCGGTTCACGCCCCAGCGGGTGCCCATCTCACCCCAGTGCAGAATGTATTTTTCTGTCGTCGGACTCAGTTTCATGGCGATTCATTCTCTTGTTTCTGTATTAAGAGAAATTAAACTGCGCATCCGTGCTCATGTCAACATCATCATGCAGCCTGGTGATCAACGGCCTGGGCAGGCTGCAGTTACAATAAGCCGATCAACTCGCCCGCCCTGATTATGTGTGTCAATTTCGTCCCGCCCCAGCGCCAGCAACTCAAGGAATACTTCAGCACTGAACTGGCTATGCCGCATGCCGCGTGGCCGGCAGAAACCTGGCAGGATTACGCCGCCCCGGTGATCGCCGCCGGCGAGACCACGCGGCGGGCGCTGGTGGGCAGCTACGGCATGATCCCCAAACGGCGCCTGCCGCCAGGCGTGCGCTACAGCACCATGAATGCACGCGCAGAAACGCTGGGCGAGACCCGCAGTTTTCGCCAGCCCTGGGTGCGCGGGCAATTGTGCCTTGTGCCCATGACCGGTTTTTTCGAGCCCAGTTATGAATCTGGCCGGCCGGTGCGCTGGCGCATTGGCATGCAAAGCGGCGAGCCCTTTGCGGTGGCCGGGCTGATCCGCGCCTGGCGCGAGGCGGATGAGACGGTGAGTTATTCGTTTACCCAGATCACCATCAATGCCGACCAGCACCCGTTGATGCGCCGGTTTCACAAACCGGAGGATGAAAAGCGCTCGCTGGTGATTGTGCCGCCCGCTGAATACGACGCCTGGCTGGCCTGCAAAGACCCGGAACTGGCGCAGCGCTTCCTGCGCCCTTTCCCGGCAGAGTTGATGATGGCCGAGGCCGCGCCAATCCCGACCAACGGCCCGCACACCGCCAGCCTGTTCTGAACCGCAGCCGGATCAATCAAGGCTTGCGCCGTGCCCCCGCCGGTTTGCCCTGGGGCTTGCCGCCACCAGCGCGCGGTTTGCCCGCGGCCGGCTTGCCACCAGCAGGCTTGCCGGCTGGTTTGCTGCCAGGCTTGAGGCGACTGAACGGGTTGGCACTGTCGCTGGTTGCACCGCGCCCGCCGCCATCTTGCGCCCTGCCCTGCGGTCTGGGCTGTTTGCGCAAGACCTGATCGGCTCCACCCAGCGGCGCGCCTTGCGGCACTTTGGGTTTCTTCGGCTTCTTGGGTTTTTTGATGATCTGGCCGGTGCTGCTGGTTTCCGGCACGCGGTGTTCGGCCTCGAAACCCGGTTCTTCTTCCCGTGGCAAGGTTTGCTTGATCAGCGCTTCAATGGCGGCCAGTTGCGGGGCTTCATCCGCGCAGACCAGCGACACCGCCACCCCGCTGGCGCCAGCGCGGCCGGTACGGCCAATGCGGTGCACATAATCCTGGGCCACAATGGGCAGATCGACGTTGATCACCAGCGGCAGGTCATCAATATCCAGCCCGCGCGCGGCGACGTCGGTCGCCACCAGCATTTGTACCTCGCCCGTCTTGAAGTGCTCCAGCGCCCGCAAACGCGCCGGCTGCGGTTTGTCGCCATGAATAGTGTCAACGGCATAGCCGGCTTGTTGCAGCAGTTCAGCCAGGTAATCCACGCCCTTGCGGGTTTTGACGAACACCAGCGCGGTCTCCCACTTGTTCTCTGCCACCAGATGCATGAACAAATCCGGCTTGTTTTTCTTGTCGACCGGGATCACCCATTGCTTGATCTTGCTGGCCGTCACATTGGGCGGGCTGACGCTGATATCGAGCGGATTGCGCAAGATGCCAGCGGCCATGGCCTTGATATCCGGCGTAAACGTGGCCGAGAACAACAGCGTCTGGCGCGCTTTGGGCAAGGCGGCAAACACGGCGTTCAGCTCCCGCGCAAAGCCCAGATCCAGCATGCGGTCGGCTTCATCGAGTACCAGGGTTTGCACCTGATCAAACTGCACTGCGTTCTGGCGGTGCAGATCCAGCAACCGGCCGGGCGTTGCCACCAGCACGTCTACGCCTTTGCGCAACTTCATCATTTGCGGGTTGATGCTGACGCCGCCGTAGGCCGCCAGCAGGCGCAAGTCCAGCCCCTGGCCGTAATCGATAAAGCTTTGCAGCACTTGTTCGGCCAGCTCCCGCGTGGGCACCAGCACCAGCACGCGTGCACGGTTGCTGGACACCGCCGGGCCGTTCTGCACCAGCCGTTGCAACAGCGGCAGCGCAAAGCCGGCGGTCTTGCCGGTGCCGGTCTGTGCCGCTGCCATGACGTCTTTGCCACTGAGCACAGCCGGAATGGCCTTGGCCTGGACCGGCGTGGGTTTCTGGTAATTGAGCGCCTGCAGGTTGCGCAGCAGGGGGGCGATCAGGCCAAGCGTGTCAAAAGACATGGGTTTAATCCGGCACACAGCGGTAAAACCGCAATTTTAGCGGTTTGTCTGCCGTTGCGCCGGACGGGTTGCAGATCAGCTCTCAAAGAGGTCAATGTCGATTGCCATGGAAAAATGCAACGGTGCCGGCCGCCACGCCGGCAAGTTGAGCCATATCACCCACAGCGCCAGCGCCAGCAGCAACGCCACCGCCAGCCTTGGCAACCACCAGCGCGCCTGCATGCGGTGCGCCAGCCAGCCACGCAACTGCGCAGCAATTGCCTGCCCGAAAATAATCCAGAGTCCTGCCAAGCCATCCATGATTTGCTCCTGCGTTCCTGGTCCAGTGTCAAAAGCTGTTGTTGTCAGATCTTTGCCGTGCACAAACTCTATGCGCGAAAGAGGACAAAATTTGCCCTGATTCGTGTTTATGATTCAGCCCATGGCACATTCATCCCAACGCTTGCTGGCCATGCTGGAAGTGCTGCAGACCCAGGGGCTGGTCAGCGGCAGTGAACTGGCACGAAGGCTGGACATTGACGTTCGCACCTTGCGGCGTGATATCGCGCGGCTGGAAGAAATGGGCATCCCCATCACGTCAGAACGCGGGCGTGATGGCGGCTACCGCTTGATGCACGGCTTCAAGCTGCCGCCCATGATGTTTACCAACGAAGAAGCGCTGGCCCTGTCACTGGGCCTGCAAGCCGCGCGCAGCCTGGGTCTGGCACAAGCCGCACCAGCCGTGAGCAGCGCCCAGGCCAAGCTGGAACGCGTCTTGCCCGACATGCTGCGCCACCAGCTACGCGCGGTGGCAGAGACCGTTACGCTGGACCTCAGCCGCACCCCGGCCGTGCAAGACAACGCCGCGCTGATGGCACTGTCTACCGCCGCGCAATTGCAGCAGCGTGTACAGATCAAATACCAGACTGGCGGCGTGCAGACCGAGCGCCAGTTTGACCCGTACAGCCTGGCCTGGCGCGACGGGCACTGGTACGTGGTGGGCTATTGTCATCTGCGCAAGGAAATGCGTTCGTTCCGGCTGGACCGCATGCTGGCCGTGCGCCCCGTGCCGGCCAGTTTCTTGCGCCCGGAAGGCTTTGACGTGCTCGCCTTCCTGAATCACACCATGGCCATCATCCCGCGTGACTTTGAAGTGGAAGTCATCCTGCACGCCCCGCTGGAAGACACCCGCAAATATATTTATGCCGACCTGGGCATTCTGGAAAGCACACCAGAAGGCACGCGGCTGCGCAGCCAGGTAGACACCCTTTCATGGATGGCCCGGCAACTGGCGCAGATGCCCTACGCCTTTACCGTGATCTCGCCACCGCAACTGATAGACGAAATCCACCAACTGGCGCAGCGGCTGCTGCAATCGAAAATGCCCCGGGCGCAGGACGAAAAAAAGGTGGCGGAAAACACGCCACCTGAAGCAGCCTGAAACGCCAGGCGTGCGAGAGAGCAATCAACCGGACGTCTTACTTGATCAGGCCCAGCTGCTTTTTGAGGGTGAGCGCATCGTAAAAATCGCCCTGATACACGATATGGCCGTTTTTCACGCGGATCAGCGACAGCCCGTTGAGCGAAATCGCCTTGCCCGTGGGCTTGGTGCCTTCAAACGGAATGCCGGTATTGGTGCCGGTAAACACCCAGCGGAACGCAATTGAATCCTTGCTGACCACCGGCTCGCCCACCATTTTCCATTTCAGGTCTGGCAGTGCGGCGATAAAGAACTTGATCACGTTATCGCGCGCCGGCACCACACCAAACTGCGACTCACCGACCGTGGCGTCGTAGTACTCGACATCGAAATCCAGATTCATGGCGGCCAGATTGGGGTCGTGCTTGTTCCAGCCGTCCATGTAGGCGTGGACGATGGAGAGTGGATCAGCCTTGGCTGCCGCCTGCGCGGTGGGGGCAAAACAGAACGTGGCCAGCAGCGCCAGCAGGGTAAAGAGAGACTTCAGAGGGGATTGCATGTTCATCGACTCCGGTTGATGTGGATGTATCTCTCGCACTGCTTTTTCTGATGGCCCATCGATGTGAGCCTTGGTTTGGTGGAACTCGTTGTTGCTTTGTTGCATGGGCGGATTCGGGTTTCGATCCGCCGTTGCGGTGGTGGAATGTCGCTGTCGATTCGAATCCACCCTACTGTGCCTGTTGCCCTTGCCTTTGATTTTCGGGGTTGCCGTTGCCTTTGACGTACCTCCCCTTGACTGCGCCGAGCATCGCAACAAGGCGCGGCGACAAAGGCGAAGCGGTAGGCCGCAGGCCGAACTCGCGAGCCAGCCGCGACTTGCGAGAAGCGCAGGGAATTCGCGTAGCGAACGCAGTCGCAGGGGTCGCCTTTTCTTTGGTGCCTTTCTTTTGGCGACCCAAAAGAAAGGCACTTGCTGTCGGGCAACCCCCGACACCTAAACAACCGCGCCGCCAGGCGCTAACAGGGGTTAAGGTTTCACAAGCAGCCAGCAACCCGTGGCTTGTCGCTATCGCTCCAAATCCACCCTACAGGCGGCCACAGCGCCCTTGCCAGCGAGGGCCACTTCTGGCGCCCCGCTGGATTCCGGCCTGCGCCGGAATGACGAGGCAGCGGCTAAAAAAACCACTACCCCCTCCCCGCGCAGCAAACCCCCTTACTCAAATTTCGCCATCACATGCCGCACGCAGGTGTAATCCTCCAGCGCATATACCGACATATCCTTGCCGTAGCCAGACCGCTTCATCCCGCCATGCGGCATTTCGCTCACCAGCATGAAGTGGGTGTTGATCCACGTGCAGCCATACTGCAACTCGGCCGCCACCTTCATGGCCTTGTTCACATCACGCGTCCAGACCGAGCTAGCAAGGCCGTATTCAGAATCGTTGGCCCAGCTGATGGCATCCGTCGCAGCATCAAAGCGTGTCACCGACACCACCGGCCCGAACACTTCGCGGCGGACGATTTCGTCTTCCTGGCGCGCGCCGGCAATCACGGTCGGCTCAAAGAAAAAGCCCTTGCCGTTACCCAGCTTGCCGCCGGCGGTGATTTCAATGTGGTTCTGGCTGGCGGCGCGCTCGACAAAGCTGGCGACGCGGCTGCGCTGGCGTTCAGAGATCAGCGGGCCCATTTCCACGCCGTCCAGATGCTGCTCGCCCATCTTGATGCTGCTGACGGCGCTGGAGAGATCCGCCACCAGTTTTTCGTAGACTTTCGGGCCGGCGTAGATGCGGCAGGCGGCGGTGCAGTCCTGGCCGGCGTTGTAGTACCCAAAGGTGCGGATGCCCTCCACCACGGCGTCTATGTCGGCGTCGTCAAACACGATCACCGGCGCCTTGCCGCCCAGTTCCAGGTGCGTGCGCTTGAGTGATCTGGACGCGGTTTCCAGGATTTTCTGGCCAGTGGAGACATCACCGGTAATCGAGATCATGCGCACTGCCGGCTGCGAGATCAGCGGCGAGCCGACGGTTTCGCCCCGGCCGGTGACAATGTTCACCACGCCCGCGGGGAAAATATCGGCAATCAGTTCGCCCAGTTTCAGCGTGGTCAGCGGGGTTTGTTCAGAAGGCTTGATCACCACGGTGTTGCCGGCGGCAATGGCCGGGGCGATTTTCCAGGCGGCCATCATCAAGGGGTAATTCCACGGCGCGATCGAGGCCACCACGCCCAGCGGGTCACGGCGCACCATGCTGGTAAAGCCCGGCAAATATTCACCGGCCAGCTGGCCGTGCTGGGTGCGGCAGGCGCCGGCAAAGAAGCGGAACACGTCGGCCACGGCGGGGATTTCATCATTGAGCGCGGCCAGATACGGCTTGCCACAATTGAGCGATTCCAGCCGGGCAAATTCAGTCGCACGTGATTCGATGGCGTCCGCCAGGCGCAGCAGCAAGGTGGCGCGATCACGCGGCGTGGTTTTGCCCCAGCCAGAGAAGGCATTTTGCGCGGCGGCGACCGCGGCTTGCACTTGATCGAGCGAGGCTTCCGCCACTTTGACCACGATGTCACCCGTTGCAGGGTTGAGGATGTCCTCGATATCGCCCTGACCGGCCACAAATTCGCCGCCGATCAACAGTTTGGTGTGCATGGTCTTGTCCATTCTTGTGTCTCCGGGGTTGCTCCGGCCGCACGCAGCGGCCGTGTTGCTTGTGTGTTCGGGTTGTTCGTATCGGGTTATTTGCTGCTGCCAGCGGTGTTCTCGGTGCCACGGGTGAGATACCAGGCGCCAAAAATCGGTATCGCGGTAATCAGCATGATCATCATGGCGACCACGTTGGTGATCGGCACATCACGCGGGCGGCCCAGCTGGTTCAACAGCCAGATTGGCAGCGTGCGTTCCTGCCCGGCGGTAAAGGTGGTGACGATGATTTCGTCAAAACTCAGCGCGAAGGCCAGGATGGCGCCGGCCAGCAAGGCGGTGGCAATTTGCGGCAGCACCACGTAGCGGAAGGTTTGCCAGCCGTCGGCGCCCAGGTCCATGGAGGCTTCAATCAGACTGAACGAGGTCCGGCGGAACCGGGCAATGACGTTGTTGTAAACAATGACCACACAGAACGTGGCGTGGCCAATGGCAATGGTCCAGAAGTTCGGGTCCACATGCGCCATCTTGATGGCCGACAACAACGCAATACCGGTGATGATGCCGGGCAAGGCAATCGGCAGGATCAGCATCAGCGTGATGGCTTCTTTGCCGAAGAAATCCTTGCGGTACAAGGCGCCGGCGGCCAGCGTGCCCAGCACCATGGCCAGCACGGTGGCCAGCGTGGCGACCTTGATCGACAACCACACGGCCGAGAGCATGTCCTGGCGGGCCAGCGCGTCGGTAAACCAGTGCAGCGTAAAGCCCTGCAGCGGGAAACTGAACGCCGATTCTTCGGTGTTGAAGGCGTACAGCACCACGACAATGATGGGGAAATGCAGGAACACCAGCCCGCCCCACGCTGCCAGTTTCAGCAGCAACGATGGTTTTTGTTCAGAGTGCATCGAACGCTCCCAGGCGTTTGGCAATGGCCAGGTAAACCCCGATGATCACCACCGGCACGACGGTAAATGCCGCCGCCATGGGGATGTTCCCGATCGAGCCTTGCATGGTGTAAACCATGTTGCCAATGAACAAACCGCTGGGCCCGACCAGTTGCGGGATGATGAAATCACCCAGGGTGAGCGAGAAGGTAAAGATGGACCCCGCCACCACGCCCGGAATCGCCAGCGGCAGGATCACCGTGCGGAACGTCTGGCCCGGCCGCGCGCCAAGGTCGGCCGAGGCTTGCAGCAAGTTGGCCGGAATCCGTTCGATCGACGCCTGGATGGGCAGGATCATGAACGGCAGCCAGATATAGGTGAACACCAGAAAGCGCCCCAGATTGGAGGTCGAGAGCGAATTGCCGCCAATCACCGGCAGCGCCAGCACGGCTTCCAGCGCGTGGGTCAGACCCAGCTTGCCTATGGCCCAGTACAAAATGCCGCCCTTGGCCAGGATCACGGTCCAGGAATACACCTTGACGATGTAGCTCGCCCACATCGGCAGCATCACCGCCACATAGAAAAATCCCTTGCGCCAGCCCGTGGCATACCGCGCCATGTAATAGGCGATGGGGAACGCCAGAATGGCGCTGGCGATCGACACACACGCCGCCATGCCCAGCGTGCGCAAGACGATGTCGTAATTGGCGCCATCAACAAACAGCGCTTTGTAATTGGCCAGCGTGAAATCCGGCGTGACGCCCATGGTGAAGTCATCAAAGGTGTAAACACTTTGCGACAACAGCGCCAGCAACGACCCCAGATACACCACGCCAAACCACAGCAGCGGCGGCGTGAGCAGCAACAAGAGATACAGCGTGCTGCGCCGGTACAGAAAATTTGAAACCACGCGCAACGGCCCACCCTTGCGGGCGACAGGCAGTGGCGCGGAAACAGGCAAGGTGGCAGCCATGGTCATCACCGTGTTCCTTGCGCACTGCCCAGTTGCACCATGGCGTGCCGCGCCCAGGACAACGACACCGCATCACCAGGCCGCGGCAGCGCCGGGTCTTCTGCGTCACGGTTGGCAATGGTGACCGCCAGCAACTGCCCAGTGGTCGACTTGACCTCGAACCGGCTGGTCGCGCCGTGGTAATGCACGTCGATCAGCGTGCCTTGCGTACCCAGTTGGTCAGCACTGGCCGGCGCGAAATGAATATGCTCCGGCCGTACCGAAAACGCCTGCGCAGCGCCGGTAATGGCCTGGGCCAGATCGCCCTCGATCACGTTGGAGGTACCGACAAAATCCGCCACAAATGGTGTTTGCGGGCGCGTATACAGATTGCGCGGGCTATCCACCTGTTCGATCTTGCCCTTGTTGAACACCGCTACGCGATCCGACATCGACAACGCCTCGCCCTGATCATGCGTGACGTAGATAAACGTAATGCCCAGCTTGCGTTGCAGTGTCTTGAGTTCGGTCTGCATCTGCTCACGCAGTTTCAGATCCAGCGCGCCCAGCGGTTCATCCAGCAACAACACGCGCGGCCGGTTCACCAGCGCCCGCGCCAGCGCCACCCGTTGCCGCTGCCCACCCGACATCTGCCCCGGCGTGCGCCCGCCAAAATCACCCAGCGCCACCATGGCCAGCGCCGCTTCTGCCTCTTTGTAGCGCTCTTTCTTGCCCACGCCCTTCACCATCAAGCCGTAGGCGACGTTATCCAGAATGTTCATATGCGGGAACAGCGCGTAATCCTGGAAGACCGTGTTCACATCGCGCTCATACGGCGGCAGGCCGGCGGCTTCTTTGCCATGGATGAGAATGCTGCCCGCCGTTGGCTGCTCGAACCCGGCGACGAGTCTAAGGCAGGTGGTCTTGCCGGAACCAGACGGGCCGAGCATGGAGAAAAACTCGCCGTCGGCAATGGTGATGGAGACGTCATCGACCGCTTTGACGGTGCCGTAATGGCGGGAGACGTTGGTGAACTGGACTGCGGTGGTCATTTGCTGTGTACCTCAAGCTTGCCTGGTGCGTGGTTCTGTTTTTGCTGCGCGGTTTATTTGCTGGCAGTTGTTGTTTTGTTAGCGCCTGACGGCGCGGTTGTTCAGGTGTCGGGGGGACAACGGCCAAACCCTCTGTGCGCCAGTAGTCCCGATCTATGCTGTTGCTGTTGGTTCTGAGGTTGCCGTTGCTTTTGATCTGCCTCCCCTTGACTGCGCCGAGCATCGCAGCGAAGTCCGGGGTTTCGGCGGAGGGGTGTTTGAGCGAAGCGAGTTCCCGTAGCCAGCCGGACTTCGCGAGAAGCACAGGGAACCCGAAGGGCGCAGTCGCAGGGGTCGCCTTTTCTTTGGGTACTTTCTTTTGGTGACCCAAAAGAAAGTACCTTGCCGTCGGGCAACCCCCGACACCCAAAACACCCGCGCCGAAGGCGCTAAAACCCGCCTGCAACAACCAATCAGCGCCCACCCATCACAGCAATAAAATCCTGCGTCCACCGGCTATAAGGCACACAAGTCCCCTGCGTCTTGCACTTGGCCACCGGCGTCTTCCAGAAGTGAATCTGCTCAAACCGCGCATACCCATTGCTGGCACACACATCAGAGCCACCCACCGGCTTGTTCTTGCAGCCGTCGGTAATCACCGGGTTAGAACCAAACCACTCGGCCAGGTCAGATTGCAGTTTCTTGTTCAGCGACCAGTCCATCCACTTGTACGCACACGTCGGATGCGGGGCGTTCACGTGCATCATGGTGGTATCGGCCCAGCCGGTTGCGCCTTCCTTGGGGATGGTGCCGGCGATCGGGAACTTCTCGGCCTGCAGGGCGTTGATCAGGTAGCCCCAGCCGGACGATGCGGCAATGCCTTCGTTCTTGAAGTCATTCATCTGCACGGTCACGTCGTGCCAGTAACGGTGGGTCAGTTGTTTCTGGCCGCGCAAGAGTTTGAGCACTTCGGCGTACTGTTTCTCGTTGAGTTCGTACGGGTCCTTGATGCCCAGCGCGGGGTTTTTCACCATCAGGTACATGGCGGCATCGGCGATGTAGATCGCGCCGTCATAAGCCTGAACCCGGCCCTTGTTGGATTTGCCATCCGGCAGCTTCTGTTCTTCAAACACCACCGACCAGGAGTCCGGCGCTTTCGGGAAAACCTTGGTGTTGTACGCCAGGAAGTTGGCGCCCCACTGATACGGCACGCCGTAGTGCTTGCCGTCTACGGTGTGCCAGGGTGCGTCTTGCAGGCGTTTTTCGACGGTATTCCAGGACGGAATCAGCGCGGTGTTGATCTCTTGCACTTTCTTGCCGTACACCAGACGCAGGCTGGCGTCGCCCGATGCGGTCACGAGGTCATAACCGCCCTGGTTCATCAGCGAGACCATTTCGTCAGACGTCGCGGCGGTCTTGACGTTGACCTTGCAACTGGTGGCCTTTTCGAAACCGGTCACCCAGTCGTATTTCTTGTCCGACTCGCCCCGCTCCAGATAACCTGGCCAGGCAATGATGTTCACCTGCCCTTCGGGCTTGCCCAGTGAACTGACGGGCGCGGCGAACACCGCGCTATTGAGAAATGCACAACCTACTGCCCATGCGGTGATCTTCATCTGCTTCATGGTCCTCTCCAGGAATGTTCCGGTTCTATGTGCCTTGCTGAGAACCATTCTGGAAGGGCGAGCTTTGGGCCGAAAGCTGGCTTTGCAGATAAAGCCAATCTGTTTTTCCGATACCTTTCAGCCCCGCAAGAGATTGCAGTGCGCCAAAACAGCGCGTAGTCGCCAGCCCGAAATACAACTTGCATGGGCCAGAAAACCCATGTTTTGCACGTAACTCATTCACCATGCACTACATTTTTTTGCGCATTGTTGCGCTGCATTAAGCTGGTGCAGGCCCAAACGGCCGGTTTGGCGTGGCATTTACTGTTGTAAATCAAACAGCAATAAAATCGGAAAAACAGAACAGATATGCCGATATATCGGCAAAAAAGATGGTTATTTTGCGTGTGCGCGGCTGTGTTCGCGCGCCACTACCAGGAAATTCTGCGTGGCTTCAGACATACGCAGGCCACGCCGCCAGGCAATACCGATATCCACGGTGGGCAGTTCTTCCATGATGTTGCGCACTTCCAGCCGGTCGCCATCCAGCGACCACGGCCGGTACAGCATGTCGGGCAGAATCGACAAACCGGCGCCGGTGGCGACAAGGCTGCGTACAGCCTCCACCGATGAAGTCCGCATGACTGTATTGGGCCGCAGACCGGCCGCACGCCAGTAGGCGGTGGTGTTGTCTTCCAGCTCATCCACCTTGAGCATGATCATGGCCTCGTTGGCGATCTCTTTGATCGAGATACTGGAAAGCTGCAGCAAAGAGTGATTGGCCGGCAGCCACAAGCGCCAGGATGCCTTCATCAGCGCTTCAGATTCAATGGCCTGCTTGTTCTCGATATTGGAAACCAGCAGCACTGCCACATCCAGTTCGCCATTGACCAGCAAGTGCTCAATGTAATCGCGCTGGTCTTCAATCACCCGCACTTCCACTTTGGGGAACACGCGGCGATAGCGGTCCAGCAGATAGGGCAAAAAATAGCCCGTCATCATGGCAGTGACGCCGACATTGAGCCGCCCGGTCATGGTGTCAGGGCGGGCGGAGAGCGCTTCCTGCGCGTTACGCACTGTGGCCAGAATCTGGTGGGCGTGGCGCAGGAACTGGTGCCCGGCGTGGGTCAGCACCATGCCGCGCGCGTGGCGCTGGAACAATTGCGCGCCCAGGTCAGCCTCCAGCGCCTTGATGGCTTCAGTCACCACCGACTGGGAAATATTCAAGGATTGCGTGGCGCCGGTAATGGATTCGGCCTCGGCCACGGCAATGAAATAGCGGACATTCTTGAGCGAGAGGCTCATGGCGGTATCTTGTTGTGTAGGTGCGGATGCCGGCCAATCTATCACGCCGCACGCAAGGCTTACACCGTCGCCACGATCAGCTCTTCACAGCGCGCTGGCGGGCGCAGGCCGTCGCTGCGCCCGGCAAAGTAGCTGGCGGCCAGATCATCAGCCGACACATGCGCGACCGCGCTGAAACCCGCAGCCAGCGCCAGATCAACGATCTCTTGCGGGGCAAAGTAACTGATAAAGGGCGTGCCGCTGGCGGCCGCCCCCGCCTCGCCCATGCGCAAAACGGGTTGCAGGTCGGCATCGGCCATATCAATCGGGCACAGGAAAGTCATGACAAACCGGGAGCCTTTGGCCAGCGCGGCCACCTGCCGCAGCATGGCAACAATGGCCTCATGCGTCAGGTACATGCTGACGCCGGTCGAGGTCACGATCGCCGGTTCATCAGTGCGAAAACCGGCTTTACCCAGATGCTTGAGCCAGTCATCGCCCGCTTCAAAATCCACCGGCACAAAGTGCACCGACGCGGGCGGCGTCATGTCCAGTTCTGCCAGCCGGGCTTTTTTCCATGTCTGGTGCCCGGGCTGATCCACTTCAAAGATATTCATCTGCGCGGCGATATCCGGCCGGCGCAAGGCAAATGAATCCAGCCCCGCGCCCAGCAATACATACTGACGGGCCACGCCTTCCTTGATCCCGTCGATCACTTGATCCTCGATATACCGCGCGCGGGCGATGATCGAGGCGCGGAACGGCGCAGTGCGTTGCGGGTGCATGTCCGGCCGCTCGCGCCAGCCGTTATCCGGAGCGGCCAGTTGCAGGCCAACCTCGTCCTGCAGCACGGGCGGCGCCGCATCGACTTCCAGATGCAGTGCGCGCCACAGCGCAGTGCGAACAGCGGTGAAATCCGGGGCGATGACAGCAGCGGACATGGGTTCTCCTGGCGTGAAACGGTGGCGATAGGTGAAAAAAGGCGCTGGCCGGTTCGCCTGAACGGGCGCGCCGGGCTATATATCCATACACCCTGATCCGGGCAAAAGCCATGACTGACGAGCAACTGGCCGGCCATTTATTGCAGCTGGAACAACAACTGCACCAGCAACACATCCGCGCCGACGCCACGGCGCTGGGCCGCTTGCTGGCTGATGATTATTTTGAACAGGGCATCAACGGTACGTTGTGGCACAAGACGGCGGTGATTGCGGCGCTGGCAGACGAACAGTTTTCACAACGGCGCATCAGCCGCTTTGCGCTGACCCGGCTGGCACCCGATACGGCGCTGGTCACCTATGCCGCAGAACGGCTGCCCACGCCCCGGCGGCCGGGTGCCAGTTCGTTACGCAGTTCAATCTGGCAATGGCGGGATGAGCGCTGGCAGATGATTTTCCATCAAGGCACGCCATTGTCATCAACCTGACCCCAACAACGGCTGACAATGCTTTCACGCTGTTGCGTCGGCCCAACGGCGTTGTTTTTCCGATAATCTGTAACAGTTCAAGCAGATTGTTGCCTCTAACTGACAAAGGTCTGATTTTCTGACCCTTTTTTGCCAAGTCATTGTAGATTCTGTTTGCTGCCCGTCAGCTCCCCGTGAGCTTCGTGGTGGGTACTGACTCTTTAAGCATACCTTCTCCCTGCTGTACTCCCTCTCGCTTGCCGCTGGTTAGCCCGCCGTATACGATGCGATTCGAGGATGGAGTTGTGCCAGATCAAACAGGCGCAGCCGAAGAAGGTAAAAACAAGTAGAGATACAAGCAATGCAATTTCGTCGTATGCGTAACAGCGGCTTTACGCTGCTTGAATTGCTGGTCGTGTTGTTGATCATTGCCCTTCTGGCCGGCTATGTCGGCCCCAAGCTGTTTGGTGAAGTCGGCAAGGCGAAGATCAAGACTGCAGCCAGCCAGATGAAATCCCTGGCGGATGCGCTGGACCATTATCGGCTGGATGTGGGCCACTACCCCACCACCGAGCAAGGTCTGACTGCGCTCAATACCAAGCCCAATGACGAGCCCAAGTGGCAAGGCCCGTACCTGACCAAGGACGTGCCTAATGACCCATGGGATCGGCCCTATGTCTATCGCCGCCCCGGCGAGAACGGCCACGATTTCGACCTCATCTCTTATGGTGCCGACGGCAAGCCGGGCGGTACGGATGAGGACGCCGACATCTCTTACTTCCAGTAAGCGCGCCCCGGTTTTGCGCCATGCGCTACAAGGTCACTGCCCTTTCTGCCGGTAATCTGCAGGAACTGGAGCTGGACGCTGCCAACGAGGCCGAGCTCAAAGAGCGCCTCGCCTCGCAGGGTGCGGCTCTGGTTTCGGCACGTCCTGTGCAACGGCTCAGCATGGGCAAGAGCGAGTTCGCGCTCTCTTTGTTCACGCAAGAGCTGATTGCCCTGCTGGAAGCCGGCCTGACGCTGGTCGAGGCCGTAGAAACACTCAAGGAAAAAAGCGCCGCCGACGGCAACCGCGTGGTGCTGGGCCTGATGATTGATGGCCTGTACCAGGGCCTGACGTTCTCCCGCGTGCTCTCGCAAATGCCGGAACATTTTCCGCCGCTGTATATCGCCACAGTGGGCTCGGCCGAGAAAACCGGCCACCTGGCCAACGCGCTCAAGCGCTATCACCATTACGAATCACGCCTGGCGGCGGTGAAGAAAAAGATTATCTCGGCACTGATCTACCCCATGGTGATCATCACCATTGGCGGCGGCATCATGCTGTTTCTGTTGTTCTATGTGATCCCCAAATTCAGCCAGATCTACGCCAGCATGAAGAACCTGCCGTTTGCGGCCGAGGTCTTGCTGTGGTGGGGCGAGCTGGTGCATCAGCACGGCGACATCCTGTTTGGCGGCATTATCGGCACCATCATCCTGGCGGTGGTGTTGCTGCGCACGCCCGCAGTGCAACTGGCACTGGCAGAGGCCTTCTGGCGCTTGCCGCGCATGAATGAATACCGGCGGCTGTTTTCGCTGACGCGGTTTTTCCGCACGGTGGGCCTGCTGCTGTCGGGCGGCGTATCGCTGGTGGCCGCCATGGAGATGTCGGCCCAACTGTTGCCCACCCCGATGCGTCTGGCGCTGGGCCAGGCCATTGTGGATATCAAATCCGGCCAGTCGCTCTCTTCTACCCTGCCGCGTTACGGCCTGACCACGCCTGTGGCCGAGCGTCTGTTGCGCGTGGGCGAGCAAAGCGGCGAGCTGGCCACCATGAGCGAACGCGCCGCGCAGTTCTGTGATGAAGAACTGGACCGCGCCATTGAAATGTTCACGCGTTTGTTTGAACCCATTTTGATGTTGCTGATCGGCGTGTTGATCGGCTCCATCGTGTTCTTGTTATATATGCCGATCTTCCAGCTGGCCGGGAGCATGCAATGAGCACGCTCAATCTGGAACTCATCAGCCATCTGCGCCAGAGCGCGGGTGAGGCCGGCGTGCCGCTGTTGTTGCAGCAAACGCTGGGGCTGGATAACGACGGTTATCGCCAGGAAGTCAGCCGCTATCTGGGCCTGCCCGCGCTGGGCCGCGAAGACCTGACCGCGCAGTTCCCGCGTTATGACCTGTTGCCGTATGGCGATGCCGTCGGCCACCAGTGCCTGATGGTGGAAGACGTGGATGGCACGCTGCGGCTGGTGCTGGGCGACCCGTTCAACCGTGTCACCCGCAACTGGGTGCAGCAACGCGTATCCGTGCCGTATACCACCGTGCTGGCGCATTACGACGACGTGCGCACCTGGCTGGAAAGCTTTGAGACCTCTCACCGCGCCATGGATCAACTGGCCGTGGGCACCGAGGGCGAGAATGGGCATGTCGGCGTGCCGGAAATCTCGCTGGCCACGCTGGCGCAAGACAGCAACCCGGTGGTCAAGCTGGTCAACTCCACCTTGTACGATGCGCTCAAGGCCAAAGCGTCCGACATCCACCTGGAAAGCACCGCCACGGGCCTGGCGATCAAATACCGGATCGACGGCGTGCTCTTGCACATTGGCGGCGCGGCCGGGGTGGAGACCGCCGAACAGGTGATCTCCCGTCTCAAGGTGCTGGCCGAACTGGATATCTCTGAACGGCGTATTCCGCAAGATGGCCGCTTCAAGGTGCTGGCCAATGGCCGCGAGGTGGATTTTCGCGTGTCGATCATGCCCTCGATCTGGGGCGAAGACGCCGTATTGCGGGTGCTGGATAAACAAAACGCTGGCGATGCCTTCAAGCAACTACGGCTGGATATCCTGGGGTTTGACGACACCACCATGAGCAATATCCGCAGCCTGGCGACCGAGCCCTACGGCTTGCTGCTGGTGACCGGCCCGACCGGTTCGGGCAAGTCGACCACGCTGTACGCCACGCTCTCCGAGATCAATACCGGCGAAGAAAAGATCATCACCATTGAAGACCCGGTGGAATACCAGCTCCAGGGCATTTTGCAGATTCCGGTCAATGACAAGAAGGGTCTGTCTTTTGCGCGCGGTTTGCGCTCTATTTTGCGGCACGATCCGGACAAGATCCTGGTCGGCGAAATCCGTGACGGCGAAACCGCCAACATTGCGGTGCAAGCCGCGCTGACGGGGCACCTGGTGCTGACCAGCGTGCACGCCAACAACGTATTCAGCGTGCTCGACCGCTTTTTGCACATGGGCGTGGAAACACACAGTTTTGTCGATGCGCTGATTGGCGTGGTGGCACAGCGGCTGATCCGCAAGATCTGCCCGCACTGTATTACCGATGACAACCCGGACGATGAGCTGCTGGCCGTTTCTGGCGTTACCCGTGTGCAAACGGCGGGCTGGCGCTTCAAGAAAGGCGCCGGTTGCCAGGCTTGTCGCGGCACGGGGTATCTGGGCCGCAAGGCGATTGCCGAGGTGCTGCGCATGGACGACGCACTCAAGCAAGCCATTGCCAGCCGCGCGCCGGCGGTCGAAGTCAAACATATGGCAGCCAGCAAAGGATTCATCAGCATGCGCAAGGCCGCGATCGCGGCGGTGTCTCGCGGGGAAACCACATTGCAGGAGGTGAACCGTGTCACATTCCTGGATTAACCACCACGCTTGGTTCTCGCGCCGGCATGTGCTGCTGGCCAGCGGCCCGGCCTTTGGCAAAGCCCTGCCGCAACGCCGCCGGGCGCCGATAGAACAATCAACCGAAAGCGCCATGACCCGGCTGCAGCAACTGCTGGCACAAAGCCCGCGCGGGCGCTTTGGCATCGACACCCTGCAATTGATGATTGGCGCGCCGTGGGTGCGTTACACGGTGTTGCCGTGGCAAGACAACCTCAAGCGTGATGCCGACTGGCAAGGCTATGCCCGCGTGCTGCTGGGCCAGCAATATGGCGTGGGCACGGAAACCTGGCGCGTGCAGGTGGCCGAGGGCGTTTATGGCCGGCCGCGGCTGGCAGCGGCCATGGATCAGGGTCTGTATCAGACGCTGGTGGACATGGCCAAAAACCAGAAACTGCGACTGACCCAATGCGAGCCGCTGCTGACTGCGGCCATCAACCGGCATCACAAATCGCTCAAGGGCAAAGAGTTTGCCCTCTTGCTGATCGAAGCCGAACACACCACCTGTGTGTTCTGGCGCAGCGGCTGGCGTGCCAGCGTGACGCTGCCGTTTGCGCTCAACCCGCGCCCGGATGGGGAAGCCCTGGCCGCGCTGGTGCGCGACGCCAGCATGCTGGTCTCTGATTTCATGCCGCGCCAGGTGTACGTGGTGTCCTCGGACATCCAGCTTTCCGGGCTTTCCGCCGAAGGCATGACCTTGCATACACTGGGCGGCGTGCACCCGCGCTTTGCCTGGCCGGCCGACTGGCGTGAGGCCGCTGAACCCGTTCTGGCGGGGCCAGCCTGATGCAGCCCATCCAGCTTGATTTCCATCGCAAACCCACACACACACCGTGGATCGGTCTGGTGATGACCACCCTTGGCGTGGTGGTGCTGCTGTGGGCGCTCACCCAGCAAGACATTGCCAAGCAGCGCCGCGACCAGATTGCCGAGCGGGAAGACCAGGTCTCCTGGCAGAAGAAACATCTGGAGCAACAACAGCAGGCCGCGCGCAAGGAAATCCCGGCCAATGCCAAGATTGCCACCATCCGCCGTGGCCAGATGATCAGCCCGGAAACCGGCCTGACCCTGCTGGAAAAAACCTGGAACCCCAACATTGCCTACACCAGGATCGAGGTCAACACGGCCGATCACGATCTGAAGCTGGAAATGGAATCGCGCACGCTCAATGACGCCCTGGCCCTGGTCGACACCCTGCAAAAAACGCCCGGCGTCACCCGCGTGACCATGGCGCACCAGGGCATCAAGATCACCGACCCGTTCAAGCCGACGCAATCGGTGCTGGAAGTGGTCTGGCGGGAGCCGCAGCCATGAAGCAGGCACAAGTGATCTGGACACTGCGGCAGTGGCCCAAGTACGCCGGCCTGCTGGGCTGGGTTGGCGTGGCGCTGGTGGTGGCCGGCATTCTGGTTTACCGACAAACGGTGGTGCCGTTCAACCGTGACCTGGACCGGCGCGAGGCCGATGTAGAAGACCTGGCGCACCGCCTGCGCAGCAACGCCGGCGCGGCCTCGGCCACTGCTGGCCTGCAACCACTGAAAACGCCAGATACATTTACCGGTTTTCTGCGCCAGATAAGCACACTGGGCGACAAGCACCACATCATGATCAGCCAGAGCGATTACAAATCGACGGCGGAGGCTGACGGGCATCTGGTGCGTTACGGCGTGCAGTTTCCGGCGCAGGGCAAGTATCTGGATATCCGTGGCCTGGTGCAGGATTTACAGGCGCTGCCTGGCGTGCGGGTAGAAACCCTGGTCATGACCCGCGGCCGGATCGACGACGATCTGCTGTCGATGCAATTGCAGCTGAGTTACCTGACGGAGGTGCGCTGATGTTGTCGCGCCCTTTGCAGATTGTGCTTGGCGTTACGCTGTGCCTGACCGGTTATACCTGGTGGCAAGGCCGCCAGGATGACGCCGACAAGGCCAGCAGCGCCGTAGTGGAGTCTCGCCCGCGGCCTGCGCGCATCAACCAGATTGCCAGCGACGCCGCCGCCAGCAACGATGCGGCAGCAGCCAGCGCCAGCATGGCCAGCAATGCCAGTGCGGCCAGCGGTGTTGCGGCAGGCAAGAATGCATCGATGGCTTCGGCCGCCTCTGCCGTGGCCTTTGTGGATTTGTTTCCAAGGCAGAACTGGCAACCGTTGCCACCGCCGCCCACGCCAACGCCCAAACCCACACCGACCCCCAAGCCCGTGGCACCCCCATTGCCACTGCGGGTGGTCGCCACCTGGCGCGATCCGGCCGGGGATCAGATCGTGGTGGAGGCCGGTGGCCAGCAATATGTGATCTGCCAGCGCTGCGATGCGCTGGGACGCGTACAACAAGGAGAAGTGCTGCTGGGCATTTACCGTGTGGATAAAGTCAGCCACGACGCCGTCGTGCTGACCTATCTGCCGCTCAATGAAGTGCAGACACTTCCCGTAGGAGGAGCGCCCTGACCGGCGCAGACAAGAGATGACCATGATTGCGAAATCCCGCCTGCGATGTGCCCTGGCTAACGGTCTGACCGCCGCGATGCTGGCTGCCTGCGCGCCCAGCGCGCCTGATATGGGCAAACAGATGATCCTGCAGGGCAATCCGGAACAGGCCATGCAGTACATGCAGACCGAGCTGGCCGCACACCCGGATGACCTGCAACTGCGCGCCACCTACGAGCGCCAGAAGCAGACCTACGTGCAATTGCTGGTGCAGCAAGGCCAGGCCGCGCGTGCCGCCGGCGACAGCGCCAATGCACTGGCCGCGTTCCAGCACGTGCTGCAGTGGGAGCCGGGCAACGCCGTGGCCAAAGAAGGCGTGAGCATGATCGAGGGCGATCTGCGCCACAACTCCATGCTCAAGTACGCGCAGACCCTCAAGAACGATCAGCCGGAAAACGCGCTGGTGGTGGTTGATCAGGTGCTGGCAGATGACCCGCGCAATTTCCAGGCCATCCGCCTCAAGGATGAAATCCAGAGCAAGATCACCCGCAACAACACACTCAAACCCACGCTGGCCGCCGCCCTCAGAAGCCCGATCTCGCTGCAGTTTCGTGATCAGTCGCTGACCAGCGTGTTCGATATCATTTCGCGTATCGGCAAGGTCAATTTCATTTTTGACCGCGACGTGCCGCCCAACCTGAAAACCACCATCTTTGCCCGCGATACCACGGTGCAGGATGTGATCAACCTGTTGCTGACCACCAACCAGCTCGACAAGAAGATCCTGAACGACAACACCATCCTGATCTACCCCAAGCGCCCGGACAAAGACCGTGACTACAAGGACCTGGTGATGCGCACGTTCTACGTGGGCAATGCCGATCCCAAGCAAGTGCTGGCCATGATCAAACAGATGGTCAAAACGCGGGACGTGTACATTGATGACCGCCTGAACATGATCGTGATGCGTGACACGCCGGAAGCCATTGAGGTGGCAGAACGCCTGGTGCACGCCATTGACCTGCCGCAATCTGAAGTCGATATCAGCGCGCAGATTCTGGAAGTCTCCAGCTCGGACCTGTTGAACCTGGGCATCCAGTACCCCAAGAGCGTCAGCGCCACGCTGGGCGTACCGGCGCTGAATGCAGATGGCACCACCAACCCCAGCGCAGCCGGCACCTATACGGGTTCGCTGACCCTGGATCAGCTGGCCAACATCAACCGCTCCAACGTGCTGATGAATTTTGGCTCGCCCACGGTGACGGCCAACCTCACCCATGACAAGGGCAACACCAACGTACTGGCCTCGCCCAATATCCGCGTGAAAAACAAGGAAAAGGCCAAGATCCTGATCGGTGACCGGCTGCCGGTGATCACCAACACCACCAGCAACGGCGTCACCAGCGAGAACGTGAACTACCAGGATGTCGGCCTGACGCTCAATGTCGAGCCGACCATCTCGGTGGAAGGCGATATCAGCATGAAAGTGGTGATGGAAGTCTCTAACGTCACCAACACCATCACCACGCAAACCGGCCTGACCGTGTACCAGATCGGCACCCGCCACGCCGAAACCGTGATGGCCTCGCGCGATAACGAAACCCAGGTGCTGGGCGGCCTGTTGCAGCGGAACGACCAGATTACCGGTTCGGCCATTCCGGGCCTGGGTGAAGTGCCCATTCTGGATCGCATCTTTGGCACCAAATCCACCCAGAAGAACAAGACCGAACTCGTCTTGCTGATCACGCCGCATATTGTGCGCAACCTGCCGCTGCCCAGCTCCTACGTGACCACCTTTGATAGCGGTACCGAAGGCCAGATGACCACTGAACCGCTCTTGCTGCGCAGCAAGTCGACCGTGAACATCACCAACGGCAGCGATGGCAGCATGCCGGCGCCGGCACCGCAACCGGTCATGCCGGTACCGCAGCAGCAATTGCCGGGCGTGCCGCAACCGCAACCCTTGCCGCAACAACCGCCAGCGCAGCCCTCCGGCCAGCCCGTGGTCGTGCCCAGCGGCACGCCGGTACCGCAAGTACGCAGCAGCATGGGGCGGCGCTAAGCCTGGGCCGCATCATGCAACGGCACGCCGGCTTTACGCTGATTGAACTGATGGTGACGCTGACCATCCTGGCCGTACTGGCCACGGTGGCGCTGCCGCTCACCCAGATTGCGGCGCAACGCACGCGTGAAGAAGAGTTGCACCGCAATCTGTGGCAGATGCGCGCCGCCATCGATGCCTACAAACAGGCGGTGGATGATGGCCGCATCACCAAATCAATCGAAGACACCGGTTTTCCGCCGACGCTGAACGTGCTGGTGGACGGGGTGAAAGACATGAAAGACCCGGCCGGCAACAAGATGTATTTCCTGCGCCGTATTCCGCGTGACCCGTTCTGTGATTGTCCCAGCAAGAAAAACGATGAAACCTGGGGCAAGCGCAGCTACGCCAGTCCGCCCGACTCGCCGGAAGAAGGCAAAGACGTGTATGACGTCTATTCTTTATCAGAAGCGGTGGGCCTGAATGGCCAGCCGTACCGCCAGTGGTAGTTGCAGATTCATGCTGATCCGCTCATTTCCCCGCGCCGCGCGCCGCGGCTTCACCCTGATCGAGTTGCTGGTGGTGCTGGCCATCATGGCCAGCCTGCTGACGCTGGTGGTGCCCCGGTATTTCCAGCAGACCGACCGCGCCCAGGAAGTAGTGCTGCGGCACAATCTGGTCGCCATGCGTGATGCCATCGACAAGTTCGATGCCGACACCGGTCACTACCCGACCAATCTGGACGAACTGGTCACACGCAAATACCTGCGCGAAGTGCCGCTGGACCCGATCACCGGCCAGCGCGATACCTGGGTCATCGTTGCCCCGGAAAACGGCACTGGCGTGTACGACGTCAAAAGCGGCGCCGACGGCACCGCGCACGACGGCACGGCCTACAAGGACTGGTGAGATGCGACGCCAGCGCGGCTTTGCCTACGCCTGGGCGCTGATGATGGTGCTGATCACCGGCATTTATCTGGCTGAAGTGGCTGAAGTCTGGCAAACCCGCATCCGCCGGCTCAAGGAACAAGAGTTGCTGGTCGAAGGCGACGAAATCGGCCACGCCCTGGCCGGATACATTGCCCAGACCGCCACCGGCCAGCCCGCGCAATACCCCAAAACGCTGGACGATCTGGTCTCAGACCCGCGCGTCCCCTTCCCCCGCCGCTTTTTGCGCAAAGCCTATAAAGACCCCATCACCGGGGAAGACTGGCTGTACATCGCCGCGCCCGGTGGCGGCATCATGGGCGTTTACAGCAAAGCCACGGACAAACCGCTCAAACAAGACAACTTCCCCGCCAGCTACGCCACGTTTGCCAACAAGAACAGCTATCAGGACTGGAAGTTTGTGCAATGGCCCAGCGGCGGCGGTGCCATGCGGCGGTAAGTCGGGTACCGGGTAGTGATACCCGGCCAGAACAATGCCCTCCGCCCGCCACCTTGTCATTCCGGACCTCGGCGGCCCCTCAAATCTGCCCCAAAAACCAGTTCACGATATAGAAGTGGTCTTCAAACAGTTGCGCTTCCATCCGCGTGAATTCAAACAACGGCACCCAGCGCGCGCGGTCAGCGTCGTCTCCGCCACGCACTTTGGGCAGGCCATCGCCGGTGGGCGTCAGTTCAATCAGAAACGCATGGGTAATCGTGCGGCCACGCAAGCTGCGGCGCGGATGGTCGAACACGCGGTTGGCGCGGATAGACCCGGCCAGCACGGGCGCGGGCACCTTCAGCCGGGTTTCTTCGCGCAATTCACGGATCGCCGCATCGCGGATGGGCTCATCCTCATCCACAAACCCGCCCGGTAACGCCCACAAGCCGCGCCCGGGCAGGTTGCGCCGGCGCACCAGCAAGATATGGCCAGAGTGGATCACCACCGCATCGACGGTCACAAAGGTTGGCGGATACGGCGCCACGGACCACGCTTTTTTGTGGTCCTGCAGCCAGCGGTATTCATCGGCCAGCGTTTGCCAGGTGGCACTGGCGCGAAAGTCGTTCAGCCAGTCATACACGGCCGGCGGCAGTTTGCGGGCGTAATCGGCAAAGTGCTTGCCGCCCTCGCACAGCAGGCCCTGCCGGATATGGGAGGCATCAATATCCGGCTCGTCTTCTACTTCTACCCGTTCCCACTGCGGAAACAGGTCCAGATACCAGGTATGCCGGCGCGACGGGCTGCCGATCACGCCAATATTGAACTGCGCCTCGCGGCTGCCCACATTGGCGGTATCCACGGCGATGACCTTGTCGACCAGGTTCTGTACTTCCGTCACCCATTGCTGGTCGTTGTACATGCGGTCAGAACAACCGACAAGGAACACGCGGTCTTGCCACTCGGGCGGCAAGGCGGCGCGCAGCATGTCTTCACGCTGATCCTGGGTGAACGGATTGCGCGGGCTGAGCGCCTGCCGGGCAGAACCGCAGATGATGATGAGCTTGCCCGCCTGCTGCATGGCGGCCTCGATCACCTTCATGTGCCCAAGGTGCACCGGCTGGAAACGGCCAATGAAAACCAGATAGTCAAAACGCATGAATCGCCACTCTCCCGCTCTGTGGGCTGGCTGCCTGAATTGAAAAAGGGCTGTCGCAACAGCCCTTCTGACCTGCCGTTTTACTGGTAATAGCGGCGGCTGAATTCCAGCATGCGCTCAATCGGCAAGCGCGCAGCGTCCATCTGGGCGTCGCTCAGGTAATCAATCCGGATACCCTCGCCCGCCTGCGCGCGCTCAACAGCCTGCTGCGTGTTGAGCTTCATGTACGGGCACTGATTGCACTGGCAACCGGAGTAGATCGGGGCCTGTTCAATCTTCAGATCAGGCCGCGCCTTGCGCATGTTGTAGAGAATGCCATCTTCTGTTGCCACAAAAATGACAGCATCCGGCGCCTGGTTATAGGCCTTGATCCAGTTCAGCATGCCCGAGGTCGAACCGACGTAATCGGCCTTTTGCAGCACCGGCAGCGGGCTTTCCGGGTGGGCGATCAGGTATTTGTCGCCGGCGATGGCGGCAAAGGCTTCATCCAGCGCGGCCTGGTTGAACTTGTCGTGCACTTCGCACACGGCCGACCACAACGGCATGTCGTAGTCATACTGGAAATTCAGATACGCGCCCATATTGCGGTCGGGCGAGAAAATCACCTTTTTGCCCTCGGCATACAGGTGGGCAATGATGTCATCGACATTGCGGCTGGTCACAATCCAGTCAGACAGCGCTTTATGCTCTGCGGACGAATTGATGTAAGACACATGCACGTGATCAGGATAGCTTTCGCGCCAGGCTTTGAGTGCGGTGACGTCGGTCTGCGTCACCAAAGAACAGGTCGACCCGCGATCCGGCAGGATGACTTCGGCTTGCGGGTTCAGAATCTTGGCGGTTTCTGCCATGAAACGCACGCCGGCAAACACAATGGTGTCGGCTTCACATTCTTTGGCATAAAGAGAGAGTTCCAGGCTGTCGCCGACTTTATCGGCCATTTGCTGGATGTGGGGCTCGGTGTAGTAATGCGCGAGCGTGACGACGCGGCGTGACATGGCGTTCCTCCATGTAAAAATTTGCGGGCTTTCCCGCAAACAGGCATAACGGTTGGTCTTTCGCGTCAAGACTGACGCAACTCACTGTCACCACGGCACTTTTTGCGCATTGCGAATCCCGCAATGCAATACCGGGTCAGCCAGATTAGCATAAGAATGTGCCAGATAAAGCACCGCTTTTCGGATTTCTGCAAAAAGAGGTGTTGACAGCCCGTAAAGCCCTAGCCATAATGCGTTCCTCGTTGCAGCACAGCAGCGAAACAGTGCGGGAATAGCTCAGTTGGTAGAGCGCAACCTTGCCAAGGTTGAGGTCGCGAGTTCGAGCCTCGTTTCCCGCTCCACTGTCTCTCTTTTGTGCCACAACTATGCGGGAATAGCTCAGTTGGTAGAGCGCAACCTTGCCAAGGTTGAGGTCGCGAGTTCGAGCCTCGTTTCCCGCTCCACATATTCAAAAAAAGGGAAAGCAGCAATGACTTTCCCTTTTTTGCCAGTTAGCCTGGCGCGATAGCAAAGCGGTTATGCACCGGATTGCAAATCCGTGTAGGTCGGTTCGACTCCGGCTCGCGCCTCCAGCTTCATCAAAAAAGCCATCCTCCAGGATGGCTTTTTTGTTTTTCACTGCCGCGCTTCCAACCCTCAATACACATCCCGCTGGTAACGCGCTTCCCCGGCCAGCAGGTGCAGCCAGTCTTCACCCAGAAGATCAAGCAATGCGCGGTGTACGCCTGCGGCCATGCCTTGCTGGCTGCCGCATACGTACACTGCGGCGCCGTCTTCCACCCACTGGATGAGATCCGCGCCAGCTGCGCTGACCTGATCCTGCACGTAGCGGATGGCGTCGCCGTCGCGTGACCAGATGCGGTCCAGCCGTGCGATCACGCCCTGGTTTTGCCAGGCGGCCAGTTCTGCTTGCAGCAGGGCGTCATGGGCGACATTGCGTTCGCCAAAGATCAGCCAGTTACGGTGATGCCCGCGGGCGGCGCGGGTTTTCAGGTGCGCGCGCAGCCCGGCAAGGCCGGTGCCATTGCCGATCAAAATCAAGGGGCGGTCATCTGCCGGTGGATGAAAACTGCGGTTGTTGCGGATGCGCAGGGCAATTGGCCCACCTGCGGGGGCGTATCGGGTCAGCCAACCGGAGGCAAGACCCGGGCGAAAGCCTTCTGCATGGTGCGGATCGGGATGACGCGCCTGCCGCACCAGCAGGTCCAGCGTGCCGTCTGCGGGGATGGAGGCGATTGAATACTCGCGATGCGCCAGCCGTGGCAGCGCGTCGATCTGGGCTTGGGCGCTGCCTTGCAATGGCGCATCCGGTTTCATCCGGGTTGCCAGTGCGGCGGCCAGTGTAACGCTTTGACCGTCCAGCAATACCGGCTCGTCTGCGCTGTAACCCAGCTCTGCCAGCCACTGCTGGACATACTCTGGCGCATGACAGGGGCCGACCTCTGCGATATCGCCCGCTTGCCAGGCAGGCAAGACGCCCGCCGCCGGTGCCAGCGAGAGCAAAAATACCGGATCACCCGCAGAGCCGGCATTCAGCCATTGCCGCGTCTGCAAAAGCCAGTCTGCGTATTGCGGTGCTTCCCAATCTGCCATGGCCTTGCCGCCGGCCAGCGCTGATAACTGTTGTTGCCAGTGACGCAAGGCACCAGCGTCGGCGTTATCGACTTCGATCAGATCAAACTGCGTGCGCGCGCCGTGGTGTTCCAGCCAGGCGGCCAGTTCATGCCCAAACGCGCAGAAATGACGGTAACTGCGATCGCCCAGCGCCAGCAGGCCATATTCAAGTTGCGCCAGCGCGCCCGCGGGCAGATGCGCGGCCTGACGCATGAAGCTGGCAGCTTCGTCCGGCGCGTCGCCCTCGCCCGTGGTGCTGACAATGAACAGCGCGCGGCGGTAGTCGGCCAGTTGTGCGGGCGCAAGCGCAGACAGCGGCATGCTGTGCGTGGCGACACCGGCTTGCGCCAGCGCGCTGGTGGTTTGCCGGGCCAGTTGTTCGGCATAACCGGTCTGGCTGGCCCAGACAACCAGGGTCACTTCCGCCGCACTGCCACGCGCTGGCGGCGGCGGTTTACGCCGGGCGTGGCGGTTGAGAATCAGGCCGCAGCAACCGGCATACAGCACGATCACACCCAGCGCCTTGAGCTGATGCGCGCTGGCCATGCAACCAAGCAACAAGCCGGTCAGCGCCAGCAAGGCGCAAATCATCATGGCCGGACTGAATGGCCGGCGAGTCTGGGCGACGGCGCTCATTCCAGCATCGCCGCCCAAGCTGCGCTGCATGTTTCGCGAAACCCCGTCGGGGTGCGCAGGATGAAACGTACAGCCAGATGATGCCGCTCCGCCACGGCCAGCCCGGCTTGCGGGCCCAGCACGGTCAGCGCGGTGGACCATGCATCGGCCAGCATGCACTGGGCATGGATCACGGTCACGGAGGCCAGGGCGTGGCTGGCCGGGTAACCGGTGCGCGGGTCAATGGTGTGGGCGTAACGCTGGCGTTGCACGCGGTCGATGAAATAGCGGCGATAGTCGCCGGAGGTGGCCACGGCCAGTTCATGCAGTGCAATGCGATCCTGCTGCAGGGCGGTCTGCGGCTTGGCGTCGTCCTCAAGCGGCGGCGCTTCCAGATCCACCCACCAGGGCAAGCCGTCCGGCTTGATGCCCGCGCCACGCAGTTCGCCGCCGATTTCCACCAGGTGATGACTCAGGCCGGATTCGCCCAACCTGGCACTCACGGCGTCCACGGCAAAACCCTTGGCAATGGCGCACAGATCCAGCGCCACGCCGCCGGGTTGGCGGATACGGCGGGTGGCGGCGTCCAGTTCGATCCGGGCCCAGCCACAAAACGCGCGCACGCGCAGGATTTCGGTCAGCGCCGGCGCGCTATCCCGCCGCGGGGCCGGGCCAAATCCCCAAAGGTTGACCAGTGCGGCAGCGGTCGGGTCGTAGGCGCCACCGCTCAACCTGGCGATGCGCAGCGCGGTATCGACCACATGAAAACAATCTGCCGGCAGCGTTACCCACTCACCCGCCGCAGCCTGGTTAAAACGGCTGATGTCCGAGTCGCCGCGCCAGTTGCTCATCTGCCGCACCACCTGGTCGAGCACCGCCACGATGGCGGCGTGGATCGTTGGCTCCGGCCGGGTTTCGGCATCCAGACATAGCACGCTCCAGGTGGTGCCCATGGTGTCGCCCGCAAAACGCAGCAAGCGCGCATGCGCGGGCGCCGGCCGCACGGCCTCTTGCAACAATGCCGGCGGGATCAGCACCCGCACGGCGGGCGGGTTCAGTTCTGCGGACGTCACCATGGTGTTACTGCGGCATCACTTCAAAGGTGGCGATATACGATGCACGGCGTTCCGTGGCCGGCTTGAGCGAAGCCTTGGCGTCAGTGATTTCTGCACCCAGCCAGTACATGCCGGCTGCCGGCCATTTCACGCTGAATTTGCCGTCGGCATCGGTGGTGACATTGAATTCGCCAGTCTGATCACGATAGCGTTTGCCACCAGGCAGGATGCTGACCTTGACGTTGCTGGCCGGCTTGCCGTCAAGCAGCAGACGGAAGCTGGCGGCAGTCTCGGCCAGGAGATCATTGGGGTGCGTCACCGGCGCCAGTTCCAGGCCCTGCCCCGTCGGCTTGAGTGCAGCGGTGCCAGGCTTGCCGCGGGTCACAAAAGACTCAACGCGGTTCTGGGTTTGCGTCACTTTCAGGTCTTGCGCGTCGGCCGGGACTTCTTTGGCAAAGGTCTGCGCATCACCGCGCCAGCGCTTGTTGGCGCCGTTAAGCTTGTAGTTGGCGAACAAGCCATCGCTGACCACGGCGATCTTGTACGTGCCTTCCTGAGTGAGGTTGAGATCAAACACGCTGCGGTGCTTGCCCGTGCCGGTGTTCTCCGGCTTCACCTGGCTGCCATCCGGCGCGGTGACTTGCAGGCCATCCAGGCGCAGCGGGAAATCTTCAAAGTAAAAGAGGTCGTTCGAGACTGCGGCATCGACCGTCACCCAGGTATCGCTACCCGAAAGCACGGTGGCAGACGGCAGCAGCCACTGGCGGTGGGCCTGGGCCTCCAGCGGCAACAAGGCGGCAATGGCGAGGAAGGACGCGGGCAGCAGCTTTTTCATGGCAAGTTTCATGGCGGCTCCTGAGGGCATTACGGCTTGAGGTTGACGGTGACGCTACCCAGTTCGTGCTCGCCTTTGGCGCTGGCCGTGGCGGGCGCTTTGGGCGGCCAGGTAAACGGCACGCGCACCAGTTCATGGCCACCGGCTTCGCGGGCGGTTTCGACCACCAGCTGGTAATCGCCCGCCGACAGCTTGCCCAGCGGGGCCTTGCCATCGGTAAAGGTCAGGGCTTGTTCACCCGGCACTTTGGTCGCACCGGTAATGCCGTCTGCCGGCACGGTCAGATCACGCCCGGCCTTGCGCCACCACTGGCGCAGGTCTTTCAGCCACTTGGTGCCTTCGGCATTGGGCTTCTTGCCGTCGTACCACACCGCCAGTGTCGATACCGGGGTCTGATCGGTGTGTTCGATCCACATGGCCACGTAGGGGCGGTGATATTCCGCCACCGCCAGTTGCGGCAGTTCGACCTTGACCGAGAGGTCCGCAGCCATTGCAGTGCCCGCCAGCGGCGCAGCAGCCATACCGGTCAGCGTGACCGTGAGTAAACGACGCATATCAAACCCTTGATAAGAAATGTTGATCAATGAATGAACAGCAAAGCCAGCACCAGCGGCAAAACCACGCCCAGGCCCACCAGCGGCCAGGTGGCAACGCGGCCGCCCGCATGCAGCTTCAGCAAAAACAGCCCGGTCAGGCAGAACACCAGACAGGACACGGCAAACCCGTCCAGAAACCAGTTCCAGGCTTTGCCGGTGTTACGCCCTTTGTGCAGATCGTTCAGATACGACACCCAGCCGCGCGTGGTCAGTTCGTAATGCGCGGCACCATCGGCCAGTTGCACGCTGACCCAGGCATCGCCACCCGGCCGGGGCAGCGCGATGTAGACCTCGTCGGCAGAGAACTCTGCCTCGTGCCCGGCCGCTTCGATCCCCATGGTGTTCTGCAACCACGTTGCCAGTTCTGGCGGCACCGGGCCTTTGTCGGCGTGCGGCAGTTGCTTGAGGTTTTGCAGTAACGGCGCCGGTACGCGGGCATCGCGTTTTTCTACATGGGGGTGCGCTTCAATCTGTGCCGCGTGATTGAGCGTGATGCCGGTAATGGCGAAAAGCAGCATGCCGATCAGGCACAGGGCCGAGCTGATCCAGTGCCAGCGGTGCAGATGCTTGAGCCAGAACGCCCGCTGCTGCCGGCTGGCGGCGGGCTGGTTTTCAATGAGGGCCGACATGGGCGCGAATAGGTATCCAGGGAGCGTGCCGGCCAGCATGAGTGCGGCAGCATCGGTATCGTTGTTTTAATAATGATAATCGTTATCAACAAATCGATGCAACGGGATGTATGTATCAGGTTTGTGGCAAAGAGCGGCCTGCGCGGTGCCAACAAAAAAGCCAGCATTGGCGCTGGCTTTCAAGGTGCGGGCAGGCACAACGGGCGTCAGGTCTGCCCTGCCGGTTTGCTGAAGGCCGCCCGTGCCCGCGCCACCTGTGCCCGGATCACGCAGTCCGGCGCGTGGTCATTCACCAGCCCCATGGCCTGCATGAAGGCGTACACCGTGGTGGGGCCAACAAACTTCCAGCCGCGCTTTTTCAGCTCTTTGGACAGCGCCTCAGACTCGGCCGAGGTGGCGATCGGCGGGCCGTCCGGAATCCGCGCCTGGGCGGGTTCATACCGCCAGAAAAACGCCGCCAGCGAGCCCTCTCTGGCCACCATTTCCTGCGCGCGTTGTGCGTTGTTGATCACCGCTTCGATCTTGCCGCGATGTCGCACAATGCCTGCATCCAGGACAAGGCGTTCGACATCGGCCGCGGTAAAGGTGGCGATGTGGTTGAAATCAAAACCGGCAAACGCCGCCCGAAAACCCGGCCGCTTGGTCAGGATGGTGCGCCAGCTCAGGCCGGACTGGAATCCTTCCAGACTGAGCTTTTCAAACAGGCGCTGGTCATTGCTGACCGGGTAGCCCCATTCCTGGTCGTGGTAGTCCAGATAATCCGGCGTGGCGGCGCACCAGTGGCAGCGCAATTGCCCATCCGGGCCGGGCTCGGTTCTGCTCATGTGTGGTCTCTGCTGGCGTGGTGGATGCCTGCTGAGGCTAGCAGAAATTTGCGGCCACCGTGGTGGCGGCCACGTCATCACGCCATGGTAAACACCGTGCGCAACTGGCTGTCGGCCTGCCCCCAGACCTCCGCCAGCCGGGACAGCGGCACGGCTTGCGCCTTGACCTGCAATTGCGCGGGGATCACCGCCGCCAGCACTTGTGCCACCACATGCAACAAGCGCGGCAGCGGCACACTGCCAATGCCGCTGCCCATCAGGTTGATGGCGGTGGCGCGCAGCACGGCGGCGGGCAAGCTGATTTCAGCGCCGCTGATCGAGCCGATCTGCACAAAGCGCAACTGATGGCCTTCCGGCAGTGTTTTGGCCGCCGTGATCAATGTCGTGCGGGCGCTGGGGCCCCACAGATAATCCAGCACCACATCGACGCCGGCGGCCAGGTGCGGCGCCAGTGCAGCGGCGAGCGCGTCTTCTGGCTGATCAAGTGAAATCACCACATCCGCCCCCGCTGCGCGGAGCCAGTCCAGCGCGGCCGGGTTGCGGCCAGTAGCAATGATCTTGCCCGCGCCCAGATAGCGGGCAATCTGCACGGCAAGGCGGCCCGATGCGCCGGTAGCGCCATTCACCAGCACGGTTTCGCCCTGGACAAAGCCGGCGCGTTCCACCAGCGCGGCCCAGCACGACATCCCCGGAATCGCCACCGCAGCGGCGGTTACGTCATCAAGCCCGGCGGGCACCGGCACGCATTGCGCTGCATCGACCACGGTGTATTCGGCCAGCGCGCCAAACGGCGCCTGCGGCGAGAAAAAATACACGCGCTGGCCGTTCTCCAGCTGCCCGACGCCATCGACACCCGCGACAAACGGGAACACGCCGTGCGAGGAATAATGCGTGCCAGAGGCCTTGGCCCGCGCCAGTTGACTGAGTGCCGCGGCGGCGACGCGCACAAGGTGCTGGCCGGGCGCGGCAACGGGTTTTTCAAAGTCAGCAAAAGCAGGCGGCTGGCCTGCCAGGGTTACGACAGCAGCTTTCATCATGATGGCTCCTTAAAGCAAAATCAGCAGGGTCAACAGGGGTGGGATCAGCGCGTGGCCAGCCACTGCCGCAGCGCGGCGTCACGCACTTCCAGCACGTCAAACAGGCCCAGCGCCCGCAGCGCTGGCAGTGCGGCGGTCATATCGGCCGCCGCTTGCTGGTGGCTGGCGGCATCGGCGTGGGGATCAAGCCAGACGGCGGCATTGAAGAGGAAGGCGCCGACCGTGCCTTTGCGCACGGGGGTACCGGCCAGTTCAATCTGGTTCTGGTCATCGGGCAGCAAGTCTTCAGCGCGCATGATCTGTGTTCCTGTTGTGAGATGACATCCAGTCTAGGCATACTGGGCTGGTCGGTCTCCGGCATGGAGGCCATTCGATACGGTATTTCGGCCATGGACGATCTGATTATCCGGCCTGATCTGGTGCGCTCTTCCGCCGGCCCGTTTCTGGCTGCGGCAGAACTCACGCGGGATGCGGTCCGCGTAACGCCCGCGCACAGCCATGAACGCGGGCAACTGGTGGGCGCGCTGCATGGCTTGATCTCGATCGGGCTGGACCGGCAGCAGTGGGTGGTGCCCGCCGTGCATGCCATCTGGATACCGCCGCACTGGACGCACTCCTTGCGCTCGTTCGGCCCGTTTGCCGGCTGGAGTGTGTTTATTGCTCAGCCGCATTGCGCCGGTCTGCCCGCGGCACCGCGTTCGATCAAAACCACGCCGTTACTGCGTGAGGCCGCACGGCGCGCGGCCACCTGGCCCGGCACGACACTGGATGCAGCGCAAACACGGATTGCCGGGATCATCCTGGACGAAGTGGCCGCGGCACAGCCTGAGGCTCTGGGTTTGCTGCAACCGGCAGACCCGCGCCTGATCCGCATTGCCGACGCGCTGGCGGCAGATCTGTCAGACAGCCGCAACCAGGAAGACTGGGCGTCGTGGGCCGGCTTGTCGCCCAGAACGCTCAGCCGGCACTGGCTGGCAGACACCGGCATGACCTTTGGCGAGTGGCGACAACAAGCGCGGTTGTTGCGGGCGCTGGAGCTGATTGCCGACCGCGTGCCGGTCACCAATATCGCGCTGGAACTGGGTTATGACAACGTCAGCGCGTTTATCGAGATGTTCCGCCGCGCCCTGGGCACAACGCCGGGCCGGTATCTGGCAGAAACAGCGCCAGACCCGCGCTGATGCGCCCCTGATGCCTGGCTGGGGTCGCGGCAGTTTCGCCACACCCTGCGCAACGGTGTTTCAAAAGAGAGTCATTCTCATTTATATTGCGGGCGTCGCTCCGCACCGGGGCGGGTTTTTCATCCATTTCTTGCTGAGCGCCCTGCGCGCCCGGCCCGCACCATGCACTTTCGCACCCGTAGATTGCTGGCACTCTGGCTTGGCCTGATCGCCATGAGCCTGTTTGTGCTGGCCCCTGTGGTCAGCCAGCTCATCATGGCTGGCCGCAGCACGCCTGTGGTGGTGGCAATGTGTTCGGTGAGTAATCCGCACGCCGGCCAGCTGCTTGAACACGGCGCCAGTGCGGACACCATGGCGGCCTGCGACTACTGCACCTTGCAGGCCACCCATCTGTTGTTGCCTACCCTGCCGCAACTGGCGCCCGCGATCGTGCCGCTGGTGGCGGTACTGCGCCTGCCGCATCTGCCGGTACGGGCGTTTGCGCCGGCGGTGTTCCCGCTGGCGCGGCCGCGCGCGCCGCCGTTGTTCTCTGCCTTGATCTGACCCTTTTTTGGCCAGTGAGCCCGCCTGCACCAGGCGTGCTGCTGGCTGCCGGTTTTATTTTGCAGAGAACCCATCATGTTTATTTCGCAATCCATCCGCGCGGGTGCGTCCCGTCACGCCCCGACCCTGCTGGCGCTCGCGCTCAGCGGCCTTACCCTCAATGCCCGCGCCGATGAGGCCGCCACGCTGAACCGGGTTGATGTCACCGGCCAGCAATCCTGGGCCGACCAGCACCAGTTACCACAAACCACGGCCAGCATTACCCGCCAGGATATCAGTACCACCATCAACGCCATGGATACCGAAGACGCGCTCAAGTACATGCCATCGGTGCTGGTGCGCAAACGGTTTATTGGCGATACCCAGGCACCCATGGCCACCCGCACGACGGGTATCAACGCCAGCGCGCGCAGCCTGATTTACGCCGACGGCATTTTGCTGTCGACCCTGATCAACAACAATAACGGTAATGGTTCGCCGCAGTGGTTCATGGTCACGCCAGACCAGATCGACCGCATCGATGTCATGTACGGCCCGTTTGCAGCGCAGTTTCCCGGCAATTCCTGGGGTGCGGTCACGCAGATCACTACCCGCATGCCTCAAAAGCTGGAAGGCAGCGTGGATGTCAGTGTCAGCACGCAGCCCTTCAAGCTATACGGCTACAGCAGCAAGGCGCCGGCCGAACAATACAGCGCCAATATCGGCAACCGCAGCGGCGACTGGTCATGGTGGCTCAGCGCCAGCCATCTGGACAGCTTCAGCCAGCCCTTGAGTTTTGCCACGGTCAGCCAGTCCACCACGCCCGCCAGCGCCAGCCTGCCGGTGGTAAGCGGCGCCTGGGCCGACCGCAACCGCACGGGTGGCGCCATTCAGGTGATTGGCGCGGGCAATCTGATTCACACGCTGCAAGACAACGCCAGCCTGAAACTGGCGTATGACTTCTCTCCCGATGTACGCGCGCTGTACAGCCTGGGTTACTGGCAAAACAGCAGCAAGGCCACAGCCCAAAGCTGGCTGCAAACGGCAGACGGCGCGCCGTACTACGGCGCCAGCAGCGGCAGCGTCAATCTGGGTGGCTATGCGTATTCCGCCAGCACCATCGCCGGCCAGTTCTCCAGCAACAACATCGAACAACAACACCTGATGCAGGGCCTGACTGTCGGCACGCGCCATCCGGGTGTGTTCGACTGGCAAGTGGCGCTGAGCCAGGTGCGGTATCTGCAAGATGAAAGCCGCCTCTCTACCGGCCTTTACCCTGCGGCCCAGAGCGGCGGTGCTGGCCGGATTACCGATATGCAAGGCACCGGCTGGGCCACGGCTGACGTACAGGGCACATGGCGGCCCGATGGCCCCGGCGGCACGCATGCTTTCAGCACCGGCGTGCATCTGGACCAGTTCAAACTGTCCAGCCCCACCTGGAACACCAGCAACTGGGTATCTGGCGACAACGGCACGCTGTACAGCAACGCGCTGGGCAAAACCCGCACCAGCGCGCTGTGGGCGCAAGATGTCTGGCGGCTGGCGCCGGACCTCTCGGCCACGCTGGGTTTGCGCTACGAACAATGGCGCGCCTTTGACGGCTATAACTACGCCACCACCAGCAAAGGCAACGGCGTGGCGATCAACCAGCCAGGCGTGAGCGATAGCGGGTTCTCGCCCAAGTTGTCGATGACCTGGGCCGCGACCGAGGCGTGGTCGGTAACGGGCTCGTTTGGCAAGGCACTGCGGTTTCCCACTGTGGGCGAGTTGTACCAGAGCGTGCAGACCGGCACGACCTACGTGCAGGCCAACCCCTACCTGAAACCGGAAAGCGTGTTATCGGGCGAACTGGCCCTGGTGCGCGATACCGGCAACGGCCCGCTGCGCCTGTCGGTGTTTGACGAGTCCGTGTCTGACGCGCTGATCTCGCAAACCGCCAGCATTGCCGGTTACGCCACGCCGGTTTCCTTTACGCAGAACGTGACGCGCACGCGTGAAACCGGCGTGGAACTGGCGCTGGATCAGCATCACGTACTGGTGCAGCCACTGTCGTTGTCGGGCAGCGTGACCTGGGTGGATAGCCGCATCGTGGCTGATGACAGCTTTGTGCCGACCACGCCAGGCAGCAGCGCTGTGGGCAAACAGGTGCCGTATATCCCCACCTGGCGCGCTACGCTGGCGGGCACCTGGCACTTTGATGAACGGCTGGCTGCGACACTGGCCGGGCGCTATAGCGCGCGGGTTTATGCCACGGTTGATAACAGCGATATCAATCCGTCTGCCTATCAGGGCTTTGACGAATTCCTGGTGCTCGACGCCCGCGTGAGCTGGCAGATTGACCCGCACTGGCAAGGCGCGGTGGGCATCGACAACCTGAATAACCGCAAGTATTTCCTGTATCACCCGTTCCCGCAGCGCACCTTCTATGCGCAACTGAAGTACGCGCTGTGACCGGGCCTGGCCGGTGTCGCCCTGGCGCCGGCCGGCCGGGGTGGGCGGTCAGAATCTGTCAGCCCATCCTTTCATCCTGAAAAAGCCTGGCGCAAATCCGTGCAGTATATGGATCAATGCGCCGGGTCATCCATGGTGTCTGGCTGTACCAGAATGGGGCATGAAACGGGCGCGATACAAAAAAACAACAACCGGCACACCACTTGTACCTGACATATCACCGCTGATCCCGGTCAGATGGATCAGGCTGGAATGCACCAAATTGCTGCGTTCTGTCATTTCTTTCCTTCTCACAAACTGACAGCCGCGTTTGTCAGACTTTAGTAATTACTTAAATTTCTTTTGACAGGCAAACTCATTTGTCATCAACATAAGTAAATACCCTGATACCGTCTATCCGCAAGGATGGACCCCGTTTACAGAGGAAACGGGCGTGTCGCAGCGGTAAAACAATCAAAACACGGTCCAGGCAAAAAGCCGGGCCACACCAGAAAAACGAAACCATGCCTGCTCATCACCACAGAGCGGTCTGCCCCTGCGCGGGCAAACCGTCTGCCGGGTTTACGCTCATTGAACTGATCGTGACCATGGCGATCATTGCCATCCTGACTGCCGTTGCCTTGCCGGCGTACCAGAACTACATCATCCGCAGCAATATCAAGTCGGCCGGGGCCGATCTGGTCGCGCTGGCACTGGTGGTGGAAAACGCCCATCAGCTGACCTTCAGCTATGCCTCCAGCACCAATGGCATCACCAGTGCCACCAGCGGTTTTGGCGCATTCGGCCCCACGGTGGGCAATCTGTTTACGTATTCGCTGACCAACAACGGCTCTGCCACGCCGGCCTACCAACTGGCCGCAACCGGCAACAACAGCACCATGGTGGCCAACTGCAAGCTGACCCTGGACAGCAACGGCAGCCGCACGTTTGCCAGCGGCAGCGGCACGCGGGCGTGCGGGTACCAGACATCGTGGTAAGGGCAACGGACCGGTTGCAGCGCGGGTTCACGCTGGTCGAGATGATGATTGTGGTGCTCATCGTGGCCTTGTTCCTGCTGCTGGGGGTGCCGCTTACGGCCCGCTGGGTCGGCAGCGCCAACGTCAACTCCGCCACGGTGAGCTTCACCCAGGGCGCGGCCATGGTGCGTTCGCGCGCGCTGCGCAATACGGGCGGCGTCGCCCTCAGCGCGCCCTCGGCCTATCTGATCCTGATCAATGGCAACGCCACCGCCACGGCGGGCGGCACGGTGTGCGTGCAGGACGCCACCACCGTCGGCGGCCTCAATTGCGATAACGCGGTCTGGATGGCGCGGCTGCCCAATGGCACCTCTGCCACCTTCAATGGCGCCAACGCGCAGTGTCTGGCGCTCACACCCGGCGGGCTGATCACTTCGGCAACGCTGGGCAGCACCACCTGCGGCGCCACCGGCGTCTACGCCATTTCCACCATTCAAGGCGTCAGCGGAGGCCCCAGTGCGCTCAACTAGATTATTCCGGACAGCCCGTCAGCAAGCGGGCTCCACACTGCTGGAAGGCATCATTGCCGTGCTGTTGCTGGCGATTGTCGGCATGGGCATCACCTTTACGCTGTCTCGCGTGGCGCTGGCGCAGACCACGCTCAATGCGCAGAACAGCGTGATCTCGCAATTGCGATCCGGCCTGCAAAGTATCAGCGTGAGCAACAGTTTTGCCTCGGCCACGGCGGCATCGACCACCTGCAATATCAACATGGCCAGCACCATGCTGCTGGGCGCGCAGGCGTCGGTCACCAACCAGACCAGTTGCACGCTGAACACCGTGAGTATCTCCATCGGGGGGGGCAGCGTTACCGGCAGCGGCCGCTTGCCGCAGATCTCCAACGCCGTGAACGACAGCAAGCTGGGCGGCACGTTGACGGTGAACAACTGACATGCGCGCCCCTGGCAATCAGACGCGCCGGCAAGCCGGCTGGAGCATCATCAGCCTGATGGTGGGCATGCTGGTATCGATGCTGGTCATCTTGTCGATGCTGTCGCTGTTCCGGGTGGTCTCGACCAATGTCGTGCACCCGACGACCGGCATGCAGCCGACCGCATCGCAAGACCGGCAGATTGCCACGGCGCTGTTGTCTGTGCAGACGTTGTTGCAGAACGCTGGTTATGGCTATTACCCGCAGGCCGCGCACAACGTGAACGTCATGCTGGTCAGTGGTGCCAGCAAAACCCTGGTGAGTGCGCCGGTGGCCGGGCTGACCGGCAACACCCTGGCCGCGACCTCGACCATCACCGTCAGCGGCACCGTGCAAAGCATTGCTTCGGGCACGGTCACGCCGCCGCTGGCCAATGCCGTCAACGCCCTGTTCTGGGAAACCGCCGGCAGCACCGTACCGGCCAGCGCCAGCAGCGCCCAGTGCTACGGCCTGTTGTCTGACACCAGCAGCCTGAGTAATGGCAACGCCGCCAACGCCTTGTATCTGCTGCAGGCCAACGGTAGCTGTTCACCGGTCAATGCCAACTGGAACAACATCAACTGGACGGTCACGCCCCTGATCAGCAGCGGACTGATGCTCAGCCCGGTTACGTTTGCCGCCCAGGAAACCACCTGCTGGCCCTTCAGCACGCTGGTTGGCGCCAATGCGCCCAGCGGGCTTTATGTGCAATTGAGCTGGAGCACCAACAGCACCAGCGCCTTGTCCAGCGCGGCCAAATCCTGGTCGAGCTGTCTGCCCAACATCAGTTAAGCGGCATTCTCATGATGATTCATCACGCCACCCAACCGTTCCTGCCATCACGCCAGCGTGGTCTTGCCGCCATATTGCTGGTCATGCTGGTGGGTTTGTCGCTGACCGTCACCGTGCTGGGCACCATGCACTATGTGCGCGCAGAACAAGACAGCGCGCTGACCACGCACGCCGTCACCACCGCGCAGATGAAAGCCTGGGATGGAGTGGAGGCGTTCCGCCAATATCTGAACGCGCTGGGGCAAACCCAGGCCGCAGCCCTGCCCACCAGCGCGCCGGGCAATGTAGTGAGTATTTCTGGCGGCAGTGTGGCCAGCGGGATCAGTGGCGTGGTCACGGCGGTAAACACCGGTGCAGCCAGTTGCAGCAGCGGCACACAAGTGACGGCCAGTTTTACCGGCAACAACGCCGCCGCAAGCGATATCAAGGCCGCCGCCACGGTCGAGGCCGTGTATTGCGTCACCACCAGCGGCAGCGGCACCACCACCCCGCCCGGCAACGTCAGCGGCGGCATGGTGATCTACGGCAACCTCAATACCTCCGGCAATATCAAGTTTGCCGGCGATGCCAGCGCCAACATGACCGTGGTCGGCAACCTGACCGACAGCGGCACGCTTGATGGCGTCAACAATCTTTACACCACGGGTTCGGTCAATCTGAGTTCCACCGGCACGGTGCAGAACATCCTGGCGCAGGGCGATGTCACCATTGGCAACTCGGCCAGCTTCCAGTCGGTCAGCTCGCAAGGCAATGTCACCATCACCAACAACGCGACCATTACCACCATCAACGCCAATGGTTCGGTCACGTTCAGGAACTCCTCCACGGTCGGCACCGTCAACGCGCTGGCCGGCGCCACGGCCAACGGCCAGCCCTCCACCACCACCGTGGGCAGCGGCGGTGTTACCACGGCCGGCGCGCAAACCATTACCAATGTGAACACCAATGGCACGCTGAACCTGAACAACGCCACGGTAAAAAACCTGGCTGCGGCGGGCAGTCTCAACTTCCAGGACAACTACTCTGCCGTCAAGGCGGGAACTGTTGGCACCGGCTTTTTGCCCACGGGCAAGACGGGAACAACCAACAGCAGCAATGTGACCTTCCTGCAGGGGTTCATGCCCACGTATGCCGCCAACACCGTACCGGTGCCAGGCGTAACCGTGCCCCCGCCGCCCACCATTGATGCCTGGGCCAACCGCAATCTGGCCAACTATGCGTTTGATGTCGACAGCAACAACTTCATCCGCGTCAACATTGCCGACGTCAACGGCGTATCGGTGAATTCGGGCGCGGCGGCGACCACCTCGGTCAGCGGCACCGCCATTCCGGCCGGGGCCTGGTATGTGCTGGGCAGCGGCGCCAACCAGGACATGCTGTGCCCGACCAGTACTTACAGCGCCGGCAGTTGCACCATTCGCGTGTGCTATTCCGGCTCGCAGTACAACAGTTGTTTTGGTACGCCTTCAGTCAGCGGCGCCGTCCCGACCTGGAGCGTCAATGGCGTCGGCAGCAGCGAGCCGCTGCCACCTGGCATTGTCTGGTTCAACGGGAATGTCAATCTGGGTCTGGGCACCTGGTTCAATACCGTGATGGCAACCGGCAACATCACCACCAGCGCCAACAACGTCACCTACGCCCCTAATTACGTTGGTTATGGCAATGTTGCCAACCCCAACCCGAACGCCAAAATTGGCACGGCCGGCATCTGTGTGAACAACCCGTTCAACAGTGCCACCGCCATGACCAGCAATTACCCTTCGCAGAATCTGTACCCCACCAACCTGTGCCCCACGCCACCGGCGCCCAACTGCGTGCCCTCAGCGGGCAACAATTATTGCGGCTACAAGGGCGCTGCCAACCCGATGGCCAATATCGCGCTGTACGCCGGCGGCTACATGCCACCCGGCACCACGTTCAGCGGTGGCACGGTCACCCTGGGCGCCAGCACGACCATTTTCGGTAATGTCATCAGTGCAGATACTGTCTCTTTTGGTGGCAGCACCTATGTGGCCGGTTATGTGAATGCCTTTCAGCAAAGCCAGAGTAATGCTTCAAGTTTTGCGGCTTCGACCACCATCGACCTGACCAATTACCCGCCCACGTTCAACCCTTGCGTAGCCCAGGCCGGTTGCAACAGCGGCAGCGGCGGGGCCGGGGTGACGACCACGACCGTGATGTGGACACGATATAAATAGCGTTTGATGACAACAGCCTCCGAGCACTTGGCAGCCTTCGTTTGAAGGCTGTTTTTTTTTGCCTCTCATTTTGCAACAATGTTGCATTTTGTGTTTATTCCGGTAGCATGCGCGACAAATGCAACATTGTTGCAAATTCCCGTTTCGCCATCCCCGGCATTCACAAAGAGAGAGCAAATCCATGTTCCCCTTCCCCTTGCGCCCCCTGGCCCTGTTGCTGGCCGGCTGCTCACTGCCCCAGCTTGCCCTGGCCGATAACCCGGCCACTGCGGCTGAAATTCCCGTCATCACCGTCACGGCAGAGCGCCTGAAAAATGCGCGCATTGAGCTGTCGCCGGATGTCGGCACCACGGTCTATCACATTGATCGCAGCACCATAGACAGCTTCGGCCGCGGCGATGCGGCCGCGTTTGACCAGGTGTTGCTGCGCCTGCCGGGCGTGGATGCAGACTCTAAAGGCTCTGGCTCGCTGCACGTGCGCGATGATCACGGCAATGTGCAATACCGGGTTGATGGCGTGCAGTTGCCCGAGGCGATCTCCGGCTTTGGCTCAGCGTTTGATACGCGCTATGTGGACAGCCTGGATTTCCTGACCGGCGCGCTGCCTGCGCAGTACGGCCTGCGCACGGCGGGCGTGGTGGATATCCAGACGCGTTCCGGCCCGGTTGCACCGGGCGGGCGCGTGGGCGTGGAAGTCGGCAGCCACGATACCGTTGCCCCCAGTGCGGCCTTGTTTGGCAGCGCCGGGCGGCTGAACTATTACTTGTCCGGCAGTTATCTCAGCAGCGCAGCCGGGCTGGAAAACCCGCAACCCACGCGCAACCCGCTGCACGACGACACCTGGCAATCGCGCAGTTTTGGCAACCTGCAATACTTTGTGGATGAACAAACCCGCGTCGGCCTTTTGTTTGGCACCTACAACGGGCGTTATGAAATCCCCGCCAATCCGGATCAGGCCCCGGCATATGCCCTGGCCGGCGTGAGCGATCCGGCCACCGGCCTGAACAACTACCCGTCCAGCCAGGTGGATGAACGCCAGCGTGAGGTCAATCGCTTTGTCGCGGTGTCGTTCCAGCAAAATCTGGATACCGTGGATTACCAGCTCTCGGTGTTCCATCAGTATTCAGACCTGCATTTTTATCCCGACCAGGTGGGGGATCTGGTCTACAACGGCGTGGCTTCAGACACTTTCCGTTCCAACTCGGCCAACGGCCTGCAGCTGGATGCCGCCTGGCGGGTCAGCCCCGCGCACACCTTGCGGGCCGGCGGCCAGTTGCAGCGCCAGGGCACGGCCAGCAACAACGCGGTGTCGGTATTTGCGGTGGATGACACCGGCGCCCAGACCAGCAATGTGCCATTCACCATCGTTGATAACAGCAGCAAAACCGGCACCCTCGTCAGCGTGTACGCGCAAGATGAATGGCGCCTCAGCCCGGTACTGACCCTCAATTACGGCCTGCGTTTTGATGAGGTCTCTGCCTTCACCCAGGAACACCAGTTCAGCCCGCGCATCAACCTGGCCTGGCAAGCCAGTGACAACACGCTGATCCACGCCGGCTATTCGCGTTATTTCACGCCGCCGCCGCAAGAACTGGCCTCGCAATCGAGCATTGATCTGTACAGCGGCACCACCAACCAGCCGGCGGTATCGACCTCTGACAGCGTCAAGGCCGAGCGCACGCATTACTTTGATATCGGCGCCAGCCACAAACTGACCCCGGCGCTGACACTGGCCCTGGACGCCTATTACAAACGCATCCGCAACCTGCTGGACGAAGGCCAGTTTGGCCAGGCACTGATCCTCTCGCCCTTCAACTACGAACAAGGCTACGCCCGCGGCGTCGAGTTTTCTGCCACCTGGGGCAGCGGCCCGTGGAACGGCTACCTGAACGTGGCGTACCAGAAGGCGCAAGGCAAGCACATTGTCTCTGGCCAGTCTTTGTTTGATCCGGATGAACTGGCGTATATCGCCAACCACGATATCTATCTGGACCACGACCAGACCTGGACCGCGTCGTCAGGCGTGAGCTACCGTTTCGGCCAGAATCTGGTCAGCGGCGACATGCTATTTGGCAGCGGCCTCAGACGCACCCCGGACGGCGGCGCGCCCAACAGCGCCTCGCTGCCGTCGTACACCGTGTTCAACACCGCGTATACGCACACCTGGAAAACCGCCAGCAACCTGCAGATTGAAGGCCGCCTGGCGTTGCTTAACGTGTTCGATCACGTTTACCTGCTGCGCGACGGCACCGGCGTAGGCGTCGGCGCCCCGCAATACGGCGCACGCAGAAGCGTGTACGGCAGCGTGACGACGACCTTCTGACGAACTGATCCGGGCAAGCCTGCCGGGCCGGATGGCCTGGCAGGTGATTCACATCCGCACCCTCTCCACCAGAAAATCCAGCAGCGCCCGCACCCGTAGCGGCAGGTAACTGCCCTGGCCGACAAACACGGCGTGCACTTCTTCTTCGTCGCCCGGGTTGGCGTGTTCCAGCACGGGCACCAGGCGCCCGGCGGCGATGTCGTCCTTGACCTGGAATGCGGCCAGCCGTGCCAGCCCCAGCCCGGCCAGCGCCAGGTGGCGCAGCGCTTCGCCATCGCTGGCTTGGGCGTTGCCGCTCACCGGCACGGTGATGTCCTGGCCTTCGTGGCGCAGCGGCCAGCCGGATTGTGAGCGCGCATAGTTTGCCCCCAGCCGGTTGTGCGCCAGCAGGTCATCCGGCGTTACGGGCGTGCCGTGGCGCGCCAGGCAAGCGGGGGCGGCGACGATTATCATGCGGGTCTGGCCCAGTTTGCGGGCGGTCAGGCTGGATGACTTGAGCGGCCCGGCGCGCACGGCGACATCGGTGCGCTGTTCCAGGATATCCACCACTTCATCCGTCAGCACGATATCCAGCGTGACATCCGGATACTGCGTCAGAAACTGCGGCGTCAGCGGCAACAGAAAGTGATGGCCAAAGGGCACGTTGGCGTTGATGCGCACCCGGCCGCGCGGCGTGCTGTGAATGCTGGCGCAGCGCTCGGCTTCATCCAGATCAGCCAGCACGCGGATACCGCGCTCGTAAAACACGCAGCCTTCCGGCGTCAGTTTCAACTGGCGGGTAGAGCGGTTGATCAGCCGCGCGCCCAGCCGTTGTTCCAGCCGCGACACCAGTTTGCTGACGGCAGAAGGCGTCATGTTGCAGGCGCGGGCAGCGGCAGAAAACCCGCCCAGTTCGATCACGCGGACAAAGACTTCCAGCTCGCCGGCGCGGTTGATATCCAGTCTGGCCATGAATTGAGGTCACAAATGTTGTTCCTGGCTGCAGTCTAGTTCATTCATGTCGTTGATTTCATCATTGACTCACCACTTAACGATGAAGTCACAGACGATGCAAACCCATTTGTTTATCCGCCCTGCCCCGCTGCGCTGGCTGGCACTGGCCTTGATGATGGTCATGACGCTGGCCCGGGCCGATGCAACACAAGCGCACTGGATTGCCACCTGGACCGCCAGCCCGCAGCGCGTGTGGGATGCCGGGTTTGTGCTGCCCAGCCGCGTGCCCGATGCGCTGGCGGATCAGACCGTCCGCCAGTCATTGCGCGTCAGCCTTGGCGGCTCGCAACTGCGTGTGGTGCTGTCCAATACCTATGGCACACAGCCCGTCCAGCTGGGCCGCGCCAGCATTGCGGTGCCGGGTGCCGCACCGCGCGCCTTGCTGTTTGCCGGCCAGCGCGCGGCCAGCATCGCCCCGGGCGCAACCTTGATCAGCGACCCGTTGGCGCTGCCATTACCCGCGCGGGCCCGGCTGGTGGTCAATCTGTATCTGCCCCAGGCCACGCCGCTGACCACCTTTCACTGGGACGGCCGGGAAACCGCGTGGATCATGCCGGGCGACCAGACGAGCAGCGCCGCGCCCGTCGCCATCGCTGCGGCCGGGGTGCAGACCACCAGCGCCCGCATTTTGCTCAGCGGCGTTCTGGTCGATGCCCCGGCACAGACACGCACGGTGGCCGTGCTGGGTGATTCGATCACCGATGGCGCCACCGCCAGCCTCAACGCCGACACGCGCTGGCCTGATCTGCTGGCGCAACGGCTGGCGCCGCAGGGCGTGGCGGTCATCAATGCTGGTATTTCCGGCGGGCGTTTGTTGTCTGATGGCATGGGCGAGAACGCCAGCGCGCGGCTGATGCGGGATGTACTGGCGCAGCCCGGCGTCGATACGCTGATTGTGCTGCTGGGGATCAACGACATCAGCTGGCCCGGCACCGCGTTTGCCCCGCACGCCGCGCGGCCGACACTGGCCATGCTGACCGCGGGCTACACCAGGCTGATCGCCCAGGCCCACGCGCACGGCCTGCGGGTGATCGGGGGCACGCTCACGCCTTTTCAGGGGGCCTTGCCGGGCACACCGCTGGATAACTACTACCAGCCAGACAAAGATACGCTGCGCCAGCAGGTTAACCAGTGGATCAGAACCAGCCAGGCGTTTGACGGGGTGATTGATTTTGACGCGCAGCTGCGCGACCCGGCCAACCCGCTGCGGCTCAATGCCGCGTATGACTCGGGCGATCATCTGCACCCGGGCGATGCCGGCAACCAGGCCATGGCCGATGCGGTTGACCTTAATGTGCTGCTGGCGCGGCCAGATGTGACTGGAAAAACGTCGTCACTTGCGCATTGAAGTGCTGATGAAACGCCACGCGGTCAAACCCCGGCCGATCGTTACACAGGCCGGGCCGGGCTGCGGCCATTTGCGCCGGGCATGGCGCCAGGAAACTGAAGTGGCCCGCCCCTGCCACGCTGTAGAACTCCGGCGCATGGGGCAGCGCGGCGCGAATGGCGGCGACACTCTCTGGCGTCACGCCATCGCCACCATAGGCGGAGGCCCACAACTGCACCGGCACCGTGATCTGCGCCAGCCCGGCGGCGTTAAACACGGACAGCGGGTCCACAATCACGGCGGCCTTGATCCGGGTATCGGCTGGCGGCCAGGGCGGCAGCGGGCCTTTGATTTCCGTGCAGAACGGCAAGTCAGGCTGATGCACGCAAAAGGCTGCGCCCTGTTTGAGATCCGGCACCGCGCCAATACTGACAAGGCCGGTATACCCGCCGCGGGAAAACCCGAAAAAACCGATGGCTTGCGGGTTGATATGGCTGGCCTGCGGCCAGTTGCGGGTCATCCAGGAAATCAGGCGCGAGATATCCCGAGGGCGCGCGTAAAACGGCGCGACATGCATCTGCTGGCTCAGGTCTTCAAAGTTGTCGCCGGGATGATTGATGGCGGCCACCACAAAGCCGGCCTCCGCCAGCGTCATGGCGGTATCCAGATGTCCCAGGGCGCTGCCGCCAGTGCCGTGCGACATCACCACCAGCGGCAGCTGATCGCCTTGCACCGGCGCATCTTTGGCCACATTCAGGGTGAACGGGCCCAGTGCCAGCGCCGTGGGCGCGGTGGCGCTCGGATACCAGACCGCGCCCTTGAGCGCCGGGCCCTCGGCATCGGCCGGCACGCTGATCCAGGCAAAACCGGCAGCGTGCGCACACAGGCTGCTGATGACCAACAGACCGGCAAGTAACCCATGGCGAACCGATTTCATGCACCAGCTCCTTCAAGGGCGCCCAGCGCGCGCACGGGAATCATCAACCGGGTTTGCAGCGCGGCAAGCGCGGTGTCTCTGGGCGAGTTCAGATAGTGTTCCAGCACAGGGCGGTTCTCTGGCTCATAACCGCTCTGGGGCAACCACGTGGCATACAGCGCACTGATGGCCGCGCCGATCTGCGTATACGGGCCGGTCAGCGTATGCACGGCGTACAGGCCAGGCAAAATACTGAGGGTCTGCACGTCTGGCGTGGGCGGCAGCGGGGTAGCCAGTTCTGCGCCAGCGTAATAGACAAAGTCTTCACCTTGCTCCGGATCGCCCCAGGCCAGCCCCAGCCGGGCGCGCACCGGCGTTTGCCCCAGCAGCAGACGCAGCCGGCGCTGGGTATGCGCAATGGTGGCCGGCGGGCCCACGTGGCGCAGGGCGTGGATATGCAGCGCCGGCAGGGTTTCCAGCGAGACCACCGGGCCGGCCTGCAAGCGCTGGCGAAATGCCAGCGGCGAGGCGCCCGCAAACTGGCGGAACGCGCGGGAAAACGCTTGCGGGCTATCGTAGCCGGCATCCTGGCCGATCCGGGTAACGCTGGGTTCGGTGCGGACCAGTTGCCGCGTGGCCTGTGCCAGCCGCACCCGGCGGATGGTGGCGGCCACGGTCTCACCCGTGACGCTGAGATAAACCCGGTGAAAATGAAACGGCGAAAAATGCGCCAGCGCTGCCAGACTGTGCAGCGTGTGATCGGCCAGCGGCTCACGCACGATGGCGGCCACAGCCAGAGCGATGCGCTCACGGTAAAGCGCCTGGGATTGTCGCGGGTTCATGCTGCGCAGTATTGCGCATGAATGGCCCGCGCACTTAGCCGCAATTGCGAAATTGAAGAACGGCAAAACGGCGGCACCACAACGGCCGGTCTGACAGAACCGGCCGTTGCAGATCAGTTGACCGCCACGCCTTGCTGATCAAACAAACGGCAGGCGGCGGGGTTAAAGCTCAGGCCGATCAGCGGGTTGTCGCCATCCAGCTGGATATTCATGGGCACCTTGGCCACCACGCGCTGATCACTGTGCAAGAGCTTGCTATGCACCACCTGGTGGTCGCCAAGGTGTTCCACAAAATCAACGCGTGCCGCCAGACCCTCGCCCCCGGCCGTAATGTGCACATGCTCCGGCCGGATACCCAGCGTGGCGGGCAGACCCTGTTGATCCATGGTTACATTGGGCACGGTAATGCGATGCCCGCCGCCGATCTCTACCCCCACGCCATCACTGCGGCTGGCCGAGGCCGGCGCGCACGCAATGAAGTTCATGGTGGGCGAGCCCAGAAAGCCGGCGACAAACTGGTTGGCCGGGCGCTCGTACAGCGCCACGGGTGGCCCCATTTGCGCCACCGTGCCCTGGTTGAACACCGCAATGCGCGTGCCCAGCGTCATGGCTTCCACCTGGTCGTGCGTCACGTAGATCATGGTGGTGCCCAGTTCTTTATGCAGCCGGGCCAGTTCGATCCGCATGTTCACGCGCAAGGCGGCATCCAGGTTGGAGAGCGGCTCGTCAAACAAAAACACCTTGGGCTTGCGCACAATGGCGCGGCCAATGGCCACCCGTTGCCGCTGCCCGCCCGACAAGGCGCGCGGCTTGCGCTCCAGCAAGTGCGACAATTGCAAAATCTCTGCCGCCTTGCCGACCGTCTCGCGCACTGCACGCGGGTCATGGCCGGCCAGCTTGAGCGCAAAGCCCATGTTCTCGCCCACCGTCATGTGCGGGTACAGCGCGTAGCTCTGGAACACCATGGCCACACCGCGCTCGGACGGGGCGATATCGTTGGCGCGCACGCCATCAATCATCAGGCTGCCGCTGCTGATGTCTTCCAGCCCGGCAATCATGCGCAGCATGGTCGATTTACCGCAGCCGGACGGGCCGACAAACACGACAAACTCGCCGTCGTGGATGTCCATCGACAAATCCTTGATGATCTGCGGCCCGGCCGGGTCGTACTGTTTGACGATGTGTCTGAGTTGCAAGCTGGCCATGATCCGCTCCTCAGGCGCCGCAGCCGCACTGGCCGTCATGCGCCAGCCAGACCGCCATTCTGGAAGCGCCGCGGTTTTGCCAGACAAAATACGGGATGGCGCGCAGCGGCTGGCTGGGCCCGGCGCTCTGGCTGGCGGTGGTCACCGGCCGGTACAGGGCATTGCGCCAGGCATCGTCGGGCGTCTGGCGGTGGGCGGCGCCGTTGAGCACCATCACCCCGCCCAGCAGGCCAGGTTCAAACACCGCCTCAAGCGGCACATCGCCCTTGAGCACCAGGTCTTGCAGATCGCCGCCCGGGTGATCAACGCCTTCCAGGCAATACAGCACCGGCCCGCGTGACAACGCCACGCGTCCGGCGTTGTCGTGCAGGTGCGGATGGCTTTGCCAGATCTGGATGGTCATGGGGAAATCCAGCGCGATCACGTCGCCCGGTTTCCATAGCCGCTCAATGGTCAGGTACTCGCCCGGCACCACGCGGCCGGCCACGGCGTCACCGTTGACCCGCACCGTCGCGCCTTGCTGGCACCAGCCGGGAATACGCACATTGATGGCAAAGCTGCCGGCCGTGCCCACGGTCAGATCAATGTGGCCATCCCACGGATAGTTGCAACGCAGGGACAGCGCCACCACGCGGTCGCCCAGCGGGATCTGCGCTTCGCTGTGCATGTACAGGTTCACCCAGATTTCGTCTTCGCTGGTGCTGTAGACGTAACCGGGCAGCTCGGCCAGGGTGCGGGCGACGTTGGGCGGGCAGCAGGCCACGTCGTACCACGGCTGACGGTGATGTTCGCCATCGTCGGCCAGCGGGTTCACGTAGAAATAGTGTTTCCCGTCCAGCCCCCAGCCTGGCAGCATGCCGTTGTAGAGCGTCCATTCAATCAGATCGGCATAGCGGGCGTGCCCGGTGGCGGCCAGCAGGCGGTGGTTCCACATCATGCTGCCGATGGCGGCGCAGGTTTCGGTGTAGGCGCGCTCGTTGGGCAGTTCAAAATCCTTGCCCAGCGCTTCACCATCATGGCGCGAACCCAGCCCGCCAGAGATATACATGCGGCGGGTGACAAGGTTGGTCCATTGTTTTTCCAGCACGTCCAGCAAGCTGGTGTCGCCGGTTTCCAGTGCCAGATCAGTCACGCCGCACGCCATGTACAGCGCGCGCACCGCGTGGCCGCACAGCGTGGTCATTTCGCGGATGGGCACGTGATCCTGAAAGTAGTCCACGCCCCAGCGCCCACCCGTGAGCGTGCGCTGGCCGCGCGCCTCGATAAAGAACCTGGCCTGCTGCAGATAGCGCGAGTTACCGGTTTCCCGCGCCAGTTCAATCAGCGCCATTTCGATTTCTTCATGGCCATCTACCGCCACGCGCTTGCCTTGTTCAACCGGGCCGAACAACTCGCACAAGAGATCAGCAAAGCGGGTGGCCACATTCAAGAGCCGGTCGCTGCCGGTAACGCGGTGATGCGCCACGGCCGCCTGGATCAAATGCCCGCCGCAGTACATTTCATGCAGGTCTCTGAGATCAGTCCAGCGCAGGTGTTTGCGTTCCAGGCTGAAATACGTGTTGATATAACCATCCGCTTCCTGGGCGTTTTCGATCAGCGTGATGGCTTCATCAACGTGTTTTTCCAGTTCCGGCACCGGGCCATGAACCTGCGCCCAGGCGGCCGCTTCCAGCCACTTGTAGACGTCTGAATCGTTAAAAAAAATACCGGCGTACGGGTCGGTGCACTCCCCCGTCAGCCGGCGAAAATTATTCAGCCGGCCCGTGCTCTCCAGCAGGGCATATTGCGAGGGCAGCGTGACGGCGACATTGCGCGCCATGCGCGGCTGCCAGAAGTCTCCGCCCAGCGTGACTGCGCCAACGGGCACCGGGCGCAGTTGCACATGGCAGGAACGGCTGAAATCAACGGCATATTTGCTGATCCGATCAGGCGAATTCATACACAACCCCTTGTTTTTCAATCATTACTTGACAGCACCGGCCACAAGACCGTGGATGTAATAGCGTTGCAGCAACAAAAAGAGCGCGGCACACGGCAGGATGGAAAGCGTGATCCCGGCCTGCATCAGGCCCCAGTTCACGGCGCCCAACTGGCCGCTTTGGGCGTTGAGCAGCATCACCGGCAAGGTGAACTGGCGCGCGTCAGAGATCAGGATCAGCGCGGCCAGCAGCTCGTTCCAGGAACCAAAAAAGGCAAACAGGCAAACCGTCACCAGGCCCGGCCCCACCAGCGGCAACATGACAAGGCGCAGCATGGTCAGCGGGCGGCAGCCATCCAGCACCGCCGCTTCTTCGATCTCCCGCGGGACGGCATCGAAGGCGTTGCGCATCATGAACACCGAGAACGGCAGCTGGAACGTGGTGTACACCAGCGCCAGCCCCAGCCGGGTGTCCTGCAAGTGCAGGGTGCGCAGCAAGATAAACAGCGGGTTGAGGATGGACTGGAACGGGATCATCAGCGTGGCCAGGATCAGCATGAAAAACACATTGCGACCTGGAAAACGGAATCTGGAAAACCCGTAACCGCCCAGCGTAGAGAGCACCGCCGTGGCGCTTACCGTGATCAGCGCCACGGACGTGCTGTTCCACAGATACTGGCCAATGCCCTGGCCGTAATGCGCCAGATTGATGAAGTTCTCCAGCGAGAACCGGCTGGGCCAGTAATGCGGCGGCGAAGCCATGGCTTCTGACGAGGTCTCCAGCGCCGTCATGCACGACCAGAAGATGGGGAACAGGAACATCAGTGCCAGCACGGTGGCGATGAGGTAATACGCCGTGTTGACCAGCCGTTCCTTGAAGAGCTTGCTGGCGGGTGCAACGTCGACCGGCAAGGCCGGCGCCTCCAGCGCGATATGGACGGAGTTAGTCATTGTCGTCTCTCAGCAAGTACAACTGCAGCACCGACAGCGCCAGCAGGATCAACAACAGGACGACCGACATGGCCGCGCCATAACCGAGCTTGAAATACGTGAACGAGGCGCGGTAAATCCAGTGCACCACGGTGATGGTGCTGTTGAACGGGCCACCCCGGGTCATCACGTAAAACTGCTCGAACGCCAGGAAAGAACCGATCACCGACATGACCAGCGCCAGCGCAAAGGTGCGGCGCATCATCGGGATGGTGATATAGCGGATCTGCTGCACCCGCCCGGCGCCATCCAGCCTGGCGGCTTCATAGAGGTCTTCCGGAATGGCCTGCATACCCACCAGCAGGATCACCATGGTGAAACCGGCGGCTTTCCACAGCACCATGACCACGATGGAGCCAAGTGCAGAGTTGGTTTCTGCCAGCCACTGCACGGGTTCGTCGATCAGATGCAGGTCCATCAGGATGGCGCTGAAAATGCCCACCTGATCGTTGAACATCCAGGTCCACAACAGGCTGGCGGCGGTCATGCCGATCACCACCGGCAAGAAATACGCAGTGCGGAAAAACCCGACAAAACCGACACTGCGGTGGACCAGCAAGGCCAGCGCAAACGCCAGGATGAAAATGGCCGGCGTGACCACCAGCGTGTACTTGACCGTGAACCACAAACTGGCCCAGAACGAGGAATCCTGGAGCAGATCAACATAGTTGGAAAAACCACTGAATGTCGGGTGGCCCAGCAGCGGCCACTGGTTGAACGACATCCAGATCGTCATGAACAGCGGCACGATGAAAAACAGCGTGGTCACCGTCAGACAGGGCAGGATGAACCAGTACCCGGCAAGCTGCCTTGCCGGCACACGGCGGATGAGCGCAGTCATGTGTTCTCGCCTCCAGCCTGGCAGCGGCACCAGCCAGCCACCGCCAGGCACTTGGGTTCAACGTGCGCTCAGTGACCGAGGATCTGCTGGAAGCGCCCTTGCGCATCCTTGATCGCCGGATCAACCCCCTTGCCGAACACGGCTTCCTGGATCATGGCCAGCCAGGGGCCATTGGGGTCGTTGAAGAGCTGGTTGAAGTAAGGCGAATACGGCGTTCTGCCCGATTGCATGGCGGCAGACACGACACCCACACGCGGGTCTTGTCTGGCGTAGGTGTTGTCGGCAAAGTCGGCGCGCACCGGAATACTGCCGCCCTTGGCAAACTGGTCGATCTGCACGTCAGACGACAGACACCAGGTGATGAACTCCCAGGCCGCTTTCTTGTTCTTTGAGGTCGCCGGAATGGCAATGGAATCGCCACCGGCAAAGCTGGCCGAACCACCCTTGGCGCCTGGCAACGGCGCCACGCCAAACTCGATCTCCGGGTGTTCCTTTTTCAACAGCCCGATAGAGAACGCGCCCGAGCCCATCATGCCGATCTTGCCGGTGAAGAACGGATTGATGAAGTTGCTGCCGTTATCCGTTTTGGCCCCGCCCGGGATCATTCCGTCCGTCCACATCTGGCGGTACATGGTCAGCGTGTTGCGCAGCGCGGGGTTATCCAGCGTTTCTTTCTTGCCATCGGCCGAGAGCACATCCCCGCCTGACGCCCATACATACGGCGTTAGCGTAAACACGTTGCAACCGCCGCACGCGCCAGAGAAATAAAACCCTTTCACGCCGCCGCCCAGCGCGGTGATCTTCTTGGCCGCAGCCTGGATTTCCGCCATGGTTTTCGGCGGGGCATCCGGGTTCAGGCCGGCGCGTTTGAACAGTTGCTTGTTGTACAACAGGATGGAGCTTTCCGCGCTGAAGGGCACGGAATACTGCTTGCCGTTATAGGCGCCAAGGCGCATATGGGACGGCGACAGCGCTTTGGCGTAGGGCAGCGTTTTGACTTCTGCCGAGAGGTCACTCAACTGGCCGGCCTGGGCAAATGCCGGCACAAAAATGAGGTCAATGGCGACCACATCCGGCGCGCCGCCACCGGCAACAGCAGTGCCGAACTTGGTGACAAAATCGTCACTGGGGATCACGGTCAGGGCCACTTTCGTGGGGTGTTTGTCGTTCCACGCCTTGACCATGGGTTCTACAAAAGCTTGATCGGCAGCGCGGACCCAGAAGCTGATTTCTTCCGCGTGCGCGTTCGCGCTGACCACCAGGGCAGAAGTGCCCAGTACACCTGCAAGTCGTTTTACAAAAGCAGAAATTGTCATTTTCTGTCTCCTCCATGTTATCGACCAGGACACCGCAGGGAATGGTCTGTTGCCATTCCGACTGCCCCAAACCGGGGCGGCGATGTGTGAGCATGTTGACGCCCGCTGTAATGGCCGACAAGATGACGAAAACCTTGCGCAATAGGACAATTCCGACTTTTCGACCATGGATACGCAACTTAGCCTGAATGTCCATATGCCAGTGCATGTCTCCAACGGCGGGCTGTTTATCTCCCGCGGGGTAGGCACGCATCCGCGCCGGGTGATCGACTCGTTTGAGCTGATTTACGTCAAGCGCGGCATCCTGGGTATTGAAGAAGATGGCCGCCGTTTTGAGGTGGGCGAAGAAGAAACGCTGCTGCTCTGGCCAGACCGGGAGCACGGCGGCACTGCGGCTTATCCGCCGGATTTGCAGTTCTTCTGGGTGCATTTCACGCTGCCCGCGCCGCTACAGTGCGACGATGCCACCCAGTTGCAAGTACCCCAGCACGCCTATGTCAGCCGGCCGGAACACATGACCGGCCTGTTCCGGCGGCTGCTCAACGAACAGGCCCTGCTGGGCGAACGCGCCGTGCCCATGAACCTGATGGCCATGCAGATGCTGTGGGAAGTCACCTCGTCACGCGCTGTCGGCGGTGTGCTCGACAGCCAGTCTGCCGTGCTGGCCGGCCGGGCTGAAGCACTGATCCGCACCAGTTTTCACCTGCCGATTACCGCATCCAGCCTGGCGGCCCAACTGGCCTGCAACCCGGACTATCTGGGCCGGGTGTTCCGCAAGCATTACCAGTGCACGCTGACCGAAGCCATCCACACCCGGCGCGTGCGCCACGCCACCAATTTGCTCACCGATGGCAAACACACCATTGATGAGATCGCCCTGCAGTGCGGGTTTGATGATCCGGGATATTTTCGCCGGGTGTTCAAGCGCGCCACCGGCACCTCGCCACGCGCGTATCGCAGCCTGCATTTACGCCTGCACATCAATACGGATTGAGTCCATTGGCGTCATCGCGTCGCCAGTTTGCGTTGAGTAACCATCCATGTTGCAGGAATACGACGACCCGCCAATTCCAGGTCAATCAGACTTGACCCAAAATCTGCACATGACACAGTGTCACCTGGTCGCAAAAAAACGGTTTTTCGATACATAAACCTACATAAGCGACCCGCGATCCCGCCGCCCCTTCTGCTGCATCACGCCACCTTGCAATCAAAGACTGCCATCACCGCCTGCTGGCATGGCAATCGGCTTGGGCATGGCGCTGGCCGGCCCGATACGCGCGCATACAAATAACAACCTCAGACCCAGGAAGATGAGTCATGAAATCTCAACGCGCACGCCCCGCATTGCGCCGGGCACTCCCTCCCCTTTTGTCTTGCGTCATGGCCGCTGCGGTGCTGTCCGCGTGTGGCGGCGGTGACGGAGGTTCTGCCAGCACCAGTTCGCCCTCCACCAGCCAGCCTGCGGCCGTCACCGGCACCGTCGCAACGGGCCAGGTGATGGCGGGTGCGGCCATCACCATCAAGGACAGCAGCGGCAAAACCGTCACGGCGACCGCGGATGCCAACGGCAACTACAGCGTGTCGCAAGCCGTGTATGCCGGCCTGACCGCGCCGCTGCTGATCAAGGCCAGCAACGGCCAGCCCGGTGGCGATCTGTATTCGGTCTCCTGGACTGCCGGTGCCGCCAACGTGACCCCGCTGACCAGCATGGTGGTCGCGGCGCTGTCCGGCCAGTTGCCGGCCGACTTCTTCAACCTGTTTGGCACCAGCAGCAAGGCATCTGCGCTGATCACCGCCGCCAACGTGGCCGCGGCCCGCCAGCAAGTACAAACCGCGCTGACCACAGCCGGTATTGATCCGGCCAATATCGGCGACTTTTTCAGCGCCACCATCGTGGCCGGCAACGCAGCCGACAAGGTCCTGGAAAGCACCTCCGCCACCCTGCCCAGCGTCACCGCGTTTACCGCGCAACTGGCCCAGGCCACCACGCAAAACAACGGCGGCACACCACCGTCTGGTGGCACGGCGCCGTCCGCCAATGCAGACACATCCACCTTCGGTGGTTGCATGACCAGCCTTGCACTGAGCGACACGCTGCCGTCCGGCATCGCCCGGACCACGCTGACCACGCTGCCGGCGATCAATGCACGCTGGATTGCCACCAGCTACAAGATGGCCGACGTGGATGCCTACGGGAACCCCACCTGGAGCGTCACGCGCGGTGCGGATACTGAAGGCGCCAACGCCGCCGTTTGGGAAATGCAGCCGCGACAATCCGGCGTGGCATTCCAGGACAACAATGGCCCGATCACCGCACAGGCTCAGCCCACTCAGCTGATCGTACGCAGCACCAACGGCGACCACCTGGCGTTCCATCTGAACCTGAATGATTACTTTGCCACCATTGGTGGTGCGTATCTGGGTTACCAGGAAAACGGCAACGCCGACAATCCGGCAAGTGTTGAGGAGGGCGCAGATTACCGGAGGGGCTTCTATTTTGCCGCCGGCCAGACCGCAGAACAGCCGCTGGATGCCGCGACCAGTTCGGGTCAGTGGTACAGCCGTACCCGCTACACACTGGATGATGCGACCAAAACCGCGACAACAGACAGCTACAGGGTCGCCTTCTACGGCATGCAAACCATCACCACCCCGCTGGGTTCGCTCAATGTGTGCAGCTACACCGCAAATGGCACCATTACGATCGGCACGCGCGCCTCTGTCGTCTACTCGACGATGCTCTACGTCACGCCAACCCTGGGTGCCGTGCGCCGTACCTATAGCGAAACGGATCTTGATGCCAACGGCCACATGATCTTCAGCATGACCAACAACCGTGATCTGACCGGTGTGATCATTGGCCACACCAACTATGGTGAGTCGCTGGCAGGCGGTACGCTGTGGAGCCAGCTGCTGAATCAATTGCAGTAAGCTGATCTTTCCCAGCCATCAACAACGGGCCGCATTTGCGGCCCGTTTTGTTTGTAGCAATGCACCACCTGGGGCGGGCGCTACAACCGTTGCACCAGCTTCAGGTTGCGGTAATACACCTGACCTTCGCGCGCGCCGTCTGCATTCCAGTGCTCCAGTACCAGGTGAAAGGGTTGCGGCGAGGTGAAGTCTGCGTCCAGCGCAGTCCACTGCGCCGGTGCGGGCACTTCCTGCCCGAAGGTGACACCGGGATAGTCGTCTGTCTTCTGGACATTGAAGGGCCCGAACAACCACATCAGTTCTTTGCCATCGTCACCCACAAGGCCAACCACGCCGCCACAACGCACATCCGGGCAATGGGTGACCAGATAGTCCACGCTCAGGTGATAGTGCCCGGCCGCGATGGCGCGCGCGCTGAACATGTCTCCGCCAAAGACCGGTTTTTTGAAGGTGAGCACCTTGCCCGCGCCCAGCGGGTCAGCCACGACCTTGCCACCGTGTGATGCGGCCTTGTTGCCGGTCCAGCGTGCATCAAGCGGGTTGGCAAAACTGTCTTCAAACACAACCGGCTCATCGCCAGCCGTGCTGTGCTGGCCCAAAGACAATCCCAACAGCAGCAAGGTGGCAGAAAAGCCGCTGCAAAACAGCCACTTCGTCATCATGCCCTCCGCGTGTGCCCGTGACCGACGTGTGTCTTTGGCAAGTATGCAAAGCGCCAACATGGGCCGGCCTCGTTCATTTGCATGATGAAACGCCGCCGCCGGTCGGCCTGCCCTGGCCCGGCAAACCCTTGCGGACACTGGCCGACCAACGCGCAGTTGATCTCATTCATACAGATGAGGCTGAGCGGCCAGGTGGCCTCCTAAAATCGCCGCACAGTGCATCGCAACATGAATCTGGCGCGGGCCGGAGGCGGGCGAGGCACCGCTGATCAATCAATAACACTCCAGAATCGGGAAGATGAGCCATGACACTGAAGCGCACACGCCCCGCCACCGGCCGGGCGCTACCCTCGCTGCTGTCCTGTCTGATTGCCGCAGCCCTTGTGACGGGCTGCGGTGGCGGCGGTGGTGATAGCACAAGCAGCACCGGCACCTCGGCCTCGGCCATGAGCGGGACCGTGGCCACCGGCCAGGTCATGGCCGGCGCCACGGTGCTGGTCAAGGACAGCACGGGCAAAACCGTGACCACCACGGCCGATGCCAATGGCAATTACACCTTGTCGCAATCCACGCTGGCCGGTCTCGTTGCACCTTTGATCATCAAGGCCAGCAACGGGCAGCCGGGTGGCGATCTGTATTCCGTTTCTGCCAGCGGGGGCACCGCCAATGTCACACCACTGACCAGCATGGTGGTGGCGGCGCTATCTGGGCAAATGCCTGCGGATTTCTTTGCCCTGGTGGGCACCAGCAGTCAGGCTTCATCGCTGATCAATGCCACCAGCATTGCCAGCGCCCGCCAGCAGGTACAAACGGCGCTGACGGCGGCCGGTATCGACCCGACCAATATCGGGGACTTCTTCAGTACCCCCATTGTGGCGGGCAATGCGGCGGATCAGGTGCTGGAAACCACCTCTGCCACGCTTCCCAGCCTGACGGCGTTCATGGCCCAACTGGCGCAAACCACCACACAAAATAACGGTGGCACGCCGCCCTCGGGGGGGACGCCGCCATCTGCCAACATTGATACCTCCACTTATGGCGGCTGCCTGACGGATCTGACGCTCAATAGCCCGTTGCCCGCCAGCGTGACGCAAAGCACGCTGAGCAGCGTGCCGGATATCAATGGTCGCTGGATCTCCACCAGCTATTTGCAGCAAAGCTTCAATGCCTCTGGCACGCTGACCCGGAGCAACTCGCGCGGGGTGGACACCGAGGGCACCGACAACGCTACCCTCTGGGAGACTAAACCCCGCCAGCTCAACGTGGACTGGCAAAACAGCGGCGGCGGCATCACGGCGGTTGCCAGCCCCACCCGGATGATCGTGCGCAGTACAAACCAGACGCCCCTGGCGTGGTATCTGGACTCCACCGACTACTCCGCCTCCACGGGCGGCGCCTACCTTGGCTACCAGGAACAGGGCAACCCGGATAACCCGGCAACGGCCTTTGCCAGCGGCGCTTACCGCTTCGGCTTTTACTACGCGGCAAACGTTGCCGCAGAGCAGCCGCTAGATGCACTGACGGGCAGCGGCGCGAACTATGAGCGCACCCGCTATATGGTCGGCGATACCAGCAATTCACCCTCGCAAGAGCATTACACGCTTACCTACACCGGCAAGCAGACCATCTCTACGCCGCTGGGCTCGCTCAATGTGTGCCGCTATACCACCAACGGCACGATCCTTGCCGCCGACAATGTCACCAAAACGGAGTACCAGCAGACCATGTATACCGTGCCTGTGCTGGGTGTGGTCCGCCGCGAGTACAGCGAGACCGACACCAATGCCAACGGCGTTGTCACATGGAAAGCCGTCAACAACCGTGATCTGGTCGGTGCGGTAGTGGGCCAGACCGGTTACGGCCAGTCGCTGCTGCCTGATGACAGTACGCTGGGCAGTTGCCTCAAGAGCACCACGCTCCCGGCCAGCCTGGCAAGCTCGGCCGACACCACCCATGCCGCGCAAAGCGTGTATCGGCAAGACAAGGATCTGGTCACCACCTACAACGCCGGGGTCGCGACGGGCTGGTCCTGGCGTAACAGCGGCCTTGTTACGCAAGACACACCGGTAACCGGCCAGAGTTACTACGCCTATGTCTCCGGCACGGCCACGACGGTCTCTGGCGGTGGGGATGTGACCAACCGCTACTACGTGAACGGCAGCTGGAATGGCAGCAGCCCGGCACCGACAACACGGCCTGGCGGCAGCAACGATGGCGTGGCCTGGATACTGAACGGGCATACCTGGCAGGATGCCTGGGGTGCGCCGGCAGGCTGGGAACAAGATGCCGACGCAAGCAATTCAGGCTCATCGCCAGCCGCACCGGGATACTATCAGCGCGTGTTCTACGACAAACCGACCACCATGCCGCTGGTGTGGGTCGACGGTTTGCGCAAGGGCGAAACCGTCTCTGCCACCATCAACCAGTACGAGCAGAACAGCTGGACCACGCCCGGCTCGGTCAGCACGACCAGCCTGACCGGCCAGTACACCTATAGCGGCCGCAGCAGCATCACCACACCGCTGGGGACATTTGCCACCTGCCGGCTGGCCGCCACCTTCACGCAGACACAGTCCGGCAACAGCTACAACGTGACTGAAGTCGATGTGGAACACCGCGTGCCGCAACTGGGCGTGGTTTACGCCACCATGGATGAGACCGACAAGACCGACACGGCCAATCCAGGCTACGTGACCTGGGCCAATGCCAAGACCAGAACGCTGACCGGCAAAGTAGCCAACGGTCTGCTCTGGGGCAGTCTGGCCAACCCGGTGCAATAACCCGTCAGGCACGCCTTGCACAACGGGCCGCATCTGCGGCCCGTTTTGTCTGGATAGTTGTAAACAGCGCAGACGCCACACCCCTCAGGACAACCAGCGCGACATGCTCTCCCCCGCCGGCAGAATGCTGCTGACCAGACCCAGCATGCGTACCAGTTCGGCCTGGCGTGAGGTGCCGGTTTTGGCAAACAGGTGCGCCAGATGCGTGCGCACGGTGGTGCGGCTCACCTCATGCGCTGAGGCAAACTCTTCGACCGTGGTGTTATCGAGCAAGGCTTGCGCCAGTCGGGCCTCGGCCGGGGTGAGCCCGAACATCTGCCCCAGCATCTGCGGCTGGGGCTGCGCCCGCATGGCGGTGTCCTGAATGATGACCAGCGCACAGGGACCAGTACCGACAGCGCCCAGGGCCTCGTCGGCCGGCCGCGTCATGGGCAGAACCGACAGCAGCAACGTACCCTGACCCTGCTGGCGCGGTACGCGCAGCGCCTGCCCGGTCCGCGGCGTCGCCCACAGGCTGCGGCGCAACACCAGTTGCAGTTGCCGGTCTGCGTTGTGGTTCACCGCGTAGAGTTTGTCCTGCCGGATCGCAACGCCATCGGCCAGCGCCAGGCAACAGCGCGCCGCGGCGTTCATCCAGCAGACCAGCCCGCGCTCATCCAGCCAGAGGGCACCAAAGGGCAGGATGGCCATCGTCTGCGCTGCGGCCGCCTGCTGTGCGTGTAGCTCGTGCAGGCGCGCCCGCAAATGGGCCGCGCGGACCATGTGGGAAGAAATACAGCCAAGCAGCTGCAAACTGGTGGCGTTATAGTCCGGCGCATCCATGGCCCGGACCAGCACCATGCATTCCGCCAGTTTTTCGGTACGCCGCATCACCGTCGCCGTGGTACGGCAAAAACCGTGGCGCATCATGAAGTCGTTGTAAAACTCGTTCTGGCGCACAAACGACAACCCATAGCGATCCTGATCGCAGCGCCATTGGGCAGGCTCACCCGTCAAATACCAGGCCACACGTGGATCGATGGTGCCGAAGTATTCACGGTATTCCGTGTCGGCCTTTACCAGCGCAGCAATGGTGATGCACGACTCGGTCACCTGGCGGGATAAAAGGTCAATCGCCACGTAATGCCCCACGCCCGAGCCGCTTAGCTGCGCAATCGCCACCATGGCCGGATTAAGCCGGTCAAAATCCTCCGGCCAGGCATACAAATGTTCGACTGCCTTGCGAAAGTAGCTCTGCTGTAGTGGCGTCACGTCACTACCCCGGATATTTGTCTCTGGCAACTATAGCAAGCTTGCAATAACTGCAAGCCGATACAATCCGCCTGGCCGCCAGACGTAGGCATGGACCTACATTCAATCCGGATAATGACTGTCTTTGATCTGACCCGATCACAGCTGGATACCCTGGCTTACGCTGTGGCCAAAACAGGACAGACCGCCACGTTCAAACCGGTTTGCCTTCAGTATTCATGCGGCTTGCACAATGTGACAACGCGCCACATTCCTGCAATTTGATCTTCAAGTTCCCGTCACTGATGTATCACATTGGTTTTCTAATATATCAGGCGTTTTTATTACGGCCGGCGCCATGACGCGGGCCTTTCTTCTCACACGCCTGGTATACAACATGAACAACTGCCGATACGCACCGCCCGCCGCCCTTTTGCCCATTGCCCTTGCTGTTACCCTGGCCCTGGCGGCCTGCGGCGGGAGCGATGACACCACCAGTACCTCCAGCCCGGACAACTTCTCCGTGCCGGCCGCGCCCGCCGGTCTGGGCACGGTAGACACCGCACCCGTGCAGGACGAAGCCAGCATCCTGCCGTTTGTGGACTACGCCTATACCAACCAGCGTGGCGATGCCCGTTACGCCACCGATGCCACCAACGCTGGCGTACGCGTGCTGGATGGTTATCTGGCGCTGTGGACACCGAGCACGCTGATTGTGGATGCCGGCGTCACTGCCGCTGCCAATGGCAGCTACCCGGCAGTGGTCGCGTCCAGCTGGACCGGTATCCCGGGCGACTCGACCGACGGCACCATCGTCAACGCCGCCATTCTGAACGCCAATATCAATTACGTGATCAGCGCTACCACCAGCCGTACCGCCGACCAGGCCACCGCCGCCTATCTGGATGACCGCCGCCAGAAAGGCTACAGCGTGACCGATGGCATGGGCCCACTGACCGGCGCCTGGCGCACGGCTGCCCAGCAAACCACGACGATTACCAGCGTGGCTTCTGACGCCACCACCGTGCTGTACAACGACACCGGCAACAATATCGGCGTGGGTACATCGTCGGGCAACACCACCTTTGGCGCGGCGGTAGATCTGATCAGCAGCATGGGCACCAATGCCTCGACCGAACCGGCCAAGCGCTTTTACAAATACGCGCGGCCGTGGCGCTGGAGCAGCAGCGTGATTGTCGTTCCGGCGCTGGTGCCGGCAGAAAGCAGCACGCCGAACGTGGATGGCGGCTTCCCCAGCGGCCACGCCGCCGAGGCCGGCCGCGATGGTCTGGCAATGGCATATCTGGTGCCGGAACGCTTCCAGGAAATGGCCACCCGCGCGCTGGAACTGGGCGAGAACCGTATTCTGGCCGGCATGCACTCGCCGCTGGATGTCATGGGTGGGCGTATCCAGTCTGAGGCGCTCGTCGCCGCCAACCTGGTCGCCAATACCGCCGCCACCCGCCAGGCCGCCGTCACGCAAGCGCATACCGCGTTGATGGCCGCCACCGGCACCAGCACACTGGCCGCGTTCAACCAGTACGCGCATTCGGGCACCACCAGCACCGACCGCTTTGCCGATCACGCGGCCAACAAGGCCAACTACCTGCGCCGCCTGACCTATGGTTTCCCGCAGATTGCCGACACCACCAAAACCGCGCAGGTGCCCAAGGATGCGGAAATCCTGCTGGAAACCCGCCTGCCGTATCTGACCGCCGATCAGCGCCGCATTGTGCTCAAGACCACCGCCGTGGCCTCCGGTTATCCGGTCATGGATGACGCCGAGGGCTGGGGCCGCCTGAACCTGTTTGCTGCGGCCGATGGTTACGGCGCGTTCAACGGCGACGTGAGCGTCGCCATGGATGCCACGCAAGGCGGCTTTAACGCGCAGGATTACTGGCAGAACGATATTGCCGGCAAGGGCAAGTTCAGCCTCTCTGGCAGCGGCACGCTGGTTTTCAACGGCAATAACAGTTACACCGGCGGCACCGAGATTGACAGCGGCACGCTGCAGGCTGATTCGGCCACCGGTTTTGGCAATGGCGATATCTACGTGGCCGGCGGCACCGCCGTGTTCAACGCCACCAGCCCGGTCACCACGGTTAACTACACGCAACTGGCAGCGGGCACCACGCAAGCCAACCTGGGCAACAACGGCCAGGGTCAGCTGAAGGCCAGCGGCACGGTGAGCATTGTCGGCGGCACGCTCAACGTGAAGTTCGCCAGCGGCTTTACCCCGACCGTGGGCAGCACGCTGACCGTGATCACAGCGGGCAAGCTGCAGGGCAAGTTCAGCACCGTGAACGTTGCCGGCTTCAAGGCGACACCGGTGTACACCAGCACCGGCATGCAGATCCAGATCACGGGTTAAGCCGCGATCAGCAACCCACAAAAAAAGCGCGACGGCTGTCGCGCTTTTTTTATTGCTGCAGTGGTCACAGCGTCTCGCCGCCGCTGGCAATCACCTTCTGGTACCAGAAGAAACTGTCCTTGCGGATGCGGCGCAGGTCTTTGGCATCGGTCTCGTCGCGGTTGACGTACACAAAGCCGTAGCGCTTCTGATAACCGTTAAGCCAGCTAAGAATATCGGTGAACGACCAGGGGCAGTAGCCCAGCAGTTGCACACCATCGCTCATGGCCTCCTGGCAAGCTTGCAGATGGGCACGCAGGTAGTCGATGCGGTAATCGTCGTGGATCGCGTCACCGGCTTGCAACTGGTCGAACTCGCCCAGACCGTTTTCGGTCACCATCAGTGGCAAGTCATAACGTGACGCCAGCCGCCGCAGCGCAATGCGCAAGCCGGTGGGGTCGATCGCCCAGTCCCAGTTGCTGGTCGGCAGATGCGGGTTGGGCGTGGTGCGATACAAACCCGGCACACCGCTGGAGGGCGTGGTGCCCTTCTGGCCCGTGGTGTTGATGCGCTGCATGGTCACGCCGTCACGCGGGTTATCGGTAAACGTGGTGGTGTAGTAGTAATTCACGCCGACAAAGTCTGGCAGGCCGGCCTGCAAAATGGCCGCATCGCCCGGCTGGACATCCGGCGCCTCCCCGGTTTTTTGCAGCCACGCCAGCGCCGCTTGCGGGTAGCGGCCAAAGCAGTAGGTATCCAGCCACCACCAGTTGGTGAATTCCTCGGCGTTTTCAAACGCCAGCATATCGGCCGGCGCGCTGGAAGCCGGGTAGCCCGGCGAATACGCAAAACTCGGCCCGATCAAACCATTGGGCACATGCTGGCGAAAAGCCGCAATCACCGTGGCATTGGCCAGAAAGGCGTGGTGGTTGGCGGCAAAAAAGCGCTTGCGATCCTGCACGGCGGGCGGGTGCGTGCCCAACTGGTAGGCATTGGTGGTGTTGTAGTTCTGCTCGTTGAGCGACACCCAGTATTTCACCTTGCCGGCAAAACGCTGGAACAGCGCCACGCAGTAGTGTTCAAAGTCTGCAATGATGCGACGGTCTTCCCAGCCACCGTATTCATCCTGCAAGGCTTGCGGCAAATCCCAGTGATACAGCGTGAGCACGGGCTCTATGCCAGCGGCAATCAGCGTATCAATCAGCCGCTCGTAAAACGCCATGCCGGCCTCATTCACCGCACCCCGGCCGGTCGGGAAAATACGCGGCCAGCTCACCGAAAACCGGTACGCCGTCAGCCCCGCTTCTTTCATCAGCGCCACGTCTTCTGCCATGCGGTGATAGTGATCGACCGCGACATCGCCATTGCTGCCCTGAAACGTCTTGCCCGGCAGATGGGTGAACACATCCCACACCGATGGCCCTTTGCCGTCTGCATCATGCGCGCCTTCGACCTGGTAAGCGGCCGAGGCTGCGCCCCAAAGAAAGCCCTGCGGGAATGGTGTGAGTCTGGCGTGATGCATGGTGACCTCCGGTTTGCGAGTTACCGAACAGCATGCGCGCTGCCACTTGATTCCGGCCAATGATATATTTTCAGCAACTTCATTCCACAATGGAATCATGGAACTCAGAGACCTGCGCGCTTTTGTCACGCTAGCCGATTTGCTGCACTTCACCGAAGCAGCCGACCGCCTGCATGTCACGCAATCGGCGCTATCCAAACAGATCAAACGGCTGGAGAGCGATCTGGGCGGTGCGTTGTTCAGCCGCAGTAACGCCGGCACGCAACTGACCCCGCTCGGTCGCGACCTGCTGACCGACGCGCATAAACTCGTCAACGGCGCTGACGCACTGGCCTGGAAAGCGCGCGCCTCACTGGGCGGCAACGCCGGAACATTGCGGATCGGTTTTGGCGTGGGCACCAAAGTCTTCGTGCCCGCGGCGATTTCACGCTTTCGGGCCGCCCGACCAGAAGTGCAGATTGAGCTGAATGATCTTTCCAGCCAGCATCAAATCCAGGCCTTGATCGAAGGCCGGCTGGACCTCGCCTTCTGCCGCCTTCCCGCCCCGACCGGCTGGCCACACATCCCCGTCGTCGTCGCCCGTTTCATCGCAATCATCCCCGCCAGCTGGTCCCCCGCGCTCACCCTGGCAGAACTGGCCAGCCAGCCCGTCTCCATCATCGACCACCACCGCGCCCCCGCCTTTCACGCGCACCTGATGAACTACCTGGCCGGACAAGACCTGCGCGTCGCCCAGATCCAGCCCGTGCAGGATTTCGTCTCCGTCGTCGCCCTGGCCGCCGCCGGTATCGCCTGGGGCATCGTGCCCTCATCCACCTCCATCGACGACCCTGGCGTGCGCATCATGCCACTGACCGACCCCGCCGCAAGCTGGCTGATCGGGCTGATGCGGCCACCGGGCAAGGCGAGCGCGCTGGTTGCCGCGTTCTGGGGGACTGTAGAAGAAATGCTGGGAGACAACGCGCTGGCGACGATGTGAAGAGCGCGAGGCGCTGCCCGGGGCTTATCCCGCAGAGCGTGCCCGCATTGCAGCTGGATTCCGGCTCAAGGCCGGAATGACGAGGTGGTGGGATGCTTGCTGGATTTGATGTGGCGGCAGCAGCTACACCCGTTGCCATTGCCATTGCCATTGCCGTTGCCGTTGCCGTTGCCGTTGCCGTTGCCGTTGCCGTTGCCGTTGCCGTTGCCGTTGATTTTCGGGGTTGCCGTTGCCTTTGACGTTGGGCCCCTTGACTGCGCCGAGCATCGCAGCGAAGTCCGGGGTTTCGGCGGAGGGGTGTTTGAGCGAAGCGAGTTCCCGTAGCCAGCCGGACTTCGCGAGAAGCGCAGGGAACCCGAAGGGCGCCGTCGCAGGGGTCGCCTTTCTTTTGGGTACTTTTCTTTGGCGATCCAAAGAAAAGTACCGTGCTCCGGCCACCGCCGGTATCAAAACACCGCGCCGCAAGGCGCTAACAGCAGTTCAAGGCTTTAAAGACAGCAGCAGGTGGATTGTCGCTCTCGCTCCGAATCCACCCTACGTCGCTTGCTGTCGGGCAACCCCCGACATCTAAAACACCGCGCCGCAGGCGCCAACAAAGATTCAAGTATTGCGGCGCTGACAAACATCGCAGCTGGATTCCTGCCTCCGCAGGAATGACGCCCCAGATTGCGACTACCCGCGCCACATCACTCGCAAATCACTCCCGCCAGGCACAAACCTCACCCTGCCCCAACTCCGGCGTGCCAAACAAAACCACCGCATCCATCGGCACTGGCACCTGCCAGACCTCGGCGTCGTAGTTGAATGCAAACGTCACATCCCCACGCCGCACCAGACGCTGCCCGAGACCAAGATGCGTTACTTCCAGCCCTGCTTCCAGCGCACACTCGGCCAGCCAGTGCTTGAGCAAAGCCGGCTCAAACCAGCCGGTTGCATATTGAACGTTGCCCTTGCGCAGCAGCGCTGGCCAGTTGTCTTCAAAGCGCGCGAGCACTTCTACGTCGCCCATCGGGCGCACGTTCTCACGCCAGCGCTCAGCCGCACCAGCCTGGCCGGCAATGGTGGTTTGCGGGCGTAGCGTCGGGCGCAGGGATTCGACTTCCAGCACCTGGATCGGCATCACCGCTTGCAACGGGCCTGGCGGCAAGGTGGCGGGGATATGGAAATCAGCCGTGCGTGAACCCGTGCGCGGGCCGAACAGCCACAGCGCGTCAGACTTGCTCACCTTTTCTACCAGCGGCAGATCGGCCACCGTCAGAGTCGGGGCGACGACCATGGCGTAGCCGCTGAAATCAGCGTCACGCGGCAGGATGTCGATATCCAGCCCCAACTGGCGCAGGGCGCTGTACCAGGCCAGCAAGTGCAGCTGGTAATCAAAGCTGGCGCCATGACGCTGGATGTCGCAGAACCACAGCGATTCGTAATCAAACACCATGGCCACCTGGGCGCGGGTCTTGACGGCATCCACCGGGAACTGGCGCAATTCTTTGCCCACGGTCAGACCTTCTTCGCCGCTGGGCGAGAACCCGTCCGAGGGCAGGTTCAGGCCGGAATGCAGTTGCTCCTGGGCATACGGGGCCTGGCGCCAGCGGAACCAGGACACCAGTTCCGCACCATGGGCAAAGCCTTCCCACGCCCACAAACGCACCATGCCAGGCGCGGGGACGGGGTTGTGCGGCGCCCAGTTCACCGGGCCGGCTTGCTGTTCCATGATCCAGAACCGGCCACGGCCCACGCCCCGGTACAGGTCGTGGCTGAAGGCAGAGATATCCGGGTGGCCGGTGCGCGCCCAGCGCGCTTTTTCTTCCTCAGGCAGGGCCTGGGTTTCGGTGCGGGCCAGCGGGTAACTGTCCCACGCAGCGACGTCGATGCCGTTTTTGGCAAACTTGTAATGATCAAACGCGCCAAACAGGCCCATGAAGTTGTGCAGCACGTCGCGGCCGGGGGCGTGCGCCCGCAGGATGTCGGCCTGCAACTGGTGAAAGGCAATCACTTCATCAGACAGGAAGCGACGGAAATCGAGCAGGTGCGAGGGGTTGGCATCGGTCGGCGTCTGGACCGGGAAATCAATGGCGTCAAAGCCGGGGTATTCCATGCTCCAGAACACATTGCCCCAGGCCGTGTTGAGCTTGTTGATGTCGCCATACTTGCCGGCCAGCCAGCGCTGGAAAGCGGTTCTGGCTTCGTCAGAATAACTTGGCACTGTGTCGTGGCAGGCCAGTTCGTTGTCGGTCTGCCAGGCCACCACGGCCAGGTGCTGGCCGTAGCGTTCGACCATGGCGGTGGTGATGCGCGCGCATTCGCGGCGGTAATCGGCGCTAAAGAGATCGTAATGGCGGCGCGAGCCAAAACGCCATGGCTTGCCGTCCGCGCGCACGGCCATGATCTGCGGCATGGCTTTGCACAGCCAGTACGGCGGCGCGGCCGTGGGCGTACCCAGCACGATCTTCAGCCCGGCATTGGTCAGTACTTCAATGGCGCGATCCAGCCAGGACCAGTCGTATTCGCCCTGGCGCGGTTCCATGCGTGACCAGGCAAATTCGGCAATGCGCACATGGGTGATGCCCAGTTCGGCCATGCGGCGGGCATCGGATTCCCACTGGCTTTGCGGCCAGTGTTCGGGGTAGTAACAAACGCCAAGTTGCATCATGTTGGTTCTCTGCAAATCTGATTTGAAAACTGGATTGGCCGCCCTGAGCGGGTCAGTCCGCCGCGAATTCCACGTCGTCGACGTTGCCCCAGTTGCCGGCGTTGGCATCCACGGCCACGCCCACAGTGCATTGCTCGCCGCTGACTTTGATGTTGCTGATCTGATAGCTGTGCCATTGCTGCCAGCCGTTGTTGTGCATGGCCACGCTTTGCGCCTCGCTGCCGCAATCCTTGGCAAACAGCGTCAGGGATTTCTCTCCGCCGCCACCGGCCGCCCAGGCCTTGAAGTGGTACACGCCTGGCTTCAGGCCCGTGAAGGTGTGGCTGGCTTCAAACTTGAAGGCACCAGAAGCCCAGTAATGCAGCGATTGCTGGCCGCTATGCGCGTTACCCGGATTGCGCTCGTTGCTGGCGGCGCTCTTGTCGCCAATGAGGGCCCAGTCATCGAGCTTGCCGTTTTCAAAGCTGGCATCGGTAAACAGGTTGCGGCGTGGCGAGACCGTGACGTGCGCCGTGACATCCGGCTGGCCCGTGATCTCGCCCTTGAGCGTGAACTCGCCTGGCGTGCTGGTTTTGCCGGCGGGCACGCTGGCCCAGTCGATCAGCACCGGGCGCTCGGCGTCGTCACTGAACGGCAGGCGCAGGGTTTCCGGCGGCACAAAGGGTTCGCCCACAAAGGCGCTCAACTCAATCGGACCCGGTTGCAGCAGTTTGGGCTGGTAGGCGGACTTCTCTCGCACGCGCTTGAACACGGCCAGCGATGGCAGCGCGTGGCCGCCAAAGTCGAACATGATCTGGTTATCCCAGCCGTTGCCATCGCCCGTGCGCCAGCCGACGTTGGGCAGCCAGGCCGGCTCCCAGTAGAACAGCCCCAGGCCGCGTTGTGCCGGCACCTGGGCGACGGCGTCGATCACATCCCGCACCAGGCTGGCCTGCCCTTGCGGCGTGGCTTTGTAGCCGATGACCTTTTGCGAATCGGCATTGAAGATGTTGGGCGTGCTGTCGCCATTCTGCAGCGTGGCGGCGTAGCTGGTTTCCAGCACGGCCACGGGTTTGGCGTAACGGAACGCCATGTCATCCATATTGGCGCGCAGGTCGGCCACACCGCCGTGCAGATACGGGTAGTAAGACAGGCCGATGATGTCGAAATCGACCTTCTCGCGCGTCAGCAGGTCGAACACGCGGCGGTACAGATCGTTGCTGGTGCCGTTGGCCAGGTGCACCGCAATGCGCGTGTGGCGGCCGGCAAAACGGGCGTCGTCAGCGCGGATGGCGGCAATACCCTGGCGCATCAGCGCGACAAACCCGGCGTCGCCGCCAATGACTTCATCGGGCTTCGCTTTCCAGGTTTTGCCATCCGGCCACATGAAGCCGCCGTTGAGTTCATTGCCGACTTGCACCATGTCAGGCGCGACGCCTGCGTCGTCCAGCGTGCGCATGACGGTGGCGGTGTAGTCGTAAACGGCTTTTTCCAGCGCCGCGCCGTGCAGGTCTTGCCAGGCCGCAGGCTTGGTTTGCGTCAGCGGGTCTGCCCAGCAATCGCTGTAGTGAATGTCCAGCAGGTATTTCAGCTTGAGCGCTTTGGCGCGTTTAGCCAGGCGCAGCGTGGTGGCCAGATCGTTATTGCCGCCGCCCACCGGATCACCCTTGTGTGCGATCACCTTGCCGTCTTCGATCACATCCGCGGCGTTGACCGGCGTATGCCACAGCCGCAAGCGCAGCCAGTTGACGCCATTGGCTTTCAGGATGGCCAGCGCGTCTTGTTGCTGGCCCGCCAGGTTGTAGAACTTGCCGCCGGCGGCCTCTACCTGATCCAGCGTCGAGACATCCGCGCCCATGATGAAATCCGGGGGCAGATTGGGGACGGTTTGCACCGCAACGCTGCCCGCCGCAAACAGGTTGGCGGACAGCACAACCCCTGCCAGCAGCGCCGGCATGCCAAAAACGGTATGTGCCATGGTTAGCCCTTGACGGAACCTGCGGTCAGACCGGAAACCAGCCAGCGTTGGGTGATCATGAAGATCGCGGTCAGCGGAATACCGGCCAGGATGGCGGTCGCCGCAAAGTCACCCCACAAATAGCGCTGGTTGAAAAGGAACAGCCGTGACCCAATAGCCAGCGTCAGTTTTTGCTCGTCATGCAACAAGACCGAGGCCACCGGGTATTCGATCATGCCGCCAAGGAAGGCCAGCACAAACACCACCACCAGGATCGGTACCGCCATGGGCAACAGCACGTAGACAAAGGCCTGGAACGGCGTGGCGCCATCCACGCGCGCGGCTTCTTCCAGCTCGTACGGCACGGAATCAAAGTAACCCTTGATCAGCCAGATGTGCTGCGCCACGCCGCCGGTATAGGCCAGCGCCAGGCTCCAGTGGCTATCAATCCCCAGCCAGGGCACGTAGTAACCAATGCGATCGAACAAGGCATAAATGGCCACCAGCGCCAGCACGGACGGGAACATCTGCAACAGCAACAAACTGTTGAGCAGCGTGCCCTTGCCCTTGAAGCGCATGCGGGCGAAGGCGTACGCGCTGGTGATCGACAACACCAGGGACACCGTGGCGCTGATAAACGCCACCTTCACCGAGTTCCAGATCCACAACAGCACCGGAAATGGCGGTTTGACCAGGTTGCCGTCGCCATCCAGGTAAGACATGCCCAGGGCCAGTTTCCAGTGTTCAAAGCTGATGGCATGCGGGATCAGCGAGCCGCCGGCAAAGTTGCCCGGCCGCAAGGAGATCGAGATGATCATCAGGAACGGGAATACGGTGAGCACAATGAAGGCGATCAGGCCGATGTGTGCTGCGAGCACCCGCCAGCGGGTGGATTTTTTGAGTACGACAGGCATGGTGGTGTGCCTCTTTTGTGTATCTGGTTAGCGCCTTGCGGCGCGGTGTTCGTTTGTTCCGGCGATGCCGGAGAATGACTCATCGTCATTCCCGCTCAGGCGGGAATCCATCTGCAATGCGTGCCAGGGCCAGAAAACCTTTAACCCCGTGGTAGCGCCCTGCGGCGCGGCGTTTTACATACCGGGGGTGCCCGGAGCACGTTCCTTTCTTTGCCTCGCCAAAGAAAGGAACCAAAGAAAAGCGACCCCAGCCCTGCGGCCCTCCGGGCTGCCCTCAGTCGGTCGGGAGCCTAAGGTCTCCCTCTCTCCTTCGGCGCTTGGCTTTAAATGGGGGCACGTCAAAAGCAACGGCAACTGCAACGGCAACTGCAACGGCAACTGCAACGGCAACTTCAACTTCAACTTCAACTGCAAAAACAACTTCCTTAGTTCTTGTTCACCTTGAACAGCTTGAGGTTGACCACAGCCAGCGTTGCCACCAGCAGGAACACGATGGAGGAAATGGCAGAGGCCAGGGCGTAGTTCTGGCCGGAGTCCTGGAAGGCGATCCGGTAGGTGTACGAGACCAGCAAGTCGGTGGCGCCAGCGGGTACCTGGGTGTCGAGGAAATCGGGGCCGCCGCTGGTCAACAGGGCGATCAGCGTCAGGTTGTTGAAGTTGAAGGCGAAAGAGGCGATCAACAGCGGGGCAATCGGGCGCAGGATCAAGGGCAAGGTGATGCGGAAGAAATTCATCAACGGGCCGGCGCCAGCCAGGGCAGAGGCTTCGTACAGTTCTTCCGGGATGGCTTTGATCAGGCCCATGCACAGGATCATCATGTACGGGTAACCCAGCCAGGTATTCACGATCAGCACCATGGCCCGGGCGAGGTTGGGCTCAGAGAACCAGCCGGGGTGCAGGCCGAACAGGCCCAGTGCGAGGTTGATTTCGCCCAGGTTTTCGTTGAACAAGCCTTTGAATACCGGGATCGAGATAAACGCCGGCACGGCATACGGCAGGAACAACATCATGCGGTAAGCGCCGCGGAACTTGAGGGCTTCCCAGTTCAGCAGCACGGCCAGGATGATGCCGATGGCAAAGGTGAACAGGGTGTTGAAGCTGGCAAAGGCGATCGTCCAGGTAAAGATGCGCAGGAATGGCTGGTGGAAAGCGGGGTCGTTGAACACGCGCCAGTAGTTGTTCCAGCCGACGTTGCTACGGAAACCGGGTTCGAATTGCTGGCCCTGGGCGTCTTCATAAAAGCCCGTTTTCATATTGGCCTTGAGCACGGACTTGCCGTCGGTACCCACCAATGTGCCATCGGCCGCCAGCTTGTAGGCAGGCTTGCTCTGGGCAAAGCGGCGCAGGCTGCTCTGGCGCAATTCTTCACCGGTCGGCAGAACCGCGACGGTGTTCTTCAGACCGGCTTGCAGTTTGAAGAGGTCCTTGAGCAGCACGGGCTGGCCATTGGGCTCAGCGGTGGTGGGGGTCAGTGCGACGTGGTTTTCGTCCTTGCCCGCCTTGAGTTCAAACGGCGCAGAGACGAACTTCTTGCTCTCGTCATCATCGCTCTGGAAGAACAACTGGTAGCGATCGCCCGCGGTGTAGAGCTTCATGTCAAAGCTCTGGTCGCCGGCAATCTGTTTTTGCAGCAGCACGTCGGTGGCGCGCTCTTTGGAGAGCAAGTGCTGCGAGCTGTAATTGGTAAAGCTGATCCCCAGCGTATAAGCCATCGGGAACACAATGAACACCGCCACGGCCAGGATGCCCGGCACCACATAGCGGTAGGGGTAAAAACGCGGCGAGGTGTAAATGAATACGGCCACCCCCAGCACGGCAACCATGCCCAGCGCGAACAGCGGTTGGTGCGCGCGGTAAAACAGCGGGACCAGCGCGAGGCCAGCCAGCAGGCTGATCACACCCAGTGCCGCCAGCCCGTAATGCAGAGGCGAACGTCTCATGAAATACCCCGGAAAAGTCTTGAGCGGATAGATCCGCTTGTCGCGGCCGATCCGTTTTTATCATGCATGGCCGGATATTCGTCCGGCCTGTGGGTGCCGTCCCGACGCACACTCTCCCAATACCCCGAGTAAAGGGAGGGTGTGCGCGGTGCGGCAACCGGTTTTCAGTGCCTTGCGGCACCGTTCTTCAAAATCTGTTCTTTTTGCTTCGTCATTCCGGCCTTGAGCCGGAATCCAGCTGCCAAGGTGATCGTTGCTGCGATCACATGCCGTTCTGATGTCTTGTCATTCCTGCGGAGGCGGGAGTCCGGTTGGCGGCCATTGGTGGCTTTTATTGGCCCGAAAACAACGGCAGAACCTTTATCCCCAATCCTTGTTAGCGCCTTCGGCGCGAGTAAATGCATTTCATACCGGGGGTGCCCGGACCACGTCACTTTCTTTGCTTCGCCAAAGAAAGTAACCAAAGAAAGGCGACCCCAGCCTTGCGGCCCTCCGGGCTTCCCTCAGTCACTCGGGAGCCTAAGGTCTCCCTCCCTCCTTCGGCGCTGGGCTTTAATGGGGGGAGAAAGTCAAAAACAACCCCAACCCCAACCCCAACAACTGCAACTGCAACTGCAACTGCAACTCCACAAACCACCGGTTTGCAAGAAGGCTTTTTTCAACCCAGGCAAACAACATCATCCAAAGCCGGCCAGCAAGGCCCCAGTGGCAAGGCACGCGAACGCAGACAGTACATACGGGTACGGCAAGTGAGCGTAACGCGGCCAATGGGGCCTTGATAGCCGGCGACCATCAATTACTGCGCATCACCCTTCAAGCGCTTGGCAGCCTGGTCCAGCGCGACCGAAGCGGTCTGGCGACCTTGGGTGACGTTTTCCAGGGCGGCCTTCATGGCGGTCCAGAAGCGGGGCATTTCCGGTGCGCTGGGCATCGGGGTGCCGGCGCGGGCGGCGGCCATGGTGCCGGCGATCAGCGGGTCACCCTTCAGTTCGTTGTAGAACTGCTTGTTGGCCGGTACGCCCAGCGGCACTGCGGCGTTCATGTCCTTCAGGCCCTCTTGCGACAAGAGGTAGTTTTCCAGGAACTCGGTTGCGATTTCCTTGTTCGGGCTGGCGGTGGCGATCATGGCACCCAGCACGCCAACAAACGGTGCGCCCGGCTTGCCGTTGATACCCGGGATCGGTGCAACGCCAAAGTTGATCTTGCTCTTCTTCAGGTTGTTCCATGCCCACGGGCCGTTGATCATCATGGCGGTGCGGCCTTCGTTCATGGCGGCTTCCGCTTCAGCGTAAGAGGTGGTCTTGGGCATGGCGCCAGCGGCGATCAGCTTCTGGATCATCTCAACGCCGGCGACGGCGCCCTTGTTGTTCACGCCGACATCCTTGGAGTTGTACGAACCATCCGGATTGCGCTTGAAGGCGTAACCGCCGTCCGCGCCCAGCAGCGCCCACGAGTAGTAGATCTCGGTGAAGTTCCACATGATGGCGTGCTTGTTCTGGCCTTGCAGTTTCTTGTCCAGGGTCAGCACTTCGTCAAAGCTCTTGGGCGGGGTCGGGACGAGGTCCTTGTTGTACAGCAGGGCCACGGCTTCGATCGAGATCGGGTAGCCCCAGGTCTTGCCGCCAATGGTCCAAGCTTTCCAGGCCAGCGGGTCGATGCTGTCGATGGTCTTTTTGGTCGGCTGGATCGGAGAGATCAGACCACCGGCAATCCAGTTACCGGCCGGGTCGTGCGGCCACATCCAGATATCCGGGCCTTTGCCGGCGGCGGACGATTGCTCGAACTTGGCAATGGCGTCTTCCGGGTGTTCCACCGTCACTTGAATGCCGGTGTCTTTGGTGAATTTCTGTGCGATCTTGGCGATGCCGTCATAGCCTTTGTCGCCGTTGATCCAGATCAGGAGTTTGCCCGGTTCGGCGGCGTGCGCCTGCAGGGCCAGTGCGCTTGCGGCCACGATCATGCCAAGGCGTGCAAGCCGGTTCGTCAGAGTCTTGTATACCATTTTATATTCGCCCTCTCACCATCAATCACATCAGGAATGAAACCGGCAAACACCGGATTCGCTGCGGGGGGTTGAACCCGCCCGTGTCTTCAAAAACCTGGCCCCGACCTTTTCCCGGTCGTTAACTGGCCAGCCTTTGCAACGCAATGCCATCCGCATCAAACAGATGCGCACAGTGCGCCGGCGCGTAGACCGCCAGTTGCTCGCCCGTCTTTACGCTGCTGCTGGCAGGCAGACGCGCAATCAACGGGGTGGCGGTATCGCCGCGCAGGTAGGCATATGTGCTTTCGCCCAGACGTTCTACCCATTGCACTTCACGTACAAACACATTGGCGCCGCCGGTCTGACCCGGTTCGACGTGTTCCGGGCGGATGCCGAAGGTCACTTCAGCGCCCACCGTCAGCGCGCCCGGGTTCACCGCCGCACGCAGCACAAAACCATCTGCCGTCGTGACTTCGACCCCGGCATTGCTGATGGCCGTGACCCGGCCCGGGATGAAGTTCATCTTGGGCGAGCCGATAAACCCGGCAACAAACCGGTTACGCGGATGCTCGTACAGATCCAGCGGCGAGCCGATCTGCGCCACGCTGCCGTATTTAGCGACTTCTGCGCCGCTGTGCAGCAGCACAATCTTGTCCGCCAGCGTCATCGCCTCGACCTGATCGTGTGTGACATAAATGGCGCTGGCCTTGGCGTACTGCCGATGCAGGCGGGCGATTTCCACGCGCATTTGCGTGCGCAGGCTGGCATCCAGGTTGGACAACGGTTCATCAAACAGGAAGACCTCGGGTTCACGCACCAGCGCCCGGCCAATGGCCACCCGCTGCCGCTGACCGCCAGACAACACGCGCGGGCGGGAATCCAGGAAGCGTTCAATCTGCAACATGCTGGCGATGCCGCCGACACGCTGGTCGATTTCTTCGCGGCTGACACCGGCCAGACGCAGGCCAAAGCCCATGTTCTGCGCCACGGTCAGGTGCGGGTACAGCGCGTAGTTCTGGAACACCATGGCGACATCGCGCTCGGACGGTGCCAGCTCGTTCACGCGTTTGCCGCCAATGAACAACTCGCCAGAGGTGACGGTTTCCAGACCGGCAATCATGCGTAACAGCGTGGATTTGCCGCAGCCGGACGGGCCGACGAACACGCAAAACTCGCCGTCGGCAATCTCCAGCGACACGTCGTTGATGGTCGGCGGGTTGTTATCAAAAATCTTGCAGACGTTCTGCAGTGAAACGCTGGCCACATGGCCTCCTTCTTCAATCAAGAGCACGCGGCTGACATAACCCGGTGGTGCGGTGCTGACAAGGCGCACGACACGCCGTCAGCCGGGTTGTATCAGTCACTCCAGGTCAGACGGCGGTGTTGCCGCCCAGATCAAATGTCAGGTCATACACCGGTGCCAGTTCCACCGAAACCAGTGCCGCCGGGGCACCGGCATCCGCCAGTACCTTGCGGGCGGCGTCTTCCAGGAACATCGGCGCGTCTTTGTGGGCAGGCAGGATTTCCAGGCGCAGGCGCGGCCACTGGCCGTCCGCGACATGGCGATCCAGCGCGATTTCCCAGACAGCGCCATCAAAGAACTGGTCATCAATCAGGACATCATTGGCGTACAAGCGCGCGGCGTCGCCGGCGTAGCTGATACGCAGCAACCAGCGGCAGCGGGCGGTGGCAGCGGCGGCCTCTGGCACAGAGAGCGTCCAGTGCGCGGCGTGATGCGCAAAAATGGCGTCATCCGGCGCTTGCGGCATCGGGCCGGGGCGCCAGCTGATGTGCGGGCCAAAGCGCAGCGGTTGCGGCGTGGCAGGTTGCAGCAGACGCGGCGTGACGGCAAAGCGGGCGGTGCCCGGCTGCAGGCAGCTGAAGCGGCCAAAGCCACGGTCGGCCACGTAGATGCCATCGACCGGGAACACGTCAATCGACGTCATTTCCCCGGCTGCAGCGGCAACGTGAATGGTGTCGCCATCCGCCCAGCTCCCCGCCTCGCTCAGCACCAGGCGCGTGCGGCCACGCAGTTGCGTCGGCGTGCAGCCCCGGGCGCGGGTTTCATTCAGGATGATGATGCGATGCGGCCGGCCCTGGGCGTCGGTCACCAGCAGGTCGACCGGCGCATCGCCCACCTGCGGCAGCACGCGCAGCAGCGTGCCATCGTGCTGCTGCCAATCGGCCAGCGCATCAATGCGTTGCACGCTGGCTGCTTCAAATGCCAGTTCTGCCGGGATGCCGTCCATGGCCACATAGACATGACACGGCACCGCTTCTTGCGGCAAACGGGTGAGCGGTTGCACGGTGGCATAACGCAGGCGCGCGGCGCCCAGGCGTTGCTGCACCGGCCAGATCGTCGCCACGCCATCGGCAAAGGTCACAGGCGGAAACACCACCGTGTCTTCACCGATCTGCACCTGAATGCAGGTGTTTTCAAACGTCGGACGCGGGTGATGGCGCACGTGGTTATTGATAAAGACAAAACCACCCTCGGCATCCGCCCGGGCACACACGCGCAGCTTGCGATCATTGGCATCGCGCGATGCGCCTTGCGGCAGCACCGCCGGCAGCGTCGCCAGTTGCGCGCCGTAGGCCGCCACAAAGTGATGCAGCAGCGCCAGCTTGCCCCAGGACGGACGGATCTGCCCGTACTGGCCCAGCGGCGCGTGAAAGTCATAACCCAGCTGCGGCACGTCGTTGGGGTAGCCGGTATCGACGGTCTCGTTCAGATAACCACGGCTGCCGACCGGATTGGTGCCACCGTGGTACATGTAGTAACCGTACAAGTTGGCGCCAGAGCCGATCTGCGTCAGCGCGGTGGCGTACACATCGGCCGTGCTGATCACCGGGCGACGATGATAAGACTGGTGCATGCCGCCGCCGGCTTCGGCCAGAAAGAACGGGTAATGCTGCGGATCAATCAGCCCTTCAGCCGGTGTACCGCCGACGTTGCCCATCTCGCCAATGGTGCGTTCGGTATCAAACACAAACACGCCAGAGGGGGGCAGCGGGTCGGTCGAGCCTTGCCAGAAACCATCGGCATACGCGCCCGACACCGGCACCACTTCTTGTGCCGGGATATCCAGCGTCGGCCAGCCGGTGACGGTATACAGCGGCACCATCAGCCCGGACGCAATAGCCAGGCGCTTGAGTTCAATAATGTGCTCTGCGCCGCATTCCGGGCCAACGCGGTCGTATTCGTTTTCCAGCTGCACGGCGACAATCGGGCCGCCGTCGTTCCACATCAGGCCGCGCACCTGATCACCGATCTCGGCATACAGGCGGCTGACGTGTTTCATATAGGCCGGGGCGTTGCTGCGGCGGGCGCTGGCCGGCACGCTGTGCATCAGCCAGTCCGGAAAACCGCCATAACGCGCTTCGCCATGCACCCAGGGGCCCACGCGCAAACAGAACAACAGGCCGGCATCGGCCACCGCCTGCACAAACGCGCGCAGGTTCTTGTTGCCTTGCCAGTCAAACTCGCCCGCCACGTCTTCGTGGTGATTCCAGAACACATAGCTGGCGACAATCTGGATACCGCCGGCCTTCATTTTGGCCAGCGACGCGGCCCATTCCGCCTGCGGAAAACGCGAGTAATGGAACTCGCCCATGATCGGCATCCATGGCAAACCATCACGCGTCAGATAGCGGCTGTTGATGCCAATATGGCCGTGCGGGCCGGTTTGCCAGTCTTGCTGCAAAAAACCGGTTTCCGGCACGGGCGAGGTCAGCGGCACCTGAATGTGCACCTGCGCGCCAGCGTTGGCCACGGCATCCTGCACGTGTAGTTGCTTGACTTCTGTTTCAGAAAAATGCATACCGATGGGTCCGCTTGTCGCCTTGTGGGCCAGAAAACGCGCCTTTGAGCGTCATTCCCGGGGGATTAATTTGTAGTTAAACGTTTTACCTGCTACGAATTTCTCTTGTCGGCGGCTTATCGACAATAAGGGTTTACCCCTACCTCGACGGTTGAATGCGGTTTAGCACCCCAATTTGTTACAAAAGAGCAATCAGATTTGTCGCAAACTGCGCATCTTTGCCAGCATTGTCAGGTTAAGCGGGCTTGATTGACGCATGATCTGTAATCTGATCAGATGAAATTAATCGTTTAATCCTTCTGCTCACGCTTTTTGCGTGCAGGACACATTGCATGGCCACACTTGCCCAGATCGCCCAGTTAGCCGGGGTTACACCGGCCACCGTATCCAACGTCCTGCGCGGCCGTGGCAAGGTGGGGGAAGACACCAAAAAACGCGTACTGGCGCTGGCCGAAGAACTGGGCTATCGCCCCAATCTGCACGCGCGCGCACTGGTTGAAGGCCGCCCGCTGACCTTGGCACTGGTGGTGTCATCCATTGCCAACCCGTTCTATCCAGAGTTCACCCTTGCCGCAGAACAAGCCGCGCGCAAGCAGGGGTATTTTCTGATCGTCTGCAATACCAACGATGATCCGGAACTGGAAAAAGCCTATCTGGACCAGGTTGGCGGCTCTTTGGCGCATGGCGTGCTGGTCATGAACGCAGACTTTGTCGAGCAAGACGTCTTGCTGGCTGCCGAACGCCGTGGCACGCCAGTGGTGCTGTGCATGTGGGAGCGCCCGGAACAGCCGCCCGCCCTGCCCTCGATTGCGGTCGATTTCTATCGCGCGGGCGAAATCGCCGCAGAACATCTGTTAGCACTGGGCCATCGCCGCGTGGCCGCCGTGGTGGGCAGTGAACGCAACGGCAACCATATCTGGCGCTATCGCGGCTTTGCCGACGCCATGGCGCGGGCCGGCATTGATGACCTGGCTGAGCACACCGTGTTTGGCCACGATACGATCGAAGCCGGGCACGAAGCGGCGCACCAGTTGCTCACCGCCAACCCGCAAGTCACGGCGATTTTTGTCTCTAACGATTTGCCTGCCATTGGCGTGCTGCAAAGCGCTGCCGATCTGGGCCTGCGCGTGCCGGCAGACCTCTCGGTCATCGGCATTACCGACATCAACCTGGCCCATCAGATCCGCCCCAGCCTTTCTACCGTGGCCGTGCCGACCGCCGAAGCGGCAGAGATGGCCGTGAACCTGCTGTTAAGCCTGATCAAGGGCCAGCCCGCCGACGGCGCCCGGCCCATGCTGGTGACCTCTCGCCCGCAACTGGTTGCGCGCGATTCAACCGGGCCGGCGCGCTAATCCACGCCCTCTTTGTGCCGTTGTCGCCGGGCCAGCGCGTTGCACACGTGCTGCGCCTTTGCCTGCCCGGCTTGTATCCATTTGCCATGACGCGCTACGCTGCGAGCGTTTTCTCTCCAATCCGTCCCCTCTTTGCAGCAAGGTTTACCGCATGGGCATCCGCAAGCTCGCCAGCGAACTGAAGTTGTCGGTTTCCACCATTTCCCGGGCATTGAACGACAGCGACGAAGTCAGCGATGAAACCCGCCAGCGCGTGCGGGAAGCCGCAGCACGGCATGGCTACGCCCCCAACCGCGCCGCAGAAAGCCTGCGCAAAGGCCGCATGAACACGGTCGGCCTGATGCTGCCGGCGCGGCTGGAAGAAGAAAACTACACCCTCGCCCTTTTTATGCGTCTGGCGGATGGCTTGCAGTCGGTGCTGGCTGAACACGGCATGGATCTGGTGATGTATGGCAGCAAATCGTACGAAGAAGAATTCGCCCGCCTGCGCCGCGTGGTAGAACGCCGCCATGTGGACGGCGTGATCCTGGCCGGCACCCGCCGCGCGGATGAACGTCTGGATTACGTTGCGGATCGCCGTTTTCCGTTTGTGGCGTTTGGCCGCAGCGAATCCGGCGGTGATCACGTCTGGATCGATCTGGATTTCGAAGCCGCCGCCCACGCCACCGTGCAGCGCCTCTCTGCCCTGGGCCACCAGCGCATTGCCATTGGCATCCCCGGCAAAGACGCCATGCAGGCTCACGTTTACCTCAAAGCCTGGCGCGAAGCCATGGCCGCCCAGGGCCTGGCGGTCAATGAACCCTGTGTGCAGGAAAACGAACTCTCTGAACGCGGCGGTTACCAGATCACCGAAGCGCTGTTGTCACTGGCCGAACCGCCCACGGCGATCATGTTCCAGAGCGACAGCATGGCGATTGGCGCATACCGCAAACTGCACGAACTGGGGCTGGTTCCCGGCAAAGACCTGGCCATCTGCGGCGGCGTGCTGGCCGGCGACGTGCCCGAATACCTCTCGCCGCGCTTGTCTGGCTACACGGTGGATGCGTATGCGCTGGGGCGGCATATGGCGAGCGCCCTGCTGGGGCAATGGCCGGAATTTGCCGCGCAACACAAAGCCGAGCCACGGCAGCAGGTGTGGCCGTTGCAGTTGAGGGTGCGGGATAGTGATGGGGGGCGGATCGGTTGATCCGCGGCGGAGTTCTGCTGCATCGATAATCCGTGCTACTGATGTGCATCAGTCGTACAGGCTCGTGATTCTGGCCTTGAGCCGGAATCCAGCTGCGATGGGTGCCGGGGCGCTGTTACAACACCATTAACCGCTTGTTAGCGCCTTTGGCGCGGGTTTTAAAAGCATTTGATACCGGCGGTGGCCGGAGCACCCTACTTTCTTTGCTTCGCCAAAGAAAGTAGGCAAAGAAAGGCGACCCCAGCCCGGCGGCCCTCCGGGCTGCCCTCAGTCGGTCGGGAGCCTGGGGTCTCCCTCCGCTCCTTCGGCGCTTGGCTTTAATGGGGGAGGCAAGTCAAAGGCAACGGCAACGGCAACGGCAACGGCAACGGCAACGGCAACGGCAACGGCAACGGCAACGGCAACGGCAACGGCGAAATCCAAACCAACTGCAACCCAAAACCAAAACCACAGCAATACCCATGACATTGGCAGTGGCAGTGGCAATGACAAATCCAGCACGCGCCCCACTGACTCGTCATTCCGGCGAAGGCCGGAATCCAGTCCGCAGCCCGACGGGCTGCTTTCGGTGACCTCGCGCTTACTCCGCAGAGCCTGCATGCATCGCAGCTGGATTCCGGCTAAGGGGGCCGCCGAGGTCCGGAATGACGAAGTGGAGAGGCGAGTCAATCATCACTGCGGACTGTGGCGTAGGGTGGATTCACGAAGCAATCCACCTTTGCGATGGTGGATTGTCGCTCCGCTCCGAATCCACCCTACAAAACCTGCGTCCCGATAACCTGGTTTTAGTTGCCGTTGATTTTCGGAGTTGGGGTTGGGGTTGCTTTTGACGTATCTCCCCTTGACTGCGCCGAGCATCGCAGTGAAGTCCGGGGTTGCGGCGGAGGGGTGTTTGAGCGAAGCGAGTTCCCGTAGCCAGCCGGACTTCGCGAGAAGCACAGGGAACCCGCGTAGCGGGCGCCGTCGCAGGGGTCGCCTTTTCTTTGGTGCCTTTCTTTTGGCGACCCAAAAGAAAGGCACTTGCTGTCGGGCAACCCCCGACACCCAAAACACCCGCGCCGTCAGGCGCTAACAAGGGGTTAAGCTTCCACAGCCCTGTGCAGCCCACCCACCCAAACGGTGTCACCACAGATTCACCCTGCAACAACACCCCAGAAAACGAAACCATTCCGGGCAACAGACCAGGCCCCTCAAAGCACCACCAGCCTCAACCAACACACAAAAAAACCAACCCCATCAGTACTCCCCCTTATCATTTTTTCACAACCCGGATTCCTTTTTTCACCACCCCGCTTGACACCCCTCCCCCCACAGATCAAGAATCCCTCCCACGTTTTCCGGAAACGTTTCCGTAACATTCCAGCAAACGCTACATTTATCTCGCAAGCGCATTCGGACTGGACACAACAAGGCGCCGGGCTGCCACCCGGACGCCCTCCGTAACGCAAGCGGCCCCGCAAGAGTGACGCCCGCAGCGTCACCAAGGCCGGCTAATATATTACCGGCAACGACTTTGCACACTCTGGAGGAGTTATGAAGAAGAACATCCGCGCCACTTGCCTGGCGCTGGGCCTGACATTCTCCCTGACGTCTTTTGCTAGCCTGGCCGCCAGTTTGTCGGTCTGGGCCGTAGACGAGCCGGACAACTACACCGAAAAAATGGCACGCGAGTTTGTCAAACTGCACCCGGACGTCCAGCTGACGGTCCGCAAGGTGGGTTTTTCTGCGCTGAACGATGAAGCCATGCGCGCGGTCATGTCGGGCAATGGCCCGGACGTGATCCCGGTGGATAACCCGAACACCGCCATGTTTGCTGCGCGCAATGCATTGCTGGATCTGACGCCGTATCTGGCCAAGTCCAAGGTGATCGACGTCAAACAGATTTTCCCCGGCCCGCTGAAGAACGCCTCGTGGAACGGCAAGGTGTACGCCATCCCGCGCGGGGCCAATACCCTGGCGCTGTATTACAACGAAGACCAGTTCAAGGCCGCGGGTCTGGACCCGAACAAGCCGCCGCAAACCTGGGATGAGCTTTACGCTTACGCAAAAAAACTGACCAATCCGGGCAAGAATGTGTACGGTCTGGCGTTCTCTGCGGTGGGCGATGAAGAAGGCGTGTTCCAGTTCCTGCCGTTCATTCAGGCAACGGGCGCAGACTGGGACAAGCTGAACAACCCGGGCGCGGCGCGGGCTGCGGCGTTCTGGCAAAAACTGCTGGACGACAAACTGGCCTCGCCAGACACCCTGAGCCATCGCCAGTCTGAAGCGGCTGCTACCTTTATCAACGGCAACGCCGCCATGGATATCAATGGCCCGTGGGAACTGCCGGCCGTAGAAAAGGGCGCCAAGTTCAAGTGGCGTGTTGCCCTGCTGCCGACTGAAAAGGCCGGCGGTGTCCGCGCTTCTGCGCTGGGCGAACAAAGCCATGCGATTCTGCGCACGGCCAAGAACCCGCAGACCGCGTTCGAGTTCCTGGAGTACATGTACTCGCAGCGTAACCGTAACTGGAACGAATTCGGCATGCTGCCGCCGTCCAAAGACACGGTGACCGCCAACCCGAAATGGCCTGATGCCTACAAGACCTTCAACGAGCAAATGCAGTACGCCCGTCCGCGTGGCCCGAATCCGGAATGGCCCAAGGTTTCCAAGGCGATCTCCACCGCGGTCCAGTCTGTGCTGACCCACCAGGCCAAGCCGGAACAAGCCATGAATACGGCTTACCAGACGGTGCAGTCGATCAAGAAGTAACGTTTCACGACTCCTCTTGCGGCCGGTCGTTGTCCGCGCCCGGCCGCTTTTTTGAGTCTGGAGTCTGTCTTGCTACCGTACTGGTGGCCATGTTTTACGGGGCAACCCATGAAAAAATTCTTGAGCCACTTCGAGCAAAGAAGTGGTTTCGAAATCGCGCTGGCGGTGTTCGCGCTGGCGTATCTGCTGGTCTTTGCCGGCTTGCCGCTGCTGTACAACATCATGTTGTCGTTCCAGCAGGTTGATCTGATGGAACCGGCCACCCTGTTGCGGCCTTTTGCCGGCCTGGCCAATTACCGCGATATTTTCAGCCGCCCTGAAATGCATCAGGTGCTGATCAACACCTTGCTGTTTGTCGGCCTCTCGCTGTTCTTTCAGGTGGTCATCGGCTTTTTGCTGGCCGTGCTGTTTGCCCAGGATTTCCCGCTGGCCAGCTTCATGCGCGGGCTGTTTCTGGCGGGCTGGATCATGCCGGGGCTTGTGGTGGGCGTGATCTGGAAGCTGCTGTTTGCCGGCGACTTTGGCGTGCTCAATCACCTGCTCTTGTCATCGGGCCTGATGCATGAACGCATCTTCTGGCTGTCTGACCCCAGTTACTCGCTGTATGCCGTGATCATTGCCAACGTCTGGCTGGGCGTACCGTTCAACATGCTGTTGCTGTCGGTGGGTCTTGCGGCCATTCCGGGTGATTTGTATGAGGCGGCAGAACTGGATGGCGCCAATGCTTTCCAGCGCTTCTATGGCATTACCCTGCCCATGATGAAAGCCACGCTGGGCGCGGTGATCTCGCTGGGCGCCATCATGACCATGCAGCAGTTTGACCTGATTGCCGCGCTCACCCAGGGCGGCCCGGCCAACTCGTCGCAAGTGGCGCAGTACTGGTCGTGGCAGTTGTCGTTCCAGACCTTTGAAGTGTCGGCCGGTTCTGCCGTGGCCACGCTGATGCTGGTGCTGGTGCTGATCATTGCCGTGTTTTATGTGCGTTCTACCCGCAGCGAGAGGTTGGTGTAATGAAGCGCTATGTCCTGTTTGTCATCGCGCTCATCGTCACCGCGATCTACCTCTTCCCGCTGTACTGGATGTACATCACTGTGTTCAAAAGCGCGGCAGAGATGTTCCAGTACCCGCCCACCTTCTGGCCACAGCATGGCGAGTCGCATATCTGGCAGGTGTTTACCGAGCGCGGCATGGGCAAGTTCTTGTGGAACTCGTTCATCATTGCCTGCGGCACCACAGCGGTGACGGTGTTTGTCGGCACGGGCGCGGCGTATGCGCTGGCCAGCGTGCAAAACCGCTGGACCGGCTTTGCCATCTTTGCCGTGCTGGTACTGCAGGCCCTGCCCTCCAGCCTGATGGTCACGCCGATCTTTACCGCCTTCAAAGGCCTGGGGCTGCTTGATACCCCGCGTCTTGCGGTGGTGATTGCGCAGATCACCAAGACGCTGCCGTTCTACATCGTGCTGTGCCGCGCCAGCTTTGTGCAGATTCCGCGTGAATTGCGCGACGCTGCGCTGGTCGATGGCGCCTCGCCGGCCCGCGCTTTCTTTGGCGTGATCCTGCCGCTGGCGGTCAACGGCATTCTGGTGACGGCGATTCTGGTGTTCCTGCAATCGTTTGGCGAATACGTCTACGCCCGCTCCCTGATTCTGGACGACCAGTACCAGACCGCCACCGTCGGCCTGTCTGCCTTTATCGGTGCCACCAAGATCGACTGGATCGGGATCATGACCTACTCCGCCGTGTTCGTAACGCCGATCCTGATTGCCTTCATGTTGCTGCAACGGCGCATTGTGGCTGGCCTGACTGCAGGGGCGCTCAAATGACAGCCGAATATTTTCTCTGCCCGCATCGTGCACGGAACTACTGATCATGAACAGAATTGAAATCGAACATTTGTACAAAGCCTACGGGCCGGTAGAAATCCTCAAGGACATCAACATTGCCGTGCCGCAAGGCCAGTTTGTGGCGCTGATCGGCCCGTCCGGCTGCGGTAAATCCACGCTCTTGCGCACGATTGCGGGGCTGGAACAGATCACCGGCGGCACGCTGAAAATTGACGGCAACGTGGTCAACAAAACCCCGCCGCGCAAGCGTGACGTGGCCATGGTGTTCCAGAGCTACGCGCTCTACCCGCACATGAATATCGAAAAGAACATGTCGTATTCATTGCGCCTGAAGCGCAGCGCGCCGCAAGTCATCAAGGACAGCATCAGCAACGTGGCCCAAACACTGGGGCTGACCCACCTGCTGGAACGCATGCCGCGGCAACTGTCTGGCGGCCAGCGCCAGCGCGTGGCCATGGGCCGCGCCATTGTGCGCAACCCGAAGGTATTTTTGTTCGACGAACCGCTCTCTAACCTGGATGCCGCGCTGCGCGTGCATATGCGTTCGGAAATCCGCAAGCTGCACAACCGCCTGAACGCCACGTCGGTGTACGTGACGCACGATCAGGTCGAAGCCATGACCATGGCCGACCACGTCGTCGTGCTGCGCGCCGGCAAGGTGGAGCAACAAGGCAAACCGCTGGACCTGTACGACCGCCCTGCCAACAAGTTTGTCGGCGGTTTCATTGGCTCCCCTGCCATGAACTTCATCGAAGGCCGCATTGGCGCCAATGGCCGCAGTGTGCAGTTTGGCGCCAGCCACGCCATCGACATCGGCCGCGAATTGCCAGTGGGCAAACCCGTCTGGCTGGGCATGCGGCCCGAACACCTGCAGCTGGAAGGCAACGGCCAGATCCTGCGCTGCCGCGTGGATAACGTGGAAAGCACCGGCTCGGTCACATTTGTGGAAGTCCAGCCCGAAGACAGCAACGACACCCCGATGCTGATCACCCACGCCGGCAAATCGCCGGTGGTGGTAGGCGAACACGTGAATCTGTTTATTGATACCGCGAACCTGCATTTGTTTGACCGGGAGACGGAACAGGCGATTTGAGGTGCGCGCAGAGGCCTTGGCTCAGCGTGGTAGCGGTATTTACCGTGGCCAGGGCCGCCCGCGGCGGCCCACTGGATTCCTGCCTGCGCAGGAATGACGAAGTGGGAGAGCAAACCGCTCACCCTTGCACCCAGACCAGTTGCAGTTGCAGTTGCAGTTGCAGTTGCAGTTGCAGTTGCAGTTGCAGTTGCAGTTGCAGTTGCAGTTGCTGTTGCTGTTGCTGTTGCAGTTGCTGTTGCTTTTGACTTTCCTCCCCCATTAAAGCCAAGCGCCGAAGGAGTGGAGGGAGACCTTAGGCTCCCGACCGACTGAGGGCAGCCCGGAGGGCCGCCGGGCTGGGGTCGCCTTTCTTTGCCTACTTTCTTTGGCGAAGCAAAGAAAGTAGGGTGCTCCGGCCACCGCCGGTACCAAAACACCCGCGCCGCAAGGCGCTAACAACCCCAAAGCATTCGAACAAGAAACGCAATACAAGCGCAACCGGAAACGTTTCCGGTTACACCAGCAAAACATCGGAACCACACCATGAAAATCAGCGACGGCAACTGGCTCATCCGTGACGGCCTCAACCTGACCTACGCCGTGCAAGTCCACAGCGTAGACATCATCGGCGATGAACTCCTCATCTACGCCGCCCCGCGTGACGTCACCTCCCGCGCGTATCAGCTCGATACCGGTCTGATCACCCTGCGCGTGCACTCGCCGCAGCCGGGCATCATCGGCGTCAAGCTCAGCCACTTTGAAGGCACGGTCAACAAAGGCCCGCACTTTGCACTGGCGCGCGAAGATCATCCGGTCTCGATCACCAATACGGCAGAAGAAGCCACGCTGACCACCGGCTCGCTCACTTTCCGCATTGCCAAAACCGGTGACTGGGCGGTGGATTTCCTGCGCGATGGCGAGCGCCTTACCGGCAGCGGTTTCCGGGCGGCCGGCCAGGTCATCGACAACAACCAGGACGGCGCACCGTTCATGTTCGAGCGGCTGGATCTGGGGGTGGGCGAGAACGTCTATGGCCTGGGCGAGCGCTTCACCGCGTTTGTGAAGAACGGCCAGGTGGTCGATACCTGGAACCGCGATGGCGGCACCAGCACCGAGCAAGCGTACAAGAACGTGCCGTTCTACCTCACCAACCGCGGTTACGGCGTGTTTGTGAATCATCCGGAAAACGTCAGCTTTGAAGTGGCCAGCGAGAAAGTGGCCAAAGTGCAGTTCAGCGTGCCGGGCGAAGCGCTGGAGTACTACGTGATTGATGGCCCCGCGCCCAAGCAGGTACTGGACCGCTATACCCGCCTGACCGGCCGCCCCGCCCTGCCACCGGCCTGGTCGTTCGGCCTGTGGCTGACCACCTCGTTCACCACTGATTACGACGAAGGCACGGTCAATCATTTCATTGATGGCATGGCCGAGCGCAATATCCCGCTGCACGTGTTCCACTTTGACTGTTTCTGGATGAAGGCATTTCACTGGTGCGACTTCACCTGGAACAAAGAGACCTTCCCGGACCCGGAAGGCATGCTCAAGCGCCTGAAAGCGCGCGGGCTGAAGATTTGTGTGTGGATCAACCCGTATATCGCCCAGCCTTCGCCGCTGTTTGCCGAAGGCATGGCCAAGGGCTATCTGCTGACCAGACCCAATGGCGATGTCTGGCAATGGAACCGCTGGCAACCCGGCCAGGGCATCGTCGACTTCACCAACCCGGATGCGTGCGAATGGTACGCCGGCCACCTGCGCCGTTTGCTGGATATGGGCGTGGATTGCTTCAAGACCGACTTTGGCGAGCGTATTCCGACCGATGTGGTCTACCACGACGGCTCTGACCCGCAAAAGATGCACAACTACTACAGCTACCTGTACAACAAGGTGGTGTTTGACGTGCTGGTAGAAAAACGCGGCGAGGGCGATGCGGTGCTGTTTGCGCGTTCCGGCACCGCCGGTAGCCAGACCCTGCCCGTGCATTGGGGCGGCGATTGCAGCGCCACATATGAATCCATGGCAGAAACGCTGCGCGGTGGTTTGTCGCTGGGCTTGTCCGGCTTCGGTTTCTGGAGCCACGACATCAGCGGCTTTGAAAACACCGCCCCGGCCGATGTCTACAAACGCTGGTCCGTGTTCGGTTTGCTGTCCAGCCACAGCCGTCTGCACGGCAGCAAATCCTACCGGGTGCCCTGGCTGTTTGATGACGAAGCCGTCGATGTGGTGCGCCAGTTCACTGAACTGAAATCCCGTCTGATGCCGTATCTGTACGATGCCTCGGTCGAAGCCAGGCAGGGCGTACCGACGTTGCGCGCCATGATGCTGGAGTTCCCGCAGGACCCGGCGTGCGACTACCTGGACCGCCAGTACATGCTGGGTGGATCACTGCTGGTGGCACCGGTATTCAACGCCGTTGGCAACGTGGACTTCTACCTGCCGCAAGGCCGCTGGACGCATCTCTTGAACAACCAGGAAGTAACCGGTGGCCGCTGGCTGCGCGAGCAACATGGCTTTTTGAGCCTGCCACTCTACGTGCGCCCCAACACCTTGCTGGCACTGGGCCGCAATGACCAACGCCCGGATTACGACTACGCCGCCGAGCACGAACTGCACCTGTTTGCGCTGGACGACAACACCAGCGCCAGCGCAACGCTGCGTGACCTGGCCGGCAAGGACGTCAGCACCGTGGCGGTCACCCGTCTGGGCTCGCAATTGCGCGTGGCCCAGTCGGGCAAGCTGGAAGTGGTGCGACTGGTCCTGCGCAATCTCAAGCCAGGCGCGCTGCCCAAGGGCGTGCTGGCGGCAGAGAGCGCAGTCGGCACCTTGCTGGAGATCCCGGCATCGCTCTTGCCGGTGTCGATCGAGGTTTGATGCCCCACGCAGGGTGGATTCGCACAGCAATCCATCCTGCAAACACCCACGCTTCTTAGCCGCCGCGCGGCACCCCGGTCGAGGCCCGCACCACCAGTTCTGTGGGCAAGACAATCTGCGGCGAGGCGGCCTCCAGCCCGGCAATCAGCGCCAGCAAGGTGTTCACCGCAGAACGGCCCATTTGCTGGATCGGCTGGCGGATGGTGGTCAGCGCCGGGTGACATTGCGCCGCGCCGGGGATGTCATCAAAACCGATCACCGACATTTCTTCAGGCACGCGCAGCCCCGCTTCCTTGAGCCCCGCCAGCACGCCAATGGCGCTCATGTCGTTGGCCGCAAACACGGCAGTTGGCCGATCTTTGAGCGCCAAAAGGCTTTTCACCACGCTCTGCCCGCGTGAGAGCGAATAGTTACCGGCCAGGACAAGCTCAGGATCAATGGCAATGCCGGCCTGGGTCAACGTATCCAGGTACGCCCGGTGCCGGTCTTGCGCGGACGCCAGGCGCTCATCCCCGGTCAGGAACGCAATGCGTTTATGGCCCAGCCCCAGCAAATGACGCACCGCCATGCACGCGCCGGCGTAGCTGTCTGCCGCAATGGATGGAAACCGCACAAACCGGCCGTATTGATCGACTGTAATGATCGGCACACGCGCATCGGCCAGTACTTCCAGATAACTGTGCTCGTACGGCAGCAGCGCAATGATGCCGTCGATGACTTGCTGCATCAGCTTGATCACGCGCGGCAGCGGCGGTTGATCTGGCTCGACCAGCGAATACACCAGCAACTCGTACCCCGCCGTGCGCGCCGCCCGCCCCACCCCGGCCACCAGTTCGCTTACAAACGGGTTATGCAGTTCTGCCGTCACAAGACCGATCACATGGCTGCGGCGGCTGGATGATTTTTGCTGCGTGCGGTTGACCACATACCCCTGCTCCGCCGCGATCCGCAGGATTTCCTCACGCTTGGCCCGCGACACGCCGGGCTTGTTGGATAACGCCCGGGAGACTGTCATTTGCGACACACCGGCCGCGTTGGCAATGGCCAACAGCGTGACATCGCTTTTGCTCATGGGCGGTTTTTCCTGTCTGGCTGGTTTACGGCCAATTATACGTTACGAACTACGTTAGAAACATCAAATCGCAAATTCGCAGAATGCATGCTGCAGTACAACACAGCCGTTTGATTAACCCATAAAAAACCATTGTTTTTCAATGACATCAACAAAAACTGAACGCAATAAAACGATTTTCATAATCCGCCGTTCATCCGTACTGGCACGTTATCAACCAGCCCGATAATTGACGCTCTATAACGTAAATCTTAACGTTTCCTCCGCTCAATCGACTCTGCCCAACCCACGCTTTACCGGAGGAACAAATGCAAAAAGCCAGAACCGGTACGCTGTCCACGCTGCTTTGTGTTGCCGCCCTGGCAGCCTCTACCAGCGCCATGGCAGCCGATCAGGTCATTACCGAATGGGACCTGCAAACCAACACCGCCGCCGCAAAACTGATCAACGACGCCGGCGCGCGCTTTGAAGCCGCCAACCCCGGTTTCAAGGCCGAGCAGTCCCATATCCTGAACGACGCCTACAAAACCAAACTGAAGATCGCCTTCGGCGCCGGCCAGCCGCCGTGCGTGTTTGCCACCTGGGGCGGCGGGCCGCTGCGCGAGTACGTCAAATCCGGCCAGGTGGTTGATCTGACGCCATATCTGACCAAAGACGCCGCCTTCCGCGACCGTTTCATCCCCACCGGTTTCATGTCGGCCACCATCGACCACAAGGTCTACGGCGTGCCCTCAGAGAACACCACTGCCGCCGTGGTGTTCTACAACAAGGAACTCTTTGCCAGGTACAAACTGCAGCCGCCGCAGAACTGGGATGAGCTGATGAATGTGGTCAAGGTCTTCAAAGCCAACGGCATCGCCCCGTTTGCCCTGGCCAACAAAAACAAATGGCCGGGCTCCATGTATTACATGTACCTGGTTGACCGCATTGGCGGCGCGGACACTTTCCGCAACGCGGTCGAGCGCAAACCGGGCGGCAGCTTTACCGCACCGGCGTTTATACAAGCCGGCGAACGAATCCAGGAACTGGTCAAATCCGGCGCCTTTGCCCCTGGCTACAACGGTCTTGATTACGACATTGGCGCATCGCGCCGCCTGATGTACTCCGGCAAAGCCGCCATGGAACTGATGGGCAGCTGGGAGCTATCCACCATCCAGAACGAAAACCCCGGTTTTGTCAGCAAGGTCGGCTTCTTCGCCTTCCCCGCCGTCACCGGTGGCAAAGGTGATCCGAAAGACGTCATCGGCACCGTGGGCGACAACTTCATGAGCATCTCCACCGCCTGCAAAAACCCCGACGCCGCGTTCAAGCTGATCAAGGCCATGACCGACGACACCGCCGCCCAGGCCCGCCTGGCCGACAAACGCCTGATCCCGCTCAAGGGCTTGACCGTAACCGACCCCTACCTGAAGCAAATCCAGTCGCTGGTGGCACAAGCGCCAAGCATCCAGCTTTGGTACGACCAGGAACTGCCGCCCAAGATGGGTGAACTGCACAAAGACACCCTGCAAGCCCTGTTTGGCCTGTCCATGACCCCGCAGGAAGCCGCGCAACAAATGGAAAACGCAGCCAGGACCGAGCTGAAGTGAGTTGAGGTTGAGGCGCGCAGTGCAGACCAGACTGCGCGCCCGACGAACCGGGCATTCGGGGTTGCAGTTGCTTTTGCCGTTGCCGTTGCCGTTGCCGTTGCCGTTGCCGTTGCCGTTGCCGTTGCCGTTGCCGTTGCCGTTGCCGTTGCCGTTGCCGTTGCCGTTGCCGTTGCCGTTGCCGTTGCCGTTGCCGTTGCCGTTGCCGTTGCCGTTGCCGTTGCCGTTGCCGTTGCCGTTGCCGTTGCCGTTGCCGTTGCCGTTGCCGTTGCCGTTGCCGTTGCCGTTGCCGTTGCCGTTGCCGTTGCCGTTGCCGTTGCCGTTGCCGTTGCCGTTGCCGTTGCCGTTGCCGTTGCCGTTGCCGTTGCCGTTGCCGTTGCCGTTGCCGTTGCCGTTGCCGTTGCCGTTGCCGTTGCCGTTGCCGTTGCCGTTGCCGTTGCCGTTGCCGTTGCCGTTGCCGTTGCCGTTGCCGTTGCCGTTGCCGTTGCCGTTGCCGTTGCCGTTGCCGTTGCCGTTGCCGTTGCCGTTGCCGTTGCCGTTGCCGTTGCCGTTGCCGTTGCCGTTGCCGTTGCCGTTGCCGTTGCCGTTGCCGTTGCCGTTGCCGTTGCCGTTGCCGTTGCCGTTGCCGTTGCCGTTGCCGTTGCCGTTGCCGTTGCCGTTGCCGTTGCCGTTGCCGTTGCCGTTGCCGTTGCCGTTGCCGTTGCCGTTGCCGTTGCCGTTGCCGTTGCCGTTGCCGTTGCCGTTGCCGTTGCCGTTGCCGTTGCCGTTGCCGTTGCCGTTGCCGTTGCCGTTGCCGTTGCCGTTGCCGTTGCCGTTGCCGTTGCCGTTGCCGTTGCCGTTGCCGTTGCCTTTGCCTTTGGCTTGCCTCCCCTTGACTGCGCCGAGCATCGCAGCGAAGTCCGGGGTTGCGGCGGAGGGGTGTTTGAGCGAAGCGAGTTCCCGTAGCCAGCCGGACTTCGCGAGAAGCACAGGGAACCCACGTAGTGGGCGCTGTCGCAGGGGTCGCCTTTCTTTTGGGTACTTTTCTTTGGCGACCCAAAGAAAAGTACCGTGCTCCGGGCACCCCCGGTATCAAAACACCGCGCCGCAGGCGCTAACAAAGCTTCAAGCATTGCGGCACCGGCAAACATCGCAGCTGGATTCCGGCCAAGGGGGCCGCCGAGGTCCGGAATGACGAACCGGTTGAACAGCCAGGCACGGACCAACACGCACACATCCCAGCCGGATTCCAACCTGCGCCGGACCGAGGAAACCGACGAGACCAACGAAACCGTGAGTAAAGCAACAAAACCAGCATGACCTTCGCACCACCCGAGAACCGCCAATGACAAGCTACACCGACACCCAGGTCTTACCGCTAGCCCGCCCCACCCGGGCATGGCCAGCCTGGCTGGTCCCCACTTTTTTCCTCGCCCCAGCCGTCATCATGCTGGTCATTTTCCTCCTGTACCCGCTGCTCTCCAGCTTCCAGCTATCGCTGCTGAACTGGAACGGCCTCGGGACGCAGGGCAAGTTTGTCGGGCTGGATAACTGGCTGTATCTGCTGCGCGATCACATTTTCTGGTTATCGCTGCGCAACAACATCCTGCTGGCGGTGTTTTCCGTCGTAATCCAGTTACCCATCGCCCTGGCTCTGGCGGTCTTGCTTGATCAAGCCGGCGGTTATTCGCGCGTGCTCAAGATCGTCTATTTTCTTCCGCTACTCATGTCCAGCGTGGCGCTGGGCGTGCTGGCCAAGAATCTGTACGACCCCAACTTCGGGCCGATCAACCTGATCTTGCAAGCGCTGCACATGGACGCGCTGGCGCATGACTGGCTGGGCGATACGCACTACGCGCTGGGTTCGATCATTGCCGTGGTGTGCTGGCAGAACATCCCGTTCTACATGGTGCTGTTCATGGCCGGGCTGGCGTCGTTTCCGGATGAACAGCAAGAAGCGGCGCTGCTGGATGGCGCCAGCGAATGGACCATCTTCTGGCATATCAAGCTGCCACACCTGTACGGCACGCTGCGCACCGGCGCGCTGCTGGCAATCATTGGCTCGCTGCGGTATTTCGATCTGATTTTCGTGATGTCGGGCGGCGGGCCGGAGCACTCTTCCGAGTTGATGGCCACCTACATGTACCACACGGTGTTTGACTCGTTCCAGCTGGGCTATGGCAGCACCATTGCCTCGGCCATGTTCATTGTGGTGACGCTGGTCGCCAGCCTGGCGCTGCGCCTGACCCGCCGTTTCGAGCCAGAGGTCTGACATGCTGACAACCCCCGTTCTGCCGCGCCGCGGTTTTGCGCCATCACGCGTGGTGGTGCCCACGCTGGGCCTGTTCTGGCTGGCCGTCACCCTGCTGCCTTTCCTGTTCATGGTGATGACCAGTTTCAAAACCCAGGAAGACAGCTTTGCCACGCCCATCTGGGCCTTGCCGTCGCACCTGGACCTGATCAACTACAAGGCGGTGCTGCAGGGCGATTTTCTGATCTACCTGCGCAACAGCGTGTTTGTGATTGGCGTGTCGATCACACTGATCCTGCTGTTCGGCGCAATGGCCGCCTTCGCCCTGGCGCGCTTGCGTTTCCGGTTCAACCAGCCGCTGTTCGGGCTGATTGTGGCAGGCATGATCGTGCCGCTGCATGTCACGCTGGTGCCGGTCTACCTGATGACCCGCCAGGCCGGTCTGTACGACACCATGTTCGCGCTGATCGGCCCCTATGTGGCCATGAGCCTGCCGGTATCGATCTTCATCCTCACCGGCTTCATGAAGCAGATTCCGCGTGAACTGGAAGAAGCCGCGCAGCTGGATGGCTGCGGCCCGATTGCCATTTTCGCCCGCATTTTCCTGCCGCTGTGCGGGCCGGGGTTGTCTACCGTGGCCATCTATAACGGCATCAATTTGTGGAATGAATTCATCTTTGCCTATGTACTGACCTCCACTCCCACGCACCGCACCTTGCCGCTGGCAGTGTGGGATTTCCAGAGCCAGTTTGCCTCCAACATCCCCGGCATGATGGCCGTTGTCACCCTGACCGCCCTGCCCCTGATTGCGGCGTATGCCTTTGGGCAGGAGAAGATTGTGAAGGGGATGATGGCTGGCGCGCTGAAGGGCTAGCGGTGAGGTGTGAGGTGTGAGGCGGGGTTTGCCGGTGGCAAGGGCTATTTCATGCCGCCCCAACCTTCATCCGCCCACCACTTCGTCATTCCTGCGCAGGCAGGAATCCAGTGCTGAACACGTGCGCCACAGGCGCTGGTTATTGACCGGTTTTCTTTTCAACATCGCAGCCGGGTTCCCGCCTCCGCGGGAATGACGAGTCTGTCGAAATTTCTGCAAAGTGGTCCGGATCACGGCTTTGGCCAAAAAGCCGAACCGGAACACCAGCGCAATTGCAACACTAAAAACCAGGCCCCAGGTGGCCACAGGAAACAGCAATGACTGCCATTTATAAAGACCCGTCCCAACCCGTCGCCGCCCGCGTGGCCGATTTACTGGCCCGCATGACGCTGGACGAAAAAATCGCGCAGATGCATGCCTTCTGGCTGATCTTGTCGGAAGACGGCCAGCACAGCGTGCGCGCTGACAGTTTTACCGGCGCCAGCGACCAGGATTCGCTGCAAAAGCGCCTGCAGCTCGGGCTGGGGCAGATCACGCGGCCGCTGGGCAGTCACAAGGTGGATGCCGCCGCTGGCGTGCGCGCTTTCAATGCCTTGCAAAAAACCATGGTCGAGCAAACCCGGCTGGGTATTCCGGTGATGTCGCATGAAGAATGTCTGGTCGGCCTGATGGCCAGCGGCGCCACGCTGTTCCCTTCCGCACTGGCCTTTGGCGCGACGTGGAACCCGGCGTTGATCGAGCAAATGGCCGCCGCCATTGGTGCCGAAGCGCGCAGCATTGGCTGCCACCAGGGGCTGGCGCCGGTGCTGGATGTCTCACGCGATGTGCGCTGGGGCCGTACCGAAGAAACCTTTGGCGAAGACCCGTATCTGGTCGGCGTAATGGCCACACGTTATGTGCGCGGCTTGCAGGGCGAGCAACGTGACCTGCTGGCCACGCTCAAGCATTACGTCGGCCACTCGTTCAGCGAAGGCGCACGCAACCATGCGCCGGTGCACCTGGGCTGGCGTGAACTCAACGACATCTTCATGCTGCCGTTTGAAATGGCGGTCAAACAGGCCAACGCCGGTTCGGTGATGCCGGCGTATCACGATATCGACAACGAACCCTGCCATGCCTCGCGCCATTTGCTCACCGACGTTCTGCGTGACCAATGGGGCTTTGATGGCCTGGTGGTGGCCGATTACGTCGGCGTGAGCTTGCTGTACCAGCATCACGGTGTCGCCGCCGACCCGGCCGAAGCCGCCGCGCAATCATTCAACGCCGGGCTGGATATCGAACTGCCGGGCGACGACTGCGCCACGCGGCTCTCTGATGCACTGGCACGTGGCCTGATCAGCCCGGCCCGCATTGATGAGATCGTGGGCCGCGTGCTGACCGAGAAATTCCGCCTGGGGCTGTTTGAAAACCCGTATGTGGATGAACACGCCATTGCGCTGCGCACGCCGCACGCGCTGGCGCTGGCGCGCGAAGTCGCGCGGCAGTCTGTGGTTATTCTGGAAAACAACGGCACGCTGCCGCTGAACCCGGCGGCCAGACAGCGCATTGCCGTGATCGGCCCGACTGCGGATGACAGCCTGGCCATGCTGGGCGGGTACAGCTTTCCGGTCCACCTGATCCTGAGCAAAGACCAGCAGACCCAGGCCGAGCCCAACGTGGTGACGCCGCTGGCCGGCCTGCGCCAGATCTTCGGCACCGATCAAGTCAGTTATGCCCAGGGCTGCGCCATTCTGGAAGAACGCAAATACGGCTCGCCCGTGTTCCCCGGCGATGTAGCCAACAGTACCGAGCTGGCGCATGCATCCCCGGTCAGCCAGAACGCTGATCACATTGGCGCGGCAGTTGCAGCGGCGCAGAACGCGGATATCGCCATTGTCTGCGTGGGTGATCTGGCGGGTTTGTTCCAGACCGGCACCGTGGGCGAAGGCTCGGATGCCGATACGCTCAACCTGCCAGGGGTGCAGCAGCAACTGTTGCAAGCCGTGGTCGAAACCGGCAAGCCCGTCATTGTGGTGCTGACCGGCGGCCGGCCGTACAACCTGCAAGGGCTGGAGCAACGCGTCGCCGCCTTGGTCATGAGCTTTACCGGCGGCGAGCAAGCCGGCATTGCCCTGGCAGAAGTGCTGGCCGGCATCGTCGAACCCAGCGGCCGCATGACGATTTCCGTACCGAAAAACGTCGGCGCGGTGCCGTATTTCTACAACCACAAACTCAAAAGCGCCGGCACGCCGATCGCCTTTCACTTTGGCAGCGCCTACCCGTTTGGTTACGGCCAGAGCTACACCACGTTTGCGTTCGACCAGTTGCGCGTGGCGGCCGATACGGTCGATATCCACACGGGCGAGATCGCCTTCACGTTTGACATTACCAACACCGGCAACCGCGCCGGGGTGGAGATCCCGCAGATTTACGTGCGCGACAAACTGGCCTCTGCCGTGCGCCCGGTGAAAGAACTCAAGGCGTTCGGGCGCATTGAACTGGCAGCGGGTGAACGCAAGACGGTAGAAGTGCGCGTGCCGGTCGACATGCTCAATTTCACCGGCAGCAGCGGTCAGCGCATTGTGGAGCCCGGCGAGTTTGATATCCAGATTGGCGCCTCCAGCAACGATATCCGCCTCACAACCATGGTCACCGTCACCGGCCAGACCCGCACGCTGGCACGGGACTGGCGCATGGAAAGTACCTGCCGGACAGCCAGCTGATACATCAACAAAAAAGCCACCTGCGGGTGGCTTTTTTATGGTGCCTGGCGGCAATGCCACACTTGGGATTGCCGCCCGCCGGGGGTTCTGGATTTCGTGCCAGAATCACTGCCCCGCCCTTCTTTACCGCTGCCCCGCACCATGCCCAATTCACGCTTTTTGCCGTTGTTGTGTGGTCACTTTTTTTCGCAGTTTGGCGGTTGGGTCAATTTTCTGGCCATTCTCAATATTGCCGTCTACCGCTTTCATGGCACGGCGACAGACCTCTTGATCCTGAACGCCGCATCGCTGTTGCCCTCTGTGTTGCTGACCGGGCTTGTGGGCCGGATCAGCGCCACGTACAAACCCAAAACCGTGTTGTGCGTCTCTACCCTCGTGGTGGTGCTGGCCACGCTGGGTTTGCTGTGGGCGCCTTCTTTTGCGGTGTTTATCGCCGTGGTATGCGTGAAATACATTGCGGTCAGTTTCGCTGATCCGGCCATCAACGTTCAGGCCAGCGCCAGCATCCCGACCGCGGCCCTGGGGCGCGCGTTCTCGCAACTGAGTTTGTCCCGCAATATCGCCAAGATTCTGGCCCCGGCCATCGGCGCGCTGGTCGCTGCCATGGCGGGCGATCAGCACACCATGATGCTGTCCGTGTTGTTGCTGGCCGTGGCGACGGTCGCATTTGTGTTCGTACCGGATGCAGCGCAACAGCCGCGGACCGCGGCAAGCCAGCGGCCTCCGGGTGAGCGAACGCCGGCCTGGGCTGCGTGGCCGTTCTTTGCCAGCGTGGTGGTGTATGGCGCGTTGACGCTGGCAGTGAACAGCCAGTTTGCGCTGGTCCTGAAGAACTGCGGTTACGGTTCCAGCGCGGTGGGCATATTGATGTCGTGCGCAGCTGCGGGCGGCATTCTGGGCGGCCTTGTGCTGGCGCGCCGCAGCCCCGCCGGGGCGAGTTTGCGCGGATTGATCGGGCTGGGCATGGTCGCTGCGCTGGTCTTTCTGGCGCTGGGCGGCGCTTTGCTACTGCCTCCCCAGCTGGGGATTTTCGGACTGGGCGTGTGTTTTTTTGCGACCGGGCTCAATGGCGCGGCCATTGCCGTCAAACGCAATGTCTTTCTGGTGGCGCAGTTTGGCGATCAAGTCGGCGTCGCGACCGCCACATTGCAGTCAGTCCAGCAAGCCATCCAGTTTCTGGCGCCGTTCCTGGGCGCGGCGCTGGTCAGCCACCTGGCCGCGCCCAACGTGTTCTGGACACTGGCGCTGCAGTGCCTTGTTTTGTCGGGCGCCTTGCTGCTGCTGACCGGTCTGCGTGCCAGCGGCGGCCTGCCGGTCAGACAGCGGGCCTGAGTCAGCTTATCTGGCGTTTTCCATATTCTTGCGGCGATGCTTGATGGCGTACATCTCGTTATCGGCCAGCCGCAATGCCTGATCGACCGAGACCGAGCCATCCACCGCCACAAAACCGACGCTGGCGCCCGGGTAATTGACCGTGGTGCCGCCAATGCCAAACACGCCGCTGGCCGCGCTGGAGAAACGCTCGGTCATGGCAATGGTGGCAATGTGCGCGTCGCCACGGTTGGCCGGGCCGGGGCCGACCACCGCAAACTCGTCACCTCCCAGCCGGCCGACCATATCGGTGCCGCGCGCAGCGCCAGAGAGGCGGATGGCGATTTCACGCAGCAGGTGATCGCCGCCCTCATGACCGTGCAGATCGTTCACGCCCTTGAAACTGTCCAGATCAACCAGCCCGACCAGCACCGTGGTTTGTTCGCGCCGGGCGGCGGCCAGCAAGCGCGACAATTCATCACTGATCGCGCGCCGGTTGGGGATGCCGGTCAGCGGGTCAGTCAGCGCAAACAGCGCCAGGCGTTGATTGGCGCTTTTGAGTTGTTCCAGCACGGTTTCGCGCTCCATGTGTTGGGAGATCAGTTTGGAGAACAGATTGATGGCGCTGCGCGCGCGATCCGACAGCGGCATCTGGCGCTTGCTGGCAGCGCACAAGGTGCCCAGCAGTTCGCCATTGATACCCCGGATGGGCGAACTGACATAGGTTTTGATGCCCAGCGCCTTGGCAGCGGCGGAATCGGGCCAGTGTCCGGGCACGTCGTCGGTGTACTGGCGGCCTTCTTCAAAGGAGCGCTTGCACAGGGTGTCTGACCACGGCACGGTCATGTGTTCGGCAATATTCAGTGCCCCGGCGTTGCGGGCGAACTCCACCAGTTGCGTGGCCGCTTCGGTGTCGATCCGGGTCACATAGGTAGAGTCGTAATCCGTGAGGTGATGCAGCATTTCCAGCAAGGGCCTTGCCAGATCTTCCAGACTGCGGGCTGCAGAGACCGATTCGGTCAGACGAACGAGGTCGCTTTCCATTGTTTTCCCCTGTCTATTGGTTTTAAGCGCGACGATTCATTCTAGAAGTGATCTGCCATCCGGCAAGTCGGCTTTGCGTGGGCCGGTTTGCCTGGGGCAAGCGGGCTGTCCGTTTGTCGGCATGACAGAAAATTGTGCGATTTAAGGGCAAATCAGAACTAATTTGTCATCAAACCTTACGGAATATCCCAATAACATATGGGCGCCGGATGCGGTTTAATGTCCGGTTGCCCGTTGTCCTTAAAGCATTGGTTCTTATGTCACTCAAATCCAGATTGCTCGTATTCGTGGCCCTGCTCGTGGCCGTCGTCATTGCCGTGTTGTCGTGCGTGGCTTATTTGCGCATGAAGTCAGAAATCATCACCGGCACCCGCAACGAAATTCACACTGCCGTGCATGGCAACAGCGCCGCGCTGGCGCGCTGGGTCACCCAGCACCGCAATGCAGTCACCGCCGTGGCCGCGCAGGTACCCGGCGTGGCAGACCCGGTGCCCTTCCTGCTGGTGGGCAAGCAGGCCGGCGAATTTGATCAACTGTTTGCCGGCTATGCCGACAAGCGCATGATCTACAACCTGGCCGACAAACACCCGCCGGCCGGCTATGACCCGACCAGCCGCACCTGGTACAAAAAAGCGGCCGAGGCCAATGGCCCGATCGTGTCTGATCCGTATGTGTTTGCCTCTACCGGCAAACTGGGCGTGACCTTTGCCGCCCCGGTCACCGTCAGCGGCGCGCTCAATGGCGTGATCGGTGGCGACGTGGCGCTGGAAGACGTCATCAAGGTGGTTACCGGCATTGAACTGCGCGGCGATGGCTATGCGTTCCTGGCAACGCACGACGGCAAGATCGTGGCGCACCCCAGCCCGGACACCACGCTCAAGGCAGTTGCTGACGTCATGCCGGGCCTGACGCCGGATGCACTTGATAACGCCGAGAAGCAAAATGATCTGGTCGAGATTTCCATTGGTGGCGCCGACAAATACGTCACCGCCTCTGCCGTGCCGGGCACCGACTGGGTGCTGGCCACGGTAAGCGATAAATCGGCCATGCTGGCGCCGCTCAACGGCCTGTTGATCACATTGCTGATCTCTGGCGCCGTGGTCGGCGTGCTGGCCATTATCCTGGCTGCCGCCGCGCTGACCAGCATGCTGGCCGGCCTGATCCGCCTGCGCGACGCGCTGGCCGAAATCGCCACCGGCCACGCTGACCTGACCCGGACCATTCCGGTGGGTCGGCGTGATGAAATCGGCCTGACTGCCGAAGCCTTCAACCGCTTTGTCTCGCGTCTGCGGACGCTGTTTGTGGACGTGCGCGACAACGCCGTGCACCTGACCAGCGGCGTGCGCGACCTGCATGATGTGACGCAGCGCCTTTCCAATGAATCGCAACGCCAGGCCGATATCTCCAGCGCCACCGCCGCGACCATTGAGGAGATCACCGTCAGCATCAACCACATTGCCGACGGCGCCCGCCAAAGCGAAGGCACCGCCAGCGAAACCGGTTCGGTCTCGCTGCAATCGGCCGATGAAGTGCAACAATTGTCCAACGAGATCGACGAGATTTCCAAATCAGTGGATGCACTGGCCGACACGCTGGAAGCCCTGGGCGTGCGCTCGGGCCAGATCACGCACATTGTCGATGTGATCAAGGAAATTGCCGACCAGACCAACCTGCTGGCCCTGAACGCCGCCATTGAAGCAGCCCGCGCCGGTGAAGCCGGCCGTGGCTTTAGCGTGGTGGCCGATGAAGTGCGCAAACTGGCAGAACGCACCGCCAAGGCCACAGTGGAAATCGGCGGCCTGATTGGCGAAACCGACAACCAGATCCAGGCTGCGCTGGGCGATATGTCCAGCACGCGCCAGTCGGTTAGCGCGGGCGTGGATAAATCCCACGCCGTGGCTGATCGCATTGGTGGCATCCACAGCCGCATGGAACACGTGGTTTCCAGCATCCGCGAAATTGCCGACGCCACGCGTGAGCAATCGGTGGCGACCAACGAAATGGCCAAGGCTGCTGAACAGCTCAACCGCCTTTCCAACGAGACCGACGCCGCAGTCCAGCATGCATCCGGCACGGTGCGCCAGTTGAACGACCGGGCTCGCGCTTTGCATGGTCTGGTGGAACAATTCCAGCTTTGATCTGAACCAGGCAAGCACACCATGACCGAACAAGAAGCCCTGCAACTGGCCACGCACCGCCACTACAAAGGCGGTCTGTACCGCGTGGTCGGGCTGGCGCGCCACTCTGAAACGCTGGAATCCATGACGGTGTACGAGCACCTGTGGCCGCACGTACCAGGCCTGTGGGTACGCCCCACCGACATGTTCAACGGCAAGCTGGAAGACGGGCGCGACCGCTTTGCGCCACTGACACCCGCCGCCTGAGCGACACAAAAAAACCGCCACACTGTGGCGGTTTTTTATTGGGCAATCTGCTCACCCCTATCAAACAGACCCGGCTGCCCGCACCACCTTGATCCGCGCCAGCAGCATATGCAAGCGCACACGCAAAGCCTCCCGCGTGAGCTCATCGCTCACCTGCCCGTCCGCCAGCTTGCGCCCGATACTGCCCACGCACAGCGGCCCGTCCCCGACCAGATCGCCCGTCATCACCCTGAGCGTACCAAACACCTGCGCCGCCGCTTTATCCGCCCCGGTTTCAGAAGACGACGCACCCAGCAGCACCATAGGCTTGTGCACCAGCTCACCACTGCCCACCACCCAGTCGAGCGCATTCTTGAACGCCCCGGGCACGCCATGCGCGTACTCCGGCGTTGAAAACACCACGCCATCCGCTGCCTTGAGCGCCGCCTGCCAGCGTGCCACGGCCGCAGGCGTACCCTGCGCCTCGACATCCGGGCTGAACAAGGGCAACGCCGAAAGCCCGTCGTACACCTCAAGCCTGGCCTCATCCGGCAGCAACAACGCAGCGGCGCGCAGCAAAGCACTGTTGAACGACTGCTGCCGCAAACTACCCGACACACCCAGAAGCTTGATGGACGCCATCACAAACCAACCCGGCCAGAAGAAAGAAATAACAAGAGGAAGAAAAGACCCGCAAACCAGCACAAAACTCGCAGACACGCCGCCGCAGTATAGCCACAAAACCCGCGCAGCCCCCACGCCCGCTCAGCGCGGCAAAACCCGCGCCGAGATTACCCCCGAACCCGCCAAGTTTGCTACAATGCGCCGCTCTGCTCCGCCCGCCCGGGTGGTGAAATTGGTAAACACAGCGGACTTAAAATCCGCCGCCGTTAGGCTTGTCGGTTCAAGTCCGATCCCGGGCACCATCTTGAAGATCAAAGACTCAGGCCGATCAACTGGCCGTCTTGTTTCCCTCGGCCACACCCCGAACTTGCCCCAGAAGGCATGCTTGGTGCGCGGCCCAAAACATCCAAGAGCCACATCTCCGGCCAGACTGTTCAAGGCCCCGCGCGCTTCTACGCCCCGCGTACCCCTTCAAAAAAAGCGTCCAGCATGTGCTGGATGATGTCCGCGTCTGCCATGCGGGCGTATACGCGCAGGTACTCTACGGCGGGGTCGCAGGTGCGGGAGTAATAGCTGAACAGGATCACCTGTTCTGGCAGGTCTGAACGCAGTTGGCCCTGCTCCCGGGCTTTTTTGATCAGTTTTTCCAGTTTGCCGTTCAGCTTGAGTACCCGCGTTACGTAGCGCAGGTTGCGCGTGAGCATGTCGCGCACCTGAGGGCTGGTCGAGGGCATGAGCGGCAGGCCGCCTTTCAGCCGGATTTCCAGCGCCCAGGTCAGCAAATCACGCAGGGTATCGAGCGGGCTGGTACCAGGCGGCACGCCGTCCAGCCAGTCCAGCGCGTCGTCAACTAGACGGATCATTGCTGCGCCGACCAGCTCGTCTTTGGACTTGAAATGCTTGTACAGACTGGGCTTGGAGATCCCGACTTCTTCGGCCACGTCGTCCAGCGTCATCAGGTCAAAGCCCTTGCTTGCAAGGAGCTTCGTCGTCGCGTCCAGAATGGCCACTTCCCGAAGTTTGAACTGCTGATCCTTGAAGCTGAGTTTGGATAAAATACTCATTGGTAATTTTGTTTACTGTGTAGTAGCATTTTTTACAAGGGAGTCACATACTGCATGTTAGCACGGGAAGCAAAGCGGTAAAGCACCGTTTGCCACCCCGCCACCATCGACTGATTGCGGTTGAAAAAGGTGCATCCAGTGGGCGCTATAAACGAGAGCATGTTCCAGGGACGTCAACGGGTCGCGGTGATCGGTGGTGGCATTTCCGGGCTGGTCAGCGCCTGGCTGATCGGGCGTGATCACGATGTCACGCTGTTCGAGGCAGCCGCCTACGCCGGTGGTCACACCAACACGGTGGATCTGACGCTGGATGGTGTCACGCATCCGGTGGATACCGGTTTTCTGGTGTTCAACGAGCGCACCTACCCCAACCTGATTGCGCTGTTTTCGATCCTTGGCGTGTCATGGCATGAGAGCGAGATGAGCTTTTCCGTGTCGATCGGGCATGGCAAGCAAGAATGGGCCGGCACCAGTCTGGATACCGTGTTTGCCCGCCGCAGCAATCTGCTCAACCCGCGCTTTCTGGGCATGCTCAAAGATATCCTGCGCTTTAATCGCAACAGCGCGGCCTGGCTGCACAACCCCGCCATGCAAGGCATAAGCCTGGGGCAATTACTGGATGCCGAAGGCTACGGGACGGCTTTTCGCGATGATTATCTTCTGCCCATGGCCGCAGCCATCTGGTCTTGCCCGATGGCGGACGTGCTGACGTTTCCCGCCGCAACCTTCCTTCAGTTCTGTATCAACCACGGTTTGCTGCAACTGACTGACCGCCCGCGCTGGCGGACGGTGGATGGGGGCGGTCGGGCCTATGTCCAGAAACTGCTGCAAGGTATCTGGGATATCCGCCTGAAAACGCCGGTACTGCAGGTGAAGCGATCAGAACATGGCGTGCAAGTGCGCACGGCAGAAGGCGCCATGGCGTTCGACGCGGTGGTGTTTGCCACGCATGCGCCCACCACGCTGCGCATTCTGGGCGATGAAGCCAGTGACCTGGAGCGGCAGGTTCTGGGGGCCGTGCGTTACAACGCCAACAGGGCCGTGCTGCACTGTGATCCGCGCTTGCTGCCGCAGCGGCAAAAAGTCTGGGCGGCGTGGAACTATGTCAGAGGAACCGATGCCGCAGGCCGCCAGGCCGTGTGTGTCAGTTACCTGATCAACAAACTGCAGCCGCTGCCGTTCAAGCAACCGGTGATTGTCACGCTCAACCCGCTCACCGAGCCCCGGCCGCAATACGTGCTGGGGCAGTTTCACTATGAACACCCTTTGCTGGATCAGGCCGCCGTCCGGGCGCAGTTTCTGCTGCCGGCCATGCAGGGCCAACACCGCACCTGGTTTGCCGGCGCATGGACGGGCTACGGCTTTCATGAAGATGGTTTGAAGTCTGCCTTGCGGGTGGCGGCCGACTTTACCGCGCAACCCATGCTGGTCGAGGTGTGACATGACCGAGCCGCGCTTCTTGTTCGGCCAGGTCATGCATGAGCGCTTGCGCCCGGTGAAACGACGCTTTGTCTACCCGGTTTTCGGGGTGGTACTGGACGTCGACCAGCTTGCGGCAATGCCTGCGACCTGGTGGTTTGCAGTTGATCGCTGGCGGGTATTGTCGATTCGCCAGCGCGACTACGGGCCCCGCGATGGCAGCAACCTGGCGCAGTGGGCGCGCGCGGTGCTGGCCAGTGCCGGCGTCCGGATCGACGGGCCAATTGAACTGCACACGTTTACGCGGCTGTGGGGCTACGTCTTCAATCCGGTCAGTTTCTGGCACTGCCACGACGCCCAGGGCCAGTTACGGGCGCTGATTGCAGAAGTGAACAACACGTTCGGGGAACACCACAGCTATGTACTGACTGCGCCTGATGGCGGGGTCATTGAGGCCGACACGCCGCTGCAAAGCCGTAAAGCGTTCCATGTTTCACCGTTTTGTCTGACCACGGGCGAGTACCGCTTCCGCCTGAAAAAAGGTGCCGACACCCGGTTCACCGCCGTGGATTACCACGACGAGGATGGCGTATTGCTGCGCACGGCCATTGGCGGCCGGCTGCGGCCATTTACCAGCCAGAACTTCTGGCGGGCCATGATCCGGCACCCGTTTTTCAGCTTCATGGTCATTGGACGCATTCACTGGCAGGCGTTACGCCTGTGGCTCAAGCGCGTCCCGTTCAACCGCAAGCCCGCACCGCCAGACCACCCGCTGACGATCGCGCTGGAGGAGAAAAAACAATGAGTTCGATCGGCACACTGGCCATCAAGGCGCCCGCACCGCCTCTGCTCGCCCGGATGTTCATGCAACTGCTGCGCCGGATCAGCGAGGGTTGCCTGACCGTCACCCTGCCCGGCCATACCCGGATGATGTTTGGCAACGCCAATACCGCCCTCCTGGCGGAGCTGCACATTCATGACTGGCGCGCCTGCGGGCGGATTCTGGCCGCCGGCGATATCGGCTTTGCGGATGCTCTGCAAAAAGGCTGGGTGTCGTCACCCGATCTGACTGCGCTGATCCGGCTGGCCATCCGCAATGAGTCTGTCATGGCGCGCACCGTGCGCGGCACCGGCCTCGTGCGCTTCTGGTACGCCTTGCGCCATCTGGCCAGACCCAACACGCGGCGCGGCAGCCAGCGCAACATCCACGCGCACTACGACATTGGCAACCCGTTCTACATGCTCTGGCTGGATGAAAGCTGGAGTTACTCCAGCGCCTTGTTTGCCGGTGACTTCAGCCGTTCGCTGGCCGATGCCCAGGCGGCCAAGTACCAGCGGGTGATCGATCAGCTTGGCCTCAAGCCGGGCATGCAGGTACTGGAAATCGGCTGTGGCTGGGGCGGTTTTGCCGAACATGCCGCGCGCCTGGGCATTCATGTTCATGGCGTCACCATTTCTGCGGCGCAATACGAGATCGCGCAGCAGCGGCTGCAGCGCCAGAACCTGCAACATCTGGCGCGGGTTGAGCTGCGGGATTACCGCGATATCCGCGGTCAGTACGACGCGCTGGTATCCATTGAAATGTTTGAAGCGGTGGGGCAAACCTTCTGGTCGCTGTGGTTCGACACCGTCCGCGGCCTGCTCAAACCTGGCGCCAGAGCGCTGGTGCAATCGATCACCATCGACGAGCAACGCTTTGAGGCCTATCGCAGCAGCAGCGACTTTATCCGCGAGTATATTTTTCCGGGCGGCATGCTGCCCTCGCCCGAGCGTTTCAGCGCAGCCGCCAGTCAGGCCCGCTTTCAGGTCCTGAACGTCCTGCACTTTGGCCCAGACTACGCCGAAACCCTGCGGCGCTGGCGTGATGCCTTCAACGCGCATCTGCATGAAGTACGCCAACAAGGATTTGACGAAACATTCATCCGCACCTGGCTGCTGTACCTGTGCTACTGCGAAGCCGGCTTTGACGAGGGACGCACCGATGTCGTCCAGTTCATGCTCCAGCGCCCTGTGTAGATGGCTTTTCCTGGGGCTGTGCGCCACGCCCTGGCCCGCTGTTGCCAGCTGGGAGGGTGATCTGGGCTCGCCGCAACTGGTCGGTCAGGGCGAGTTCGACTATCTGGGTTTTCACATTTATTCGGCAGCGCTGTACAGCACGCGGCTGCCTTTTTCCCGGTTGCGGCCGTTTGCGCTGCAGCTGACTTATTTCAAACACATCACCCGGGCCCGCATTACCGAAACCTCGCTCAATGAACTGCGCCGTATCTACGGCAAGGCCTTGTCTGAAGAGACGCTGGCGGTGTGGCAGCAATACATGCTTAGCGCCTTTGTGGATGTCGATTCCGGAGACACGCTGACGGGGGTTTATCTACCCGGCCAGGGCATCCGCTTTTACCACGGCGATACCGAAACCGCGCGATTTGCCGATGCGTACTTTGCCGAGGCGTTTTTCAATATCTGGCTGGCGCCGCAGACCCGTGATCCTGATTTGCGGGCCCGTTTGCTGGGGCAGACACCATGAACCCGTTCAGCCCGGGCCGGCTGGCCGCCTGCGGCATCACCGGTCTGCCACTGGCCATGGTCGCCCTGCCCGTTTATGTACTGGCGCCGTCCTGGTACAGCACGGAACTGGGGCTGTCGCTCTCTACCACGGGGTATTTGCTGGTGGGCGCGCGCCTGTTCGATACCGCGCAAGACCCGTTTCTGGGGCAACTGGTGGGCCGGTTTGCCCATGCAGGGCGTTTGGGCCATCTGATCTGGCCGGCCAGCCTTGTCTTGATCGCCAGCTTTGGCGCGCTCTGGTTTCCGGCAGTCAGCGCAAGCACTCCCCTGGCCGTGTGGTTCGCCATCACCCTCATTTGCGTTTACAGCGCGCACGCGGTGCTGAACATCAGTTTGCTCAGTTGGGGCATTGCCATCAGCCCGCAGCTGCAAGTACAGAACCGCGCCGCAGCCTGGCGTGAAGGTGCCGGATTGATCGGGGTGATGCTGGCCAGTGTCTTGCCCACCTGGCTCACCTCTGCCCGCGGCTATACGCCACGCCATGCCATGGCCCTGTTCAGCGGCGTTTTTGCCAGCTGCTTGCTGGTGGCGGTGTTTGCCTGGGCGCGCTGGGCACCGGCCTGGGCCGGGCAGAACAAAACGCCAGATCATCCGGCGCGGGTCTCGCACGGCATCAGGCAACTGGCCTTGCTGGTGGTGCTCAATGGTTTGTCGGTGTCCGTACCGGCCACGCTGGTGCTTTTTTATGTGAACGATCACCTGCAGGCGCCAGACCTGGCTGGGGCGTTCCTGGCCATTTACTTCCTTGCCGGCATGGCGGGCTTGCCGCTGTGGTCTCATTTGTCTGATCTCATGGGCCCGGCCCGGGCGTGGTCGCTGGGCATGCTGCTCGCGATTCTGAGCTTTGTCTGGGCCAGCGCCTTGCAGGCAGGCGCGCTGTATCCGTTTGCGCTGATCTGTGCTTGTTCCGGGCTGGCGCTGGGGGCAGATCTGACATTGCCGCCGGTATTGCTGGCGCGGCTGCTGGCGCCCGACGAGAGCCTGCCGGCGCAGTACGGCTACTGGAGTTTCCTGGTGAAGCTGTCCACCGCGCTGGCCGGCTTTGCGCTGCCTTTACTCTCTGCCATGGACTATCACCCCGGGCTGCGCAGCAGTCACACCGGGGCGTTGCCGCTGGTGTATGGCGTGCTGCCAGCGGTGTGCAAATGCGCGGCGCTGGCTTGTCTTCAGCGGCTGGTCCGAAGGTGGGAGTCATCATGAAAACCGCGTACTGGCTGCTGGCTACCGCGCTCTTGCTTGGCGCCTGCGCCGGCCCGAATGTCACGCAATATGCCCAGGAGCAACCCGTGCTGGACCCGACCGTGTATTTTGCCGGCCAGAGCGAAGCCTGGGGCATGTTCCAGCAACGGGACGGCACCGTGATCAAGCGTTTTCATGTCGCCCTCACCGGTCAGCGCACGGGCGACAAGTTCATCCTGAACGAGCAATTTGCCTGGAGCGATGGCAGCCAGTCACAGCGCGCATGGACGCTCTGGCGGACTGCCGACGGCGTGTGGCACGGCACGGCGGCCGACGTTGCCGGTGAGGCGATCGGCCATGCCAGCGGCAATGCGCTCAACTGGCAATACACGCTGCACCTGCCGGTGGACAACCAGGTGGTGGACGTGCGCATGGATGACTGGATGTACCAGATGGACCGTGACACCCTGATCAATCGCACCAGCATGCACAAGTTCGGCGTTGAGGTGGGCCAGGTCACGCTGTTCTTTCGCAAGCTGCCGCCGGGTGCGCGATCATGATCGGCCTCTCTCCGCTGAACCCAAGGCTTGATGCGCTATCAGGCAAACGGGTCTGGATCATTGGCGCCTCAAGCGGCATTGGCGCGGCGCTGGCCAGACAGATGCTGGCGGCGGGCGCCCTGGTGGCCCTTTCTGCCCGGCGTGCCGACGGGCTCACCCGGGTGGCCGGGCACAGCAAAACAGCGCTGGTTCTGCCCATGGATGTCACCAACGCCCCGGCCTGGACGCTCAATCACCGGGTGATCGAAAAACTGTGGGGCGGGCTGGATCTGGTCATATTCTGCGCGGCAGATTATCAACCGCAACGCGCCTGGCAGGTGGTTGCCGAACGCGCCCGGCACACCATTGAGGTCAATCTGGCCAGCGTCTATCTTGGGCTGGAGACCATCCTGCCGCCGATGCTGCGAGAGGGCAAAGGGCATCTGGCCATTGTTGCCAGCGTGGCCGGCTATATGGGCTTGCCCAACGCCACGGTCTACGGCCCGACCAAGGCGGCGCTGATCAATCTGGCAGAGATCCTTTACTGCGATCTGCATCCGCGTGGTCTGGGCGTCACCTTGATCAACCCGGGCTTTGTGAAAACGCCTTTGACTGCCCGCAATCAGTTCAGCATGCCCGCGATGGTGACCGCCGACGAAGCCGCTACCGCAATCACGCACGGACTGGCGCAGGGCCAGTTCGAAATCAGCTTTCCGCGCCGCTTTACCCTGCCGCTGCGCTGGTTCAGCCATTTGCCGCGGCGTTGGCGCTTTGCGGCACTTGACCGGATGATGGAGCGATCATGAACCCTGTTACCCAGGTGGCGCTGCAAGACGTACTGGACTGGTACGCCACCCTCAGCCGTGACTCGCTGCCGCGGTGCCGCGAGTTCTACACGCTGGACGCCCGTTTCAAGGACCCGTTCAACGATGTGGCCGGCATCGCCGCCATCGAGAACATCTTTACCCATATGTTCGACCACACCGAACGCCCCCGTTTTGTGATCCGGGAAGTGCTGAACAACGACGACCGCGCGTTCATCAGCTGGGATTTCGAGTTCTGGATCAAGGGCACGCGCTACGTGGTGCAGGGCGCGTCACGCTTGTTGTTTGATGACCATGGCAAAGTCATGGATCACCGCGACTACTGGGACCCGGCCGAAGAGCTGTGGAGCAAGATGCCCATCATTGGCGGCGTGGTCACCTGGCTGCGCGAGCGGTTTGCCGCATAACGACCAGACCCACGCCAGGGCCTGATTCAGTGGCGCACCGTGCGCCGCCAGACCGCCGGGCTGACCCCGACGAAGGTCCTGAATACGCGCGTGAAATGACTTTGATCGGCAAAGCCGCAGCTGATTGCCACCTCGGCCAGCGTGGCCTGGGTGCCGATCAACAGATCCTTGGCCCGCTCGACGCGATGACGCAGCATCCAGCGGTGCGGCGCTTCGCCGGTACTGGCCTTGAACGCCCGGACAAAATAACGCAGCGACACCCCGTTGGCCTCGGCCAGCATCTTGAGCGAGACATCAGTATCCAGCTGCGCGGCCATGGCTTCCATGGCGCGTTTGAGCCAGGGCGCGACCGTGTCCCGCGACATTTTGTCCAGACGTTGGCCACCAAAGGTTTGTGCAAAATAGCTATAGGCCGCCAGCATCACGTACTCGGCGTACATTGAGCTGACCTCATGCGGGCGTTCCAGCGCGGGCAAGAGTGAATTGCCCAGATGCCACACTTTTTCATCCAGCACACCGCAAGGCGGACAGTAGAGATGGTCAATCCGCCCCACGCGGGCTTCGTCGGCCAGTTCGTCCAGCGCACTTTGCGGCACGGTGAAGATCAGGCAATCGAAGGGACTGATCAGGTTGGCACGCGGAAGCTCAAGATGATTGACCACGCTGGTGGTGCGCTCGGCATAAGCGCCGCGATGCACGCAGCGCCCATCCAGATACAGTTCTCTTTGTTTCTGTTCGCGCAGTTGCAGCACGACGGAAAACACAGCGTCGCCCGGTGGAGGGGCCGTCAGACCGTGCCCGCCCGTTTCCCGGCGCAAGCGCGACACCAGCAAGCGCGAGCTTTGCGGCCCCCGGGTGACCAGTTGCGACACCGAGTCTGCCTTGAATTGCTCTACATAGTTGCGGCCATATTCAAGATCAGATTGCATGGATTGCGTCTCAGTGAGATTTCCCCGACCCGGCAAGGCCCTCCCCGGCCGGCATTCTGGCTTGCTCTGGTTTGTGTTGCCGGCAAGTCATGAACATGGATCGATCATAAAATGTTCCGGGGGTATGGGGTCTTGAATATAGGTGCTGTTCTTTGCTCAAAATTGCCGGACTTCAGCGACCCGCCGCGCCTGATGCAGCCGGACACGCGCCCGCACGGGTCTCATCCCTGTCTGCGACGCACTTTTTAGCCAGCCATGCCCCGAACCTGGCCTCGACGCTGAATATCGGGGCATTCAACGTGGGCAATGCCATGGGCGCCTGGCTGGGTGGTCTGACGTTGTCGCACGGGCATTCGCTGGATGTCTTGCCCTGGGTTGCGGCTGCCGTCACGGCAGGGGCACTGGTGCTCACGGTGTTTGCCCGCAAACTTGATGGCGTGGCTGTGCCGGACGCCGCCGCGCCCACGGATGCATCGGGCAAACCCGCGCTGGGCGAAGCGGCAACACGTTCGATCTGACGCCCCTGCGTCACCACGGCTTTCGCCTGTTGCAGTGACGCGCGCCGGGTTTTTGCCTGAAAGGCATAGCAAGGTTGGCATGCCGCAATGGTGTCCAGCCTTGCTGGCGGCCAGCCGGCCCACACCATGACCACCCTCGCCGCCGCTTTCAGGCCAGTGTTGCCCGTTCTCTGCTGTTTCGCGTATTTGGCACGAGCGCATTACAGGATTTTGTACAGTCAGTACCTGTCAGCCAGGTAGCCACACCGGGGTTCACCACACCTGTTAACCGGGTTTTCCTTACCAATCATCCCCGTCACCCCGCCTTTATGCCGCCAGCATGCAAAGCAGGTGCGCCGTTCATCCACCCCTGATTCTGCGCGGCCTGGAAGGATTTTCTGCCTGGGCAACGGCGGCGAATATCAATATTTCGGAATATGAAAGTTTTCTAAAAAACGGTTTTGCCAGCATGGTTTTTATAAATGAGAGCTTTTCAGCAAAGGTAAAACTTATGGTCTAGCGTGATCAGGTGGTGTCTGACAAAAAAATACGACTATGCTTGATTACTTCGTCAAAATCATCCAGGAAAACCCGTCCATTGCGCTGTTTCTGGCATTGGCTATCGGGCACGCTGTCGGCTCTGTCCGCTTCATGTCGATCCAGTTGGGCGGCGTGTGCGGCACGCTGCTGGCTGCGCTTGTGATCGGCCAGATTGGCGTACAGCCGGATGCCGGTATCAAGAACCTGTTTTTCGCCCTGTTCATCTTTGCGCTGGGTTTTGCCGGTGGCCCGCAGTTTTTTGCCAACCTCAACGCCAAAGGCCTGCGGCTGGGGCTGTTTTCCGCGATCGAAATCGTCGTGGTGCTGGCACTGGTACTGGGCGCCACGCATTTGCTCAAGCTGGATCAAGGCACCGCATCGGGCCTGATGGCGGGTGCTGCGACGGAATCTGCCGTGGTCGGCACGGCCTCTGATGCCGTGGGCAAGCTGGCGCTGCCAGCTGCCCAGATCAAACAACTGCAAGCCAATGTGGTCACCGCTTATTCGGTGACCTATGTCTTCGGGCTGATCACCATTGTGGTGATGACCAGCCAGATTTTTCCGCTGCTACTGCGCATGAATGTCGAGGACGAAGCGAAGCGCCTGTGGGAACGCATGGGCGGTTCAGTCCAGGATGCGACGGGCAACCAGGCGGCGCCGGACATGGTCGGCCGGGTGTTTCAGGTGGTCGGCGCGGCGGGCATGACGGTTGATGATCTGGAGAACCGCTTCCAGGGGATTGAAGTCGGGCGCGTATTGCGGGCGGGGCAAGTGGCGCCGCTGACGCAAGAGCTGGTGCTGAGCCGCGATGATCTGGTGCTGCTCACTGGCCGCCGCGCCGCCGTGCTGGAAGCCGCCAGCGTGATCGGGCCGGAACACGCCGACGTCGCCGCGCTGGACTTCGCCATCGAGACCCGCGAAGTGGTGTTCAACCGGCGTGATCTGGAAGGCCATACCCTGGCGCAACTGACCGAGATGGGACGCAAATCCGGGGTGGGCGAAGGCGTGCACCTGATGGCGATCACCCGTGGCGGGCAACCCATCCCGCCGCTGTTTGAAGTGCAGTTGCAGTATGGCGACGTGCTGCGGCTGTATGGCTCACACGAGAACCTGCAACGCCTGGCGCCGCGCCTTGGTGCTACGGTGGATCAATCCGACCGGACCGATTTCACCTTTGCCGGCCTGGGGATTGTGCTGGGCATTCTGATTGGCATCGTGAGCGTGCGCATCTCTGGCGTGGCGTTTTCTCTGGGCACGGGCGGCGGTGCGTTGCTGACTGGCCTCGTGTTTGGCTGGTATCAGGCGCGCAATCCGCAACTCGGGCATATCCCCGCTTCTGCCATTGCCTTGATGAAAGACCTGGGGCTGGCCGTGTTCATTGCTTGCGTGGGTTTGTCGTCCGGGCCGCAAGCGCTGTCGCTGATCCATAAATACGGCGTGGCCTTGCCGCTGACCGGGGTGCTGATTGCGCTGGTGCCGGCGCTGGTCTCGCTGCTGGTTGGCCGTTATGTCCTCAAGCTGGAAGCCCCGGTGCTGCTGGGTGCCATTGCCGGCCAGCAATGCAGCACGCCGGCGCTGAGCGCCGTGGTCAACGTCGCCGGCAACACCACCCCGCTGCTGGGTTACACCATCACCTATGCCATTTCCAACGCGTTGTTGCCACTGATGGGACCACTGATCGTGTTCCTGTCGGGCGTGGTGATCGCGCACTAGTTTTTTCCGCGTTGTCTGTTTATTTCCAGCAAGGGAGATTGAAGTGGACTGGTTGCATGATATTTTCAAGCATTCGCCGGAGATCGCGCTGTTCTTCTCCCTGGCAGTGGGTTACCGGATCGGCCAGATACACTTTGGCAAGTTCCAGTTAGGCGGTGTGGCGGGGTCCTTGCTGGTGGCGGTGATCGTCAGCCAGGTGGGCGTGTCGGTAGACCCAGGCGTCAAGGCCGTGTTGTTTGCGCTGTTCATCTACGCGGTGGGTTATGAAAGCGGCCCGAGTTTTTTCTCTTCGCTGGGCAAACAGTCCATCCGGGAAATCATTCTGGCGGCGGTGCTCTCGATTACCGGCCTGATCACGGTGGTGGTGTGCGCCAAGATCTTCTCGCTCGACAAGGGGCTTGCGGCCGGGATTGCAGCGGGCGGGCTGACGCAGTCGGCCATTATCGGGACGGCGGGCGACGCCATCACCAAGCTGGGCCTGGGCGCCGATGAAGTCAAACGCCTGCAGGCCAACGTGGCGATCGGTTACGCCGTGACCTACGTGTTCGGCTCGTTCGGCGCGATCATTGTCTGCGTGAACATGCTGCCCAAGCTGATGGGCCGCAGCATCCGCGAAGACGCCATTGCGGCAGAAGCCTCGCAACAGGCCGGCGTCCACGTTCTGGGCCCGGGCCAACTGGCTGCGGCACCGGCACTGGTGGGCCGTTTGTACCGCATTGGCGCGGCCGCTGGCCGCCAGGTCAGCGAGATCGAACAAGCCTCGCAACCGCCCATTACCCTGGAAAAACTCAAGCGTGACGGCAAGGTGATCGACATCGGCGGCGACACGCTGCTGCAACAGGGCGATATCGTCCTTGTGGTCGGCCGCCGCACTGCGGTGCTGGAACAAGCCCCGAGCCTGGGCACGGAAATCCATGGCGAAGAAGGCATGGATCTGGTGGTGCAGGCCCGCGAACTGGTGGTGACCAGCCAGCAAATGATTGGCAAAACCGTCAAAGAGATCATCGAGCAGACCTCGCCCGTGGTGCGCCATGGCGTGTATCTGACTGGTATCTCCCGCATGGGCAAGCCGCAGGCACTCTCGCCGGACACCCGCATCGAGCGCGGCGACAGCGTGCAGATCTACGGCGCAGAACGTGATGTGAACCGCGTGGCCGGCCAGATCGGCTATATGGTGATCCCCAGCGACAAGACCGACTTTGTGTACATGGGCGCCGGCCTGGTGGTCGGTCTGCTGATCGGCCTGCTGGTGGTCAAGCTCGGTTCGATTCCGCTCACGCTGGGCAGCGGCGGCGGTGCGCTGTTGTCAGGTCTGTTGTTTGGCTGGTATCGCGCCAAAAAGCAAAGCTTCGGGCTGATCCCCAGCGGCGCCGTACAACTGCTTAAAGACCTTGGGCTGGCCGGTTTTGTGGTGGTGGTCGGTTTGTCGTCCGGCCTGCAGGCGGTTGAAACCGTGCGCGCTCAGGGTTTGTCCATTTTCCTGATCGGCGTGGTGGTAACCATGCTGCCCATGATCCTGACCATGCTGTTTGGCCGCTACGTCTTGCGCTATGACAACGTGGCCGTCTTTGCCGGTGCGCTGTCTGGCTCGCGCAGTGCCAACCCGGCGTTTGGTGAAATCCTGACCAAGGCAGAGAACTCCGTCCCGACGGTGCCCTTTGCCATTACCTATGCGCTGGCCAATGTGTTTCTGACGTTGTTGGGTCCGCTGATTGTGGCCCTGGTCTGATCAACCGGGCCGGGTGTGCCGGCCCGTTCCTTTGTAAACGATGCAACAGGAGCAGTTTCGATGAGTACCCTCAATTTCGAAGAACTGGCTACTTTGAGTCCGTTTGAACTCAAAGACGTACTGATGAAGTCGGCGTCCAGCAATCGTGAACGGTCCATGCTCAACGCAGGTCGTGGCAACCCCAACTTCCTTGCGACCGTGCCGCGCCACGGCTTCTTCCAGTTCGGCCTGTTTGCCATGACTGAAGCCGAGCGCTCGTTCATCTACATGCCCGAAGGCGTGGGCGGCTTTCCGCACCGCGACGGCATTGAAGCGCGTTTCGAGATTTTCACCCAGACCCACGCTAACACTGAAGGCATCGACTTCTTGAAGTCGTCCGTCTCTTATGTGCGCGACCAGCTGGGCCTGGATGCCGGTGATTTCATTTATGAAATGTGTGAGGCCATTCTGGGTTGTAACTACCCGGTGCCGGACCGCATGCTCAAGCTGACCGAAGAAGTGGTGGCGCACTACATCCACCGCGAAATGGTCGGTACTTACCCGTTCCTGGGCCGCTTTGACATGTACGCCGTCGAAGGCGGCACGGCGGCCATGACGTACCTCTTCAACAGCCTGCGTGAAAACGGCCTGTTGAACCCGGGCGACACCATTGCGCTGGGCATGCCGATCTTCACGCCGTATATCGAAATCCCGGAACTGAACGACTACAAACTGCATGTCGTGACCGTGGATGCGCCGCCGGAAAACAACTGGCAGTTCACCAAAAAAGAACTGGATAAACTGCTGGACCCGAAGGTCAAGGCGTTCTTCCTGGTGAACCCCAGCAACCCGCCGTCCGTGCGCATCAGCAATGAAACGCTGGAATACATTGCCGAGATCGTCAAAAAGCGCCCGGAACTGATCCTGCTGACCGATGACGTCTACGGCACCTTTGCCGACGATTTTGTCTCTTTGTTTGCCATGTGCCCGCAGAACACCATCCTGGTGTACTCGTTCTCCAAGTACTTTGGCGCAACGGGCTGGCGTATGGGCGTGGTGGCCACGCATGAAGACAACGTCTTCGACAAACTGATTGCCAAACTGCCGGCTGCCAAACTCAAGGAACTGGACGAGCGCTACGGCTCCATCACCACCGAGCCGCGCAAACTCAAGTTCATTGACCGCCTTGTGGCCGATAGCCGCACCGTGGCGCTGAACCACACCGCGGGTCTGTCTACCCCGGTGCAGGCGCAAATGGCGCTGTTCTCTTTGTTTGCGCTGATGGATGAGCCGGAAGCCTACAAGAAGGCCATGAAGCGCATCGTTCGCCGTCGCAAGATTGCGCTGTACAAAGAGATGGGTCTGCCGGTGCCGCATGATCCGGATTCGATCGACTACTACCACTTGCTGGACTGGGAAACCATCGCCGGCCAGTTGTATGGCAAAGAGTTTGTCGACGCCATGCTCAAGCAGTTCAAGCCCAACGAGTTCTTGCTGCGCCTGGCCGAAGAAACCGGCGTGGTGCTGCTGCCGGGCCGCGGTTTTGGTACCACGCACCCGTCTGGCCGTGTCTCGCTGGCCAACCTGAACGAAGTGGACTACTCCCGTATCGGCGCGGCCGTTCACAAACTGGGCACGCACTACTACGAGCAATATATGGCAGCCAAGGGTGGCAAGAAACCGGCCGCTGCCGCAGCGGCCAAGGCCCCGGCCAAGACCGCGACCAAAAAAGCCGCAGCGCCCAAGTCGAAGAAGTAAACCGGCCCTGGCGTGATGTAGCACAAAAAACCGGCAGCTTCTGGCTGCCGGTTTTTTCATTCAGCGGTCAGGCCTCAAACGCACACCGCCCGCAGCAATCACGCCGCCGCCTCATCGCCGTCAATGCACAGGCCGGCCGGTGTTTTCCTTTTGCGCTGCCAATGCGGTATCGTCGATGCCTCCAGTCACTGACCGCCGCCCTGCCCCAGATGCTCCCGCTCTATCGCGATCCGGCCTTTTACCAGCTGCTGGCCGACAGCTACGCCCGGCTGCTGGGCCAGCCCCTGGTGCCGCCCACCGTTCCGCCCGCCGACGCAGCCCGCTGGTTGTACGAAACCGCACCATTTGCCGTGCTGGCGCACAACACCGAGCCAGATCCGGTCTTCATTTATGGCAACAAGGCCGCGCAATGGCGCTTTGGCTATAGCTGGGACGAACTGACCCGGCTGCCTTCCCGGCTGTCTGCCGAAGCCCCCAACCGCGAGGCGCGGCAGCAGTTTCTGGAACGGGTACAACGCCAGGGCTATGAGGCAGGTTACAACGGCGTGCGCATTACCCGCTCGGGCCAGCGTTTCATGATTGAAGAAGCCACCTTGTGGCAATTGTTCGATACCCAGGGCCACCTGCACGGCCAGGCGGTGATCATTCCGCGAACGCGTGATCTGTAAACGGCAAGGCGATGGCAGCTGGCGCGGCTGATCGCCTCGCCCCCGGCATGAAAAACGCCCCCGCTGCGTGCTGCATTGGGGGCGTTTTCATTCAGGCCAGGGGCTGGATGCGGTTTACACCTGCGCCATGCCGCCATCGACAAACAGCTCGACGCCATTTACATAAGACGATTCATCAGAGGCAAGGAACACGGCCGCGCTGCCAATTTCTGCCGGCTGGCCGACGCGTCCTTGCGGCACTTGCGTGGCAAGGTAATCCAGCAAGCCTTGTTGCTGGGCCGGATCATTGCCCACCAGTTCGACCAGCCCCGGGGTCTGGATCGGGCCGGGAGAAAGCGTGTTGATGCGGATGGCGCGCCCTTTCAGATCAAGAATCCAGCTGCGTGCCAGATTGCGCACGGCCGCTTTGGAAGCACTGTAGATACTGAACGCTGCCGTACCCAGGACCGAGGTCGTGGACCCGGCCAGGATCACCGATGCCCCGGTAGCGGCCTTGTCCAGCAACGGCAGGGCTTTCTGTACGGTGAAGATCACGCCTTTGACATTGCGGGCAAAGATATCGTCCACATGTTTCTCGGTCAGTTCGCCCAGCGGCAGCATGTCGCCACCACCGGCATTGGCGTACAGCACATCCAGCCGGCCATGGCGCGCCTGCACCTGGGCATACAGTGCGTCCAGATCCTCCAGCCGGGTAGAGTCTGCAAGTACGCCGTAGGCGTTGGCGCCAATGGCGGCCACGGCGGCATCCAGTTCGGCCTTGCGGCGGCCGGTGATGTAAACCGTGGCGCCTTCTGCGGCGAATGCCTTGGCCGCGCCAAGACCAATCCCGGTGGTACCGCCAGTGATGACAGCAACTTTGTTTGCAAGACGATTAGCCATGATGTGCTCCTTGTTTCAGGTGTGGTGAAGAGGTGAAGCCACTTTATTCAATTCGCTCACATGGATAAACTGGCAAAAAATCATTTAATAATTTCCATACATGAATAATCACCCCAAGCCTGGAAAAGCCCGTCATGGATAACCTGCTCGCCCTGCGTGTGTTCGTGCGGATTGTGGACGCCGGCGGTTTTGCCAAAGCCGCAGATGCCATGAACCTGCCCCGGGCCACCGCCACCAAACTGATCCAGGATCTGGAAAAACAACTGCGCGTGCGCTTGTTGCACCGGACTACGCGCCAGGTCAGCGTCACGCCTGAAGGCGCCGCGTATTACGAGCGCGCAGCGCGGCTGATTGCCGAACTGGAAGAAATGGACGAGGCGGTGTCCAACTCGCGCGCGCAATTGCGCGGGCGTATCCGCGTGGATGTGGGCTCGGTCCTGGCCAACCGCATCGTCATCCCTGCCCTGCCGGATTTGCGGGCGCGATACCCGGAACTGCAGGTGGACCTGGGCGTGAGCGATCGCCCGGTCAACCTGATTGGTGAAGGGGTGGATTGCGTGATCCGGGGTGGCGAGCTGGCCGATACCTCCATGGTGGCGCGGCATCTGGCCGATCTGGACTGGGTCACGGTGGCCAGCCCGGTTTATCTGAACGCGCGGGGTGAACCAGCGCACCCCAACGATCTGCAACCGCGCCAAGCCGGCGGCGCAGACCCGGCCGTGCTGCCCGGGCACGCCATTGCCGGCTATTTTTCATCGCTCTCCGGCCGCGCTTTTCCGCTGGAATTTCACAAGGATGGTGAACGCATTCTGGTGTCGGCCGAGCCCGCCGTCGCCGTTAATGAAAGTACCGCGCACCTGAGCACCTTGCTGGCCGGCGTCGGCATTGGCCAGACGTTTCGCTTTGCCGCAGCGCCCTGGTTGCGGGATGGCCAGTTGCGCCAGGTGTTGCCAGACTGGACGCGCCCACATCATCCGCTGCATTTGCTGTACCCGGTCAATCGTCACCGCAGCGCCAAATTGCTGGCCTTTGCCGACTGGATACAAGGCGTGTTCGCGCCCTTTGATTACCGCAAAGTCTGAAGCGGACCACAAAAAAGCCCTGTTACCAGGGCTTTTTGCTGCTGCGGCACGCCGCTGGCTTAGCTGCTCAGGGCGCGCAATTCACCACGGGCAATGCCCCACACGGTTCTGAGGGCCAGCGCCACAATCACCACGGTGGACAGCGCCAGCAAGATCAGCGCAATCGCATTGGCCACCGGATGATGAACGAAGGCGGCGTACTTCAGCGCGGCGTTAGTCGAGGCAGCCAGCGGGAAGCTGACCGCCCACCACGACACCCGGAACGGACAGCACGCGGCCAGGTTTCTGAGCCGGCCCAGCAACACGGCCAGCACAAACAAGGCCAGCATATACAGCGCCGTGGCAAAACCATCCACCGTGCCCGTGGTGGCGATATAGGCAGAAAAACCCACTGAAAACGGCGCGACCAGGATCAGCAGCGACGGTTGCAATGCGTCCGGCAACGGTTCTTCAAACAACAGCCGCGACATGATCATGGTGAACAGCGGAATCGCAAAAAACAGCCCCACGGCCAGGGCGAACACCATCAAGCCGTGCAATTCATCCGCCCAGCCCAGCGCCGGCAACGCCAGCGGCAGGTCAATCAACCCCACCACCGGCACAATCCAGGCCGGTGTGGCATGCGCCGGCTTTTGCCGCACGCTGATCCAGCGCGACACCATGGCCCAGGCAAACACCATCATGCCCGCTGCGCCCACGGACCAGACCACACGCGCCAGGTCACGGTCCAGGTCGACCAGCAAGATGGCAATCAGCATCAGGCTGATCAGGGGCGTACCGAACAGATTGCCGGCGATGGGGTGTTGAAATTCAGCCCGCACATGCTCAAACCCGGTGACGGCCTTGATCAGGTACGCGCCCGCCATCACCACAAACGCCAGCAGCGCCAGCAAGCCGGGCACGCTGGACAGCCACAACGGCGCGCCAAACAGCGCGTGCGCACCGCGCCAGGCCACCGTCAACCCGGTCAGCCCCATGACCGAGCCAAACAGGGCCACCGGCAAATAAGCAAGACGCGCGGTTTCTACGGTCTGCGCAGCAGACAACGTTGTTGCAGGGGGGACTGCTGTTTTCATTCTCGTCTCCTTAGCCGGTCACGGTTATTTCTAGCAGTGCCTGCGCCTTTTGCAGCGCGCTCAGGGCGTTATCGGCAATCCCCGCAGCGCGGGCGGATGATTGAACAGGGTGATAAGCCACCAGAACCTGGTTGCCCGCCTGCCTGATCAGCACCCTGAGCGGCAAATCCAGCGCAAAGCGGGGCGACTGCAGCATCAGCGGCGTACCGGCCCTGGGATTGCCGTAAACCAGGACCACAGTGGGTGGCATGCTCAGCCCCACGGCCTCGGCGCCTGCGGCATGATCCAGCCGGGCAAATACGGTCATGCCGGCCGCCTCAATGGCCTGGGTCAGCCGGGTTACGGTGGCGTCAAAATCATGGCGGCTGGTGATTTCGGTCAGGTCAGGATCGTTCTGGATCGGGCTGGACATGGTGCCTCCTCATCGGGCTGCGTTGCGGCGTGCAACGGGTCTGTGCATGGTTGGCAGTATTGCCTGGTGCATTCAGACTGTGAATACTGTTGAGTATCAACATATAGCGGATTCGGCTCATGGATATGCTCACCCGCCTGATTCAGCTGGCAAGGCCGCAAGCAGGTCTGGATGTCAGATGCCTGCTCGGCGGCCACTACGATCTGCCGCACAGCGAGGCCACCGCGGGCATTGCGCCGTTTCATGTGGTGCTGTCCGGCGCCTGCCGGATCGACACCGCAACGGGTGAATCACTCATCGCCCGTGCGGGTGACTTTATCTTGCTGCGAAAAGCGCACCGCGTGCGCAGCCTGGCGGCAGAAGATGTAGCCACACCTGTGCCGATTTATATGGAATACGATCATTTGCTGCCGCTGCGCCGTACCGGCGAGGGCGCGCCGGAAGTCGATCTGCTCTGCGGCCATTTCGACTATGCCCGGGGCCCCAACGAACTGCTGTTTCGCACCCTGCCCGACCCCTTGCATGTCTCGCTGACCGGCCAGCACGTCACCGATGCCGCAGACATGCCGGGCATGCTTAAAAGCCTGGTTGATCTGATGCGCCAGGAAGCCGTCGGCGCGCGCGCTGGCGCACTCGCGGTCGTTACTGCCTTGAGCCAGGCCCTGTTTGCCATGGCGCTGCGCAATCATGGCGAGCAGCATCCGCAGCAAGCCAGCGTACTGGCGCTGATCGCAGATGCCAGGCTGAGCGCCGCTGCGCAGGCCTTGCTGAAAAACCCGGGGCAGGCATGGACGATTGAAAAGCTGGGCGAACTGGCCATGATGTCGCGCGCTACCTTTGCCCGGCACTTTCGGGCGCGCTCCGGCATGACGGTGTGGCAGTTTCTGACCGAAGCCCGCATGGCGCTGGCCTGCGATCTATTGCGGGAAACGCGGCGCAGCGCTGCGGATATCGGCATGGAAGTGGGTTATCAGTCTGAAGCGGCATTTGGCAAAGCGTTCAGGCAACACACGGGCGAGATGCCGGGGCAGTACCGGCGCCGGTTGCGGCAGCACCCGGCAGCGGGCAGCACGGGTGGCGCGGCTTGATACCGCAATCGGGCACGCCCACATACTTTCTGAAAACTTTCTTTTTGACTGAAAAATCTTTCCAGTCACCAAAGAATTTCTGCCAATCCGGCGTAAACCGCTTTCCCATCCCGAAAAACCGGCCCGCGCTGTTGTATAAATCTTACGGCAGCGCAACATTTCTTAATGTATTAATGAGTATAATTCGCATTTACATTTAAAATGCAAACCTTTCCGCCATGGCGTGCCCCCGGGCCGTGGCGTACTCATTGTCTGCCGGAATACCTCCAATGAAAAAAATGACCCCGATCGCCGCCGCGCTGGCTGTTGCCTGCGCCCTGCCGCTGGCTCACGCCGCCGATACCGCCTCGGCCCCTGCTGCGGCCAGTGCTTCTGCCCCTGCCGCCGCAGAGCCCACCTATCTGGGCATGGTCACGGTGACGGCCAGTGCCGATGCCTCCAAAGATGGTCTGCAGCCCGCCTATGCCGGTGGCCAGGTCGCCAAAGGGGGCCGCGCCGGTATTCTGGGCACCAAAAACAATATGGACACCCCGTTCAACATCACCAGCTATACCAGTGAACTGATCCAGGATCAGCAAGCGCATGGCGTGGGCGATGTTCTGCAGAACGATCCGGGCGTGCGGGTGGCGCGCGGCTTTGGCAACTTCCAGGAGTCGTATTTCATTCGCGGCTTTGTGCTGAGTTCTGATGATGTCGCCTACAACGGCCTCTACAGCCTGCTGCCGCGCCAGTACATTGCGACCGAACTGTTTGAACGGGTTGAAGTGCTGCAAGGCGCCACCGGTTTCCTGATGGGCGCAGCACCCAATGGCGGCGGCATTGGCGGCTCGATCAACCTGTTGCCCAAGCGCGCGCCCAATGAAGATCTGAACCGGGTCACCGTGGGGGTGGATAGCGGCGGCAGCGGCAATGTGGCCGCCGACGTGGCGCGCCGTTTTGGTCCGGACAAAAGCTGGGGCCTGCGCCTGAACGCCGGTTATCGCGATGGCGGCACTGGTGTGGATGATGAAAAGTCGCAGACCAGCGTGGGTTCGGTCGGGCTGGACTGGCGTGGCGAGCGCGCCCGTGTGTCGGCTGACCTGGGTGCGCAGGATAACCGCCTGCAAGCCACCCGCCCGGAAGTCACCCTGAGCGGCGTGACCCGCGTGCCGGATGCGCCGGACGCCAGCAAGAACTTTGCCCAGCCGTGGTCGTACTCTAACGAGCGCGATCTGTTTGGCACATTGCGCGCCGAATACGACATCACCAATGATGTCACCGCCTGGGGTGCCTACGGCCTGCGCCGCAGCCACGAAGCCAACTCGCTGGCCAACCTGACCGTGACCAGCGACAACGGCGACGGCAACTTCTACCGCTTTGACAATACCCGTGACGACCAGGTTGATACCGGCGAAGTCGGCCTGCGCGGCAAGCTGCAAACCGGCTCGGTCGGGCATGAGTGGGTGGTGGCAGGCGACTATTTCCAGCTGAAGAAAGACAACGCCTATGCGATGGACTTCTTCAACACCTTCAACACCAACCTGTACAACCCGACCAGCTACGCGCAACCGGCGATCTCCAGCACCGCGTTTACCGGTAACCAGCTGTCCGACCCGGCCCTGAACGGCATCATCCGCCTGTCCAGCGTGGCTGTGGGCGATACCTTGTCGCTGCTGGACAAGTCGGTATTGCTGACCGTGGGCGCCCGCTATCAGCACTTTGATATCACCAACTACGCCTATGACACGGGCGAAGCCAGCGCCGCCTACACCAAGGGCCGCACCAGCCCGGCCGTGGGCATCGTGTACAAGCCGGTCAAGCAAGTCTCGCTCTATGCCAATTACATCGAAGGCCTGGCGCAAGGCGATACCGCACCGGCCAATGCAACCAACTCTGGCGAAATGCTGGCCCCGTATGTCGCCAAGCAAAAAGAAGTGGGCGTGAAATATGACGGTGGCCGTCTGGGCGCCGGTCTGGCCCTGTTCAGCACCGACAAGCCGCGCGGCGTGGTCGATGCCAACAACCACTTTGCCGATTCGGGCGAAGACGAGCACCGTGGTGCCGAACTGAATGTCTATGGCCTGGCCGCCACCGGCCTGCGCATTCTGGGCGGTGTCACCTGGCTGGACGCCACCCAGAAAGACACCGGTTCTGATCTGACTGATGGCAAACGCGTGATCGGCGTACCGCGCTTCCAGGGCAACCTGGGCATGGAGTGGGAAGTACCGCAACTGGAAGGCCTGGCCCTGAACGGCCGCGTGGTTTACACCGGCGCCAGCTACGCCGACGCCACCAACACGCTGGAAGTGCCCAGCTGGACCCGTCTGGACCTGGGCGTGCGTTACCTGACCGAAATCCAGAACCGTGCCGTGACACTGCGTGGCCGCATCGACAACGTGTTCAACCGCGATTACTGGTCTGCCGTGGGTGGCTACCCAGGCTATGGCTATCTGACCGTGGGCACCCCGCGTACCTTCTCGGTCAGCGCCAGCGTAGACTTCTAAGCCACAGACCCGGCATCCGCTTTACCCGCAACAACGGCCCGCATCATGCGGGCCGTTTTGTTTGTGGCGCGCGGCGCAATATCGGTCAGGACACCGCCTGGCGTGACCGGCTATGCTGGCACCTGTTTGCTCCCAACAGCCCATTGAGTCGCGCTTGAACCCGGACCTCTACACCCGCTTTGCCAACGTGCTGCACTTTGTGGATGCGCATCTGGATGAAGACCTGCCGCTCACGCGTCTTGCTGCCGTGGCGGGGGTATCGCGCTGGCATTTCCAGCGCCAGTTTGCAGCGGCACTGGGCCTTGGCGTGTATGAATACATCCGTTTGCGCCGGCTCAAACGTGCCTCGCTGCAACTGGCGTTCCGGCCGACGCAATCGGTGCTCGATATCGCGCTGGACAACGGCTACGCCGGGCCGGAAGCGTTTGCCCGTGCGTTCAGGCAGCAACTGGGCCAGAGCCCGGCCGCGTTCCGGCAATCGCCGCAATGGCGCGACTGGCACTATGTTTATCTGCCGCTGTATACCTTGAGGAACCGGATCATGACGAGCCAGCCTACCTGCCAGCCCGAGATTGTGGAACGCGCCGCCACGCCGGTCGCGCTATTGCGGCATTGCGGTGATCCAGCCCTGCTGGGGCAGACCATCCGCAGCTTTATCAGCTGGCGCAAACGCAACCACATGCCGCCGTCCACGCACGCCACCTACAACGTGCTGTACAACGACCCGTACACCACGCCGCCCGCGGACTATCGCATTGATCTGGCGGTCGCCTGCACCGCGCCGGTTGCGGGCGGCCCCGAGGGTTTGATCGCGGCCGAGTTGCCCGGCGGGCGTTACGCCAGGCTGCGTTATACCGGGCCGGATGAAACTCTGGGTGTGGCCATTGCTGCGCTATATACGGGCTGGCTGGCGCAAAGCGGCGAAACGCTGCGGGAAACGCCGCTGTGGATCGAGCGCGTGCGGTTTTATCCGGACGTGCCAGAACATGAAGCCATCAGCGATATCTATCTACCGCTGGTCTGACTTGCCGAGGTCCAACGCCTGATTCTGACAATAAAAGTCAGTATGCGCGCATGGATGGCGAAGGCGGCGACCATGAGTTGCCGCTCACCGGTGGCGCCAGGTCAATCATGTAGCCATCAATGTACGACAGCTTGACCCGGTTGCCCTCGCGCAGGGTAATGCCCGCCTGGTTCAACAGAAAAATCTCCACCGCCCAGACCTCGCCCTGCCCGGCATCGATCAGCACGTGTTTGTCGTGCACGCTCATGACCACGCCAGGAAAACGCCCGTTGGTATTCAGCGCCACGGTTTTATCCTGCTCGCGTGCAAGGCTGCTCACGTGTTCCAGCTCGGCCTGCAGAAAATCACACTGGCGTTCTGCCAGCCACAGCGCATCTACGCTATACACAATAGATACCCTGAACCCGGCCGGGTTAATGACGACCCAGCCGATCTCATCGGTTTGTTTGCCGTCATCGGCGTACACAGGAATGATCTGATATCTCATTGCGGCCTTCCCCCCAGTCAGCGCAGCGGAAATATCAGCCTGGCATACTGGTGTCAGCCCCAAACCTGACAATTTTCACAGTAGCGCATCCTCGCGGGAAAGCGGCCGTTTTTGTAAGTTGATTGCCGATATTCCTGATAGGCATACGCGACACCAACCCTTACTTTAAATATCCGTGCCAGAAGTTCCAGATGTTTTATTATAAGGAAAAGTAATATGAATATGCGCAAGCTGCTTGTTGCCGGTGTACTTGGACTTGTCGCTTTTACCGCAAGCGCAACAGACCTGCTTGATACGGTGAAACAACGCGGCACCCTCAAGGTGGCACTGGAAGGCACCTACCCGCCGTTCAATTACCGGGAAAACGGCCAGCTGACCGGTTTTGATGTCGAGATCGCCAACGCGCTTGCCCAGAAACTGGGCGTGAAAGCCGAATTCACCACCACAGAGTGGAGCGGCATTCTGGCTGGCCTGCAGGCCGGCAAATACGACGTCATCGTCAATCAGGTCGGCATTACCGCCAAGCGCCAGGAAACCTTTGATTTCAGCGATCCGTACGTGATCTCGCAAGCGCAACTGGTTGTGCGCAAGAACGAAACCCGCAATCTGAAAAGCCTGAATGACCTCAAGGGCCTGAAACTGGGCGTGGGCCAGGGCACCAACTACGCCGACATGGCGCGCGCCGTAGCCGGGGTGGATGTCAAAACCTATCCGGGCGAGCAGGAATACCTGCAAGACCTGGCGCTGGGCCGCATTGACGCAGCGCTGAACGACACGCTGATGATCCCGTACCTGATCAAGAAAACCAGCCTGCCGCTCAAGCCGGGCGCCGCCGTAGGCGAGACCTCCAGCAACGGTATTCCGTTCACCAAGAACAACCCCAAGTTCAAGAGCGCGCTGAACAAGGCGCTGGCCGACATCAAGGCCGACGGCACCTATGCGCGTATCTCGCAAAAGTATTTCGGTCGTGACGTGAGCCGGGCGCCTGGCGCCTGATCACCCGGTTCGACCGGTCATAGACCGGCGAGCCGCTTCAAGCCCCCTGCCCCTGTGCAGGGGGTTTTGCATGGGAGAACACAGTTGGGTGACCTGATCAATTTGCTGCAAACCGCCTGGCCCTATCTGCTAAAGGGCACCGGCTACACCTTGCTGTTTGCCGTGGGTGCCATGGTGGGTGGCTTGCTGGTGGGCGGCACGGTGGCGTTGCTGCGGCTGTCGCACTGGCGGGTATTGAACTGGCCGGCCGCGATTTATGTCAGCTGCATGCGCGGTACGCCGTTGCTGGTGCAAATCTTCATCATCTATTACGGCCTGCCGGTCATCGGCGTGCAGTTCGATCCGATCAGTGCGGGGATTCTGGCGCTGAGCCTGAACGTGGGCGCCTATCTGTCAGAGACGATCCGCGGCAGCATCAACGGGGTCGATCGCGGGCAGTGGGAGGCGGCGTACAGCCAGGGCATGACGCATATGCAGACGCTGCGTTTTATTGTCTGGCCACAGGCCTTGCGCCTGGCGGTGCCCAGCTTGTCCAACAGCCTGATCAGCTTGATCAAGGATACCTCGCTGGTCTCGGTCATTGCGGTGACGGAACTGATGCTGGCGACCAAGGAAGTCATTTCCACTACTTTCCAGCCGTTTCCGCTGTATCTGGCCGCTGCCGCCATCTACTGGTGTCTGAGTCTGGCCTTTGAGCAAGTGCAGCGCTGGCTGGAAGCACGCATGAACCGCACGCTGGCGCGCTGAGCACCTGATCCCCGAACCCCCTGTTTTCAGCATTCAGGCAATGTCGTTGGCCGGCATCGCTGGCTAGATTGCTTGCCCTGGCAATGTGCCAGTGGCGAGGAATTGCAATGATGATGAAAACAGGGTTGATCGCGGGGCTGCTGCTGGCCCTCAACACCATGCTGGCGCCGGCGGCGCCGGCGGCGCTGGCACAGCACGACACGGCGCACGGCTATGACACCGATCATGCCCGGGCGGCGCGTCCGGTAGAACACACCACCCGCAAGGCGTCGTCACCCAAAGGCAAGCCGCACGCGGCCACCGCCACGCCGGCCAGAAAGCCGGCCTCCAAGCGCAAACAGGGCAAAGGCAAGACCGGCACCAGCAAGCAGCGCTGCCAGCATTCCAGCTTTTGCTGGCGTTAGGCCGGCGCGGTGTCCCCAGGCGTTTGCGGGTCAGGCGTGGCGCTATAGTTGGCCAGCACGTAGTTGTGAACATGCACCACGCGTGTGAGGTCAATGGCTTCGGCCAGCGGCGCCTGGGCGTCTGCCGACGGGTTGTGTTCGTCCATGATTTCATCGACCAGGGCGCGCATTTTCTCTGGCAGTTCTGACCACCAGTGATCCATGTCGGCCAGCAACTCGGCCACTTCTGCGCAACCGCTGGCCATCAGGCTGGAATTGATCAGCAGCGTGCGTGGCTCGCCGTAGATGGGCGTTTCCAGCCAGACGTGACGCTCGGTTCCGTTCTTTTCCAGCGTGAACTCGATGGAACCACCATCCCTGAAGACTTCAATTGCAAAGATACGCATGATGAAGAGACAACAACTTGAAAGTGCGGATTGGAGTAATCAGCGCGGCCGATATTGCGGCGCACCAATGCTCCCAATGTAGCCTGGAATGCGTGCGCAAACACTTTGCACAGGCCAAACGGCACGCTTTCTCCGCCAGTCAGACAATTGTGTACCTTGTACACAACACAAAGCCCGCCGGGCAAGCGGGCGGGCCTTGTGTTGACTGCAACGACGCTGGCGATCAGCGCACGCCGTGCATCATTTTTTGCAGCGGCCTGGTCAGCGTCAGCAAGATGGCACCAGCCACAAAGGCCATGGCCACAAACAGCATGAAGAACTCATGCAGGCCGGTGATCTGATAACCCAGGAACACTGGCGTGCGCCCTGCTTCCGGGTAGAAGGTGGCAAGGATACCGGCAAACCAGTTGGCAGCGGCATTGGCAGTAAACCACACGGCCATCATCAGCGAGCCGAACCGCGCCGGCGCCAGCTTGTTGACCAGCGACAAACCAATTGGCGACAGGCACAGTTCACCCAGCGTGTGCATCAGGTACATGGCGGTCAGCCAGATCATGCTGGCCTTGGCGGTGGACGACATGTCCTTCACCCCGAAACCGATAATCAGATAACCCACCGCCAGCAAGATCAGACCCCACGCCATTTTGGTCGGCGAACTTGGTTCTTTGTTGCGACGACCCAGCGCGGACCACAATTGCGCCAGGATCGGCGCAAAGATCAGCACGAACACCGGATTGAGCGACTGGAACCACGATGCCGGCACGGTAAAGCCAAACAACTGACGATTTGTGGCTTCTTCAGCAAAGAACGTCAGCGACACCCCGGCCTGCTCAAACGCCGACCAGAAGAAGATCACGAAGAACGAAATCACACCGATCACGATCATGCGATCAATGTCTTCACGGGTCAGCGGCGCATTGCCCTTGCTGGCAGCACTGGCTGCTGCGGCTTTCGGGGCCAGGCCCACTGGCGCGCCGGTGGGCGACACCAGATAGCGCTTGTGGAAAAAGCCGAACACCACCAAAGAGAGCAACATGCCCACGCCCGCGGCAAAGAAACCCCAGCGGAAATCAGCGGCGTTCCCGGTATCGCCCAGGAAACCACAGATCAGCGGCGCAATGAACGACCCCAGGTTGATCCCCATGTAGAAGATCGTATAGGCCGAGTCTTTGCGGCTGTCGTTCTGGGTGTACAACTGGCCCACCATGGACGAGATATTGGGCTTGAAAAAGCCGTTACCCGCCACGATCAGACCCAGCCCGCAGTAGAACAACATGATGGCGCTGGAAGGCGTCTGCAGCATGCTGCCCGCAGCAAACAAGGTGAACTGGCCAGCGGCCATGAGGGCGCCACCGACAAAGATCGAGCGGCGATTGCCCCACCAGCGATCGGCCACGTAGCCGCCAATCAGCGGCGCAAGATAAACCAGGCCGGTGTACTTGCCGTACAGCGCGGCGGCAAACTGTTTGTCAAAAGCCAGCGCCTGCACCATGAACAGCGCCAGCAGCGCACGGTTGCCATAGTAGGAAAAGCGCTCCCACATCTCGGTGGCAAACAGCAGATACAAGCCGCGTGGATGCGCACGGGATTGCCGTGCGATCAACTGATCTTCGGGGATTTCATCCGGTATCGGTGCCGCGGCACCGGCCGGCATGTCCAACGCGTGTTCTGCACTGCCCATTGGGCTCTCCTTATATGACGTATCAATAAGGATTGTCCGGATTGGGCAAGGCCAGCGCGATCAACTAATGTTGATTACAGATGGTATTATTTACTTTTTGGACTAAAGAACTTCCATCTGGTTATATAGTCCGCGCGCAAACGCCACCGCGTGCGGCGTATCGCCGTGCAGGCACAAGGATTCCACCGGTAGTTTGAGCAGCTTGCCCGAGCGGGCGACCACCTCCCCCGCACGGGCAAAACGCAGGGCCTGTGCGACGGCCGCCGCGTCATCGTCCAGCACGGCGCCGGGCTCGCTGCGCGGCACCAGCGAACCGTCATCGCGGTAGGCGCGATCAACAAATGCTTCTTCGATGACCACTACACCGCGCTCGCGGCAGCGCGCCACCATGCGGCTGCCTGCCAGCGCCATCACGGCCAGATCCGGGCTGATCGCACGCGCGGCATCAATAATGACATCGGCCAGCGCCTCGTCCCGGGCGGCATCGTTGTACAGCATGCCGTGGGGCTTCACATAGGCCAGCGTTACGCCTTCTTCGGCACAGATGCGGTGCAGGGCGCCGATCTGATCGCGCAAGCTGGCCTCCAGGGCTTCTGCCGGGATCTGCAACGTGCGCCGGCCGAAGTGTTCACGGTCGGGGTATGAGGGATGCGCGCCGACGCGCACGCCATGCGCTTGCGCCAGCTGCACGGTGGCGCGCATGGACGTTGCATCGCCCACGTGCCCGCCGCAGGCAATATTGGCCGAACTCACAAACTGCATCAGTTGGGCATCAAACGGATAGCCTTCACCCAGATCCGCGTTCAGGTCGATCTTGAAGCGCGCCATTTCAGTTGAGTCTCCAGTTGCGCCAGCCAGCGCCGTTGTGCCGACAAGGTGTCCAGCGCTTCCCCCAGCGTGACTTCAATAAAACGGATGGCTTCCCCCGGGCGATACTGCCCGATGCGCCAGAGATCAGCGCGGATCACCTGGGCAATTTTGGGGTAGCCGCCGGTGGTCTGGGCGTCGGCCATCAGCAAGATGGGCTGACCGGAAGGCGGCACTTGCACCACGCCCGGATGAACTGCGTGCGAGGTCATCTCCAGCGGTTGTGCCAGCGGCAAGGAGAGCCCGGCCAGGCGCGCGCCCATGCGGTTGGCATCGGGCGTCACCACCCAGGCCTCACTCAGTAACGTTTGATGGGCGGCAATGGTAAACGCAGACCACTCGGTACCCGGCAAAATGCGCAGGAAATCCCCGCGCGGCGGCGGCCGTACCGAGGCATGCGGGGCCGGCCCTTGCGGCTCGCCCAGCGGCAACGCATCGCCCGCCTTGAGTGCACGGCCTTGAAACCCGCCAAAGCCGCCGGCCAGATCGGTCGCCCGTGCGCCCAGCACCAGCGGCACCTCTATACCGCCGCTGACGCACAGAAACATGCGGGCACCGGTCTCGGCAAAGCCCACGCGCAGGGTCTGCCCGGCCTTGACGCTGACGGTGCGCCACTGGCCGATATCCTGTTTATCGAGCGTGACCGGGGCGATGGCACCGGTGACCGCAATGAGGCAATCGGTCTCAAATTGCGCCTTGAAGCCGCCCAGCGTGATTTCAATCACGGCTTGATCAGGCTCGTTGCCCACCAGCAAATTGCCGATCAGCCACGCCGGAATATCCATCACCCCGCTGCGCGGCACGCCCCACTGGGCGCCGTCATAGCGGCCCGCATCCTGGACAGTCGCCAGCGCGCCGGTTTTCAGAATGGCGATGCTCATGCGCGCACCTCGGTCGGCACAAAGCGCAGCGTGTCGCCGGGGGCCAGCAAGGCGGGCGGAATCATGGCCGGGTTGAACAACCGCAGATCGGTATGGCCGATCAGGTTCCAGCCGCCCGGTGACGCGCTGGGGTAGATGCCGGTTTGCGCGCCGCCAATGCCCACGGCACCGGCCGGCACCTTGATCCGGGGCTTGTCCAGCCGCGGCGTGGCCAGTTGCGGGTCCAGCCCGCCCAGGTACGGAAAACCAGGCAAAAAACCGATGCAGAACACCACGTATTGCGCCGCCGCGTGGCGCTCAACCACCTGCGCCGGGCTGATGCCGGCGTGTTCGGCCACCCGCGCCAGATCCGGCCCGGCCTTGCCGCCGTACACCACCGGCACATCATGATGGCGGCTGGCGACCTCCATCCGCTTCTGGCTGCGTTGCCAGGCCAGTTCGATGCCGTGTTCAATCACCGAAGCGTCTTCAATCATCGGGTCAAACCGGACCGTCAGATTGCCCACGCCCAGCACCACCCACCAGGCGGGAAATTGTTGTTGCAGCAGTTTTTGCATGATCCAGAGGCGTCGCTGGTCTTCCAGGGTTGCGGACACACTCAGGACCAGTGCCGTATCGCCCAGCGGCTGGATCACCGGATTCATGCACCATGCCTTTTCAGTGCCCAGGCGACGTGCTCGCGCACGATCTCGCTCGGGTCGTTTTCGCGGGATTTGAGTGCCGCAATGATCTGCGGCGAGGTACTGGCGTTGCCAAGCCCGACGGCCAGGTTGCGCAACCAGCGCTCATGACCGATCCGTAAAATGGCGCTGCCAGCCATCTTGTTCTGGAATGTGGCTTCATCCCAGGCAAACAGGGTAACCAGCTCGACGTCATCAAGCCCGTGCCGCACGTGAAAATCCGCCTCTTTGCTATCCACCGCAAAACGGTTCCACGGACACACCAGCTGACAGTCATCACAGCCGTAAACCCGGTTGCCCAGCATGGGCCGGAATTCTTCTGGAATGCTCCCCTTCAACTCAATGGTAAGGTAGGAGATACAACGCCGCGCATCAACCTTGTAGGGTGCAACAATCGCCTGGGTCGGGCAAACATCGATACAGCGGGTGCAGCGGCCACAGTGTTCATTCTGTTCTGGCGGGTCCGGCGGCAGCGGCAAATCGGTGAATAACTCGCCAATAAAAAAGAATGAGCCATATTCCCGGTTCAGCAACAGCGTGTGTTTGCCACGCCAGCCCAGCCCGGCCTGCTTTGCCAGTTCCACTTCCAGCACCGGCGCAGAGTCAACAAAGACACGGTGGCCAAACTCCCCGACCGCCTGCTGGATGCGGTCGGCCAGCTTTTGCAGGCGGTTGCGCAACACCTTGTGATAATCGCGCCCCAGCGCATAGCGCGAGAGATACGCCTTGTTGTCCGCCGCCAGCACGGCATCAGCATTGGAGGTGCCCGCGGGCAAATACGGCATGAACACGCTGATAACCGAGAGCGTACCCGGCACCAATTCTGCAGGCCGGGCGCGTTTGAGGCCGTGCCGTGCCATATAATCCATCTCGCCGTGAAAACCTGCCTCAAGCCAGGCCAGCAAACCGGGCTCGGCATGCGACAGGTCCGTGCCGGTAATGGCGGCGCGGGCAAAACCCAGCTCTTGCGCCCAGCCTTTGATCTGGCTGGCCAGCGCGGGCAAATCCGGCCCTGACGATTCAATGGAAGACATTTGTTTATGCATGCTGCCGATGATACTAGAAGCGGTTACCTCGCTGACGAGAACGCGACACTGGCGCTGGGCGCGCGCATAGCCAACGCCATGCAACCGGGCATGACCGTGTTTCTTGAGGGCGACCTTGGCGCGGGCAAAACCACACTCACCCGCGGCATCTTGCGCGGCATGGGTTTTGCCGGCCGCGTGAAAAGTCCGACGTACACACTGGTTGAACCTTATGCTGTTTCTAATTTAAACTTGTATCATTTTGATTTATATAGATTTCAAGACCCTATGGAATGGGTGGATGCTGGCTTTCGGGATTACTTCAATCCGCACAGCATTTGCCTGATCGAATGGGCAGACAAGGCAGCAGGCTTGCTGCCAACCGCAGACTGGACTATCCGTCTTACGCCTTTTGAAGACGGAAGAAACATTGAAATTCAAGCACATACGGAGCACGGCAAGGCATGTCTCGCGCAACTCGCCCTCACGCCCTGACCCCAGATTCTGGCCGTCGCAGCGCCCTGCGCGCCGCGGTCTCGACCCTCTTTTTGACTGTTGTTCCTGCCGGTCTTGCCCGTGCCGCCGCGGCGGCCAGCGTGGTGGCAGTGCGCGTCTGGCCCGCCCAGGCGTACACCCGCGTCACCATTGAATCGACCGCGCCGCTCACGTTTAACCAGTTCGTACTCAAAAATCCGGATCGCCTTGTGGTGGATTTGCAAGGGGTGGATCTGGACAGCGAACTGCAAAAACTGGCCGGCAAGGTGGGTAACGACGATCCCTACATCCAGCAATTGCGTGCGGGCCTGAACAAACCGGGCACCGTGCGGCTGGTGCTCGACCTGAAAACCGAGGTGCGCCCGCAGGTGTTTTCGCTGGCGCCGGTGGCCGAGTACAAAAACCGCCTGGTGATCGACCTCTACCCTGCCGTGCAGAAAGACCCGCTGCTGGCGTTCCTGGATAACCAGACCACGCCGGATGGCCTGCTGGACCCGCAGCAACTCAAGCTCGACAAGAACACGAGTGCCGCCAGCCAGCCGCAACAGGCCCCGCAGCAAGCGGCCCAGCCGGATCGCTCGCCTGCAGATGACGTGCTGGCACAAACCGATGGCAAGCCGATCGACCGCAGCAAGCTCAAGGTGGATCGCCTGATCACGGTGGTGCTTGATCCTGGCCATGGCGGTGAAGACCCCGGTGCCACCGGCCCGGCGGGGAATCACGAAAAAGACGTGGTGCTGTCGATTGCCCGCAAACTGAAGGCTCGGCTGGAATCCGACCCCAATATCCGGGTGGTGATGACGCGCGATGCCGACTTTTTCGTGCCGCTGGGTGTGCGCGTGAAAAAAGCGCGCGCGGTGCAGGGTGACCTCTTCATGTCCATCCACGCCGATGCGTTTATCCGGCCGGATGCCAACGGTTCGTCCGTCTTTGTGTTATCTGACAAGGGCGCGACCAGTACTGCAGCCAAATGGCTGGCACAAACCCAGAACGATGCCGACTTGATCGGTGGTGTGAAGATCAGCAACACCCAGGACAAATACCTGGCCCACACGCTGATGGACCTCACCCAGACTGCCACGCTGAACGACAGCATGCGCTTTGGCCGCGCCATGCTGACTGAACTGGGTGGCCTGAACCGGCTGCACAAAGGCGCGGTGGAACAAGCCGGGTTTGCGGTGCTCAAGGCGCCGGATATCCCGTCGATTCTGGTGGAAACGGCGTTTATCTCTAACCCGCAAGAAGAACAGCGCCTGATCAGCGACGACTATCAGGACAAGATGGCCGACACCTTGCACACCGGCATCAAGAAATACTTTGCCAGGAATCCGCCGCTGTCGCGGACCAAGCTGGCCCAGAGCTGACCCGCCCAGTGCGGGCCGCCAACAAAAAAGGCTGCATATGCAGCCTTTTTTGTTGGGTCAAACCACACATCACTGCGGCAGCTGACCGGTATTCCAGCCCAGGCCCAGTTCCTGGTTCGCCAGTTCCAGCAGCGGCGCCAGGTTGGCCAGGATCGCCGGCAGATGCGGCTTGAGCGCGGCGATTTCGGCGGCGTCGCCCTTGTGCAGCAAAGCCAGTGCCTCGGCAATGGATGGCGTAGCGACATGCACCGCCGACGGTTGCGGCACGATCACGGTATTGTGCTCGGTGCGCGCGGCCAGGCGGGCGCTGGCGGCGGTCATCAGCGCATCGGTGGCGTCCGCATCGTCATGCAATGAGTTGGCCACGGCAATACTGGCGGTAACCTGAATCTGCTCGCCACGGAAGTTGATGCGCGCGGTGGCAATGGCCTGCCGCAGACGCTCGCCCAGAATGCGGGATTCCGACAACGTGGTCGAGGCCGACACCACCGCAAATTGCGGGCCGGACACCTGAGCCAGCGTGTCTTCATTACGCAGCTTGCCGGCCAGTTGCTTGCCCAGCAATTGCAGCATCTGGTTGGCGACGCGCTCGCCCAGCTTGGCTTGCACCTGATCAAAGGCGTCGATCTCGATCAGCAGCACGGTGACTTCGCTGCGATGACGGCGGGCATAAGACAGCGATTGCTCCATTTGCAGTTTCAGCAAATGGTTGGTGCCCACGCCATCGGCCACATGGGTCGCGGTGCGGGCCTGTTCTTCGCGCACGGCATCCAGTTCTTTGTGGGTGCGTGCCAGTTCGATATTGGCCGCCACCCGGGCCAGCATTTCGGCGCGGTCGGTCGATTTGGTCACGAAGTCACTGGCGCCGGCATTAACGCAGCGCTGGCGGGTTTCTTCGTCTTCTTCACCAGACACAATGATGATTGGCAGCAGCCGGTATCGCGCTTCGGATTGCGACCGGATGCGGGCCAGCAAACCCAGGCCATCCAGTTCCGGCATGGTCAGATCGGAAATCAGCAAACAGACGGATTCGTCTGCCTGCAAACGCTGCCATCCGGCTTCACCATCGGCTTCTTCGATGATGTCGTAGGCACCGGACAGGTGCTTTTTGATCGTGGCGCGCACAATGCGCGAATCGTCGACAACCAGAACGCGCGGCAGAGGCGACAGTTCATCATTTGCTTGCATATTTTGTAAACAAACCATGTATTTGGTGCGAGAACCCAATCTAGCACAAATGCATGTCGCGCGCCGTTCGTCTCCGCCAGACCATTGGCTACAAGCCCGTCTGTCACTGAAAGGTGTTGCGCCTGCGGCAATTCGGGGCGCATCCTGCCTGACAGTTTGCCGGTGTGCGTTTGTTGACAAGCCACTCGCGACAGCAGTGCAGGCTGCGCGCAGGCAATAAAAAACCCCGCCGGAGCGGGGTTTTTTCTCAGCAAGAAGCCGAAGCAGATCAGGCAGCCATGGCCTTGATTGCAGCGGACAGACGGCTCTTGTGACGAGCTGCCTTGTTCTTGTGGAAGATCTTCTTGTCAGCCAGGCTGTCGATGGTGCTGACAGACTGCTGGAATACTGCTTGAGCAGCAGACTTATCGCCAGCTTCAACGGCCTTCAGCACCTTCTTGATCGCAGTGCGGAATGCCGAACGCTGACTAGCATTGTGTTGGCGGGCTTCTTCAGCCTGACGCGCACGCTTGCGAGCTTGGGCGCTATTTGCCATGTGTTCTGACTCCTGACGGGTTCGGTTACATCCATCCCGAAGCTCGATAGCGACGGGTTGGTTCAATTCGGAAACCGCCGATGATATCGGGTAATTGCGAGCAATGCAACTTCTCTGATCGCTCTACCTTGGATATGATGCGCCATCCTCTCAAGAACAACGCCGAAATCATTTCAATGAATCTGCTGAAATCACTCGCCACGACCAGTTCCATGACGCTGGCCTCGCGGGTTCTGGGCTTCGCGCGGGACGCCATTGTCGCCCGCATGTTTGGCGCCACGCTCGCCACCGACGCGTTCAATGTGGCGTTCAAATTACCCAACCTGTTGCGGCGCATTTTTGCCGAAGGGGCGTTCAGCCAGGCCTTCGTGCCGATTCTGGCCGAGTATAAAAACACCCAGGGCGAAGAAGCCACCCGTATTTTCATCTCTTATATTGCCGGCCTGCTGACGCTGGTGCTGGCGGTGATCACCGTGCTGGGCGTCATTGGCGCCCCGGTGGTGCTGTGGCTCACGGCGCCGGGTTTTGCCAACACGCCAGACAAGTTCAACCTGACCGTGCAGCTCTTGCACATCACGTTTCCGTATATTTTCCTGATCTCGCTGGCCAGCCTGGCTGGCGGCATTCTGAATACCTGGAACCGTTTTTCCGTCCCCGCCTTCGCGCCGACGCTGTTGAATGTCTCGCAGATTTTCTTTGCCACCGTGGTGGCGCCGCACATGGCGCAACCGATTATCGCGCTGGCCTGGGGCGTGATTGTGGGCGGCGTGCTGCAACTGTTGTATCAACTGCCGCATCTGAAAAAGATCGGCATGCTGGTGCTGCCGCGCCTGAATCTGAAAGACGCCGGCGTGTGGCGCGTGCTCAAGCAGATGGGGCCGGCCATTTTCAGTGTGTCGGTCGGCCAGATTTCTTTGCTGATCAACACCATCTTTGCCTCGTGGCTGGTCTCGGGCTCGATCTCTTGGATGTATTACGCTGACCGCCTGATGGAATTCCCGACCGGCGTGCTGGGCGTTGCGCTGGGCACGATTTTGCTGCCTTCGCTGGCCAAGGCGCACGCCAGCAAAAACCCGGAAGAGTATTCAAAGCTGCTCGACTGGGGCTTGCGCCTGTGCCTGATGCTGGCCCTGCCCTCTGCCGTGGCGCTGGCGGTGATTTCCGGCCCGCTGGTCTCGGCGCTGTTCCAGTACGGCCGCTTTGGCGCGCACGACGCCTTGATGACGCAATATGCGCTGATTGCCTATTCAGCCGGGCTGATCGGTCTGATCATGGTCAAGATTCTGGCGCCGGGCTTTTATGCCCGCCAGAACATCAAGACGCCAGTGAAGATTGCCGTCATTACCCTGCTGCTGACGCAGGTCATGAACCTGGCGTTCATCTGGCATCTGAAGCATGCGGGCCTGTCGCTGGCGATTGGTCTGGGCGCCTGCTGCAATGCCTCGCTGCTGTATTACCAGTTGCGCCGGCACGGTATTTTCCACCCGCAACCGGGCTGGAAGGCTTTCTTTGCCAAGCTGCTGATTGCGGTCGTGGTCATGGCCATTGCGCTGTATGGCACGCTGGTGCTGATGCCGGCCTGGGATATCGGCAATATGCCCTCACGCATTGCGCGGCTGGCCGGGCTGGTGGCGGTAGGCCTTGTCGCTTACTTCGGCATGCTGGGTCTGCTGGGTTTCCGCCCGCGCGATTTCTCTCGTAACGCGGTGCACTGATCTGCACTGTGCAGCAACAAAAAAGCCCGGCACTGCGCCGGGCTTTTTTGTTGCTGCAAAGCCTGACTGAATCAGGCACTCAGCACCAGCGCCACCACACGGCGCTCTTCAGCGGTCAGGATATTGAAGGTACGGCACAGCGCGCCGGTGTCCATCACATCCAGCCCGACATGCGCCTGCGCCAGCGCGGCATAAAGGCGCGGATGCGGAAAACGGATGCTTTTGCCGGTACCCAGCAGCACGACTTCCGGCTTGAGTTCCAGCAATTGCTCAAAGTGTCCGGCCTGCAGGTCTTCAAACCGCACGGGCTGCCATTCACGCACTTCAGACGGCGTCACGATCAGGCTGCCGTCGTATTGTTGCTGGTTCACCTTGACGAAGCCTTCGCCATAAGACGTGAACTGGTTCAGGTTATCGACATTGGTGTGATGCAGTTTCATGACAGCAATCCAGATGAGGTAAGCGGCCATTTTACCGGATGCCATCTGATTGCGCCGCCACACTCGCCGTTCATCTGCTTAACCTGAGCCGGGTCATGTGTATATATTGAGAGTCCGGACCATCAGGAGGCAGGGTTTGAACACCAGGTATCAACCCGCACGGGTATCCACGCTGGCCTTTGGCTTTGTGTGCGTTGTATGTCTGCTGCTGGTCATCATGGATATCGCCCTGAGCTGGAACGCCCGCGATCAGCAACTGAAAGAAATGCGGGAGGAAACCACCAACCTGGCGCACGCCGCCGCCCATCATGCCCAGGCCACCTTCAAAGTCACCGATACCGTGCTGTTTGGCATGGTCGAGCGACTGGAGTTTGACGGCACCGGCATCTTGCAAATGCAGCGCCTGCACCGTTTTTTGCAGCAGCAATTGCTGGAACAACCGCATCTGGCCGGCCTGTTTGTGTATGACGAGCAAGGCAACTGGCTGACCAGTTCCCAGGCGCAAGTCAGCTACAACCTCAATAACTCAGACCGCGATTACTTTATCTGGCACCGCACCCACACCGATCGCGGGCCGCATATCGGCAAACCCGTGATCAGCCGTTCCACCGGCCTGTGGATCATTCCGGTCTCGCGCCGCTTCAATCATGACGATGGCAGCTTTGCCGGCGTGGTCCTGGCCTCGGTGCGGCTGGACTACTTTTCCGCGTTCTATAACAGTTTTGATATCGGCAGCGCCGGCGCCATGAGCCTGGTGCTGGACAACGGCACCTTGCTGGTTCGCCGCCCGTTCAACCCGGCCAATATTGGCTCTGACATGCGTAGCTCACTCGTATATCAGGGTTACCGCAACAGCGACGGCAGCGGCTCGCTGATCGTGAAATCCATCTACGATGGCGTCACCCGCCTGAACAGTTTCCAGCAGGTGGAAGGCTGGCCGGTCTTTGTCGCCGCTGCGTTCTCGCGCGATGAAATCCTGGCTGAATGGTGGCGTCACACTTTGTTCCACTCGCTGGGCATTCTGGTGCTGGTGTCGATCCTGGGGCTGGCCGGCACGCATCTGGTACAACAGATCAACCTGCGTGCACGGGCGCAGCAAGACTTGCTCAAGGCACACCGCGCGCTGGAAAACATCAACGCCACCTTGCAGAAAATGGCCGCGCAGGATGGCCTGACCGGCCTGGCCAACCGGCGCCAGTTTGATAGCCGGCTGGCCGAAGAATTCGCCCGCGCCGCACGTGAGCAAACGTCGCTGGCGCTGATCATGATCGATGTCGATTTCTTCAAGCGCTACAACGACTTGTACGGCCACCCGGCGGGCGACGACTGTCTGCGCGCCATCAGCCACGCCATTGATGATCTGGTACACCGCCCCGGCGATCTGGCCGCGCGCTACGGCGGCGAAGAAATGGCCGTGCTCTTGCCCAATACCGATCTGGCCGGCGCCCGCAGCCTGGCAGAGAAATTCTGCGCGGCGGTACGCGCGCTGGACATGATCCACGCCGGCAACCCGGCCAGCTTTGTCACGATCAGCGCCGGCGTGCACGCACTGATCCCGCGGCCGGACCAGCACACGCCTGCGCTGGTACAACCGGCCGATGAAGCGCTGTACCGCGCCAAAGAAAGCGGTCGCAACCGCGTGGAAAGCAGCGCAAGCGATGCCTGAGCCCACGTGCTTCGCCATCGGGCCGGCGCTCTGTCGGCCCGTGCTGCGTTGCGTTAGCCAATTGATTACACTGCCCTTTCCCGTCCCCTGCCATAAGGACAGTGCCATGTCGCAATACCAGCTTGCCCAGCTCAACATCGGTATCGCCAAAGGCCCGATCGACTCGCCGGTCATGGCCGATTTTGTCGCCAACCTGGATCGGATCAACGCGCTGGCGGAGTCTTCGCCCGGTTTTGTCTGGCGGCTGAAGGACGACGCCGGCAATGCCACCGATCTGCGCCCCTACGACCCTGATACGCTGGTCAACATGTCGGTCTGGCAGGATGTCGACGCGTTGCGGCATTACGTCTATCACACCGCCCACACCGAAATCATGAGCCGCCGCCGCGAGTTCTTTGAACGCATGCCAGAGTCATACCTGGTGCTGTGGTGGGTTGAGGCCGGCCATATTCCGACGACCGAAGAGGCCAAAGAACGGCTTGATTGCCTGCGCCGGCACGGCCCGACTGCGTTCGCGTTCACCTTCAAACAAGCCTGGCCCGCACCGGATGCACGCGGCGAAAGCTTTACGGTTTTTGAAGATACCTGCCCGGCCGGCTAAGACACGCTGGCCAGCCAGCACGCAAGGCGATTGCAAACCGTTGATTACGCGGTGCAATCGCCTTTTCATTTCTGGCGATACACACAAGTTGCCAAACCGGTGCAGACGAGCGCCCGCAGCGCTCACTTCTTCGCTATCATACGAGGTTCCCCCGATTTTCTTGCAGGCCACTGTTGATGGAAGCCATTCTCAAGTCGAACAAACTGCTGAACGTTTGCTACGAAATCCGCGGCCCGGTGCCCGAAAAAGCCCGGCAGATGGAAGAAGAAGGCTATCGCATCATCAAACTGAACATTGGCAACCTGGCCCCGTTTGGTTTTGAAGCACCGGATGAAGTGGTTCAGGACGTCATCCGCAACCTGCCCAACTCGGCCGGTTATGTGGATTCCAAAGGCTTGTTCCCGGCCCGCAAGGCCATCATGCATTACACCCAGGAAAAGGGCATTGCAGACGTCACCGTTGATGACATCTACATTGGCAACGGCGCGTCCGAGCTGATCGTGATGTCCATGCAGGGTCTGCTGAACAACGGCGACGAAGTCCTCGTGCCGATGCCCGACTACCCGCTGTGGACCGCTGCCGTGAGTCTGGCCGGCGGCACCCCGCGCCATTATCTGTGTGATGACGCCAACGGCTGGCTGCCGTCGCTGGACGACATCCGCGCCAAGATCACCCCGCGCACGCGCGCCATTGTGGTGATCAACCCGAACAACCCGACCGGCGCGCTGTATCCGGATGATCTGCTCAAAGAGATCGTCGAGATCGCCCGCCAGAACAAGCTGATCATTTACGCCGACGAGATCTACGACAAGGTCTTGTACGACGGCCGCACGCACACCTCGCTGGCTTCGCTGGCCGAAGACGTGCTGTTTGTCACCTTCAATGGTTTGTCCAAGAACTACCGCGCCTGCGGCTATCGCGCCGGCTGGATGGTGGTGTCGGGCAACAAAAAAATCGCCAAAGATTACATTGAAGGGCTGAATATTCTGGCCACCATGCGCTTGTGCGCCAACGTGCCGGCGCAATACGCCATCCAGACGGCGCTGGGCGGCTATCAAAGTATCAACGATCTGGTGAAACCGGGTGGCCGCCTGACGCGTCAGCGCGATCTGGCGTACGACCTGCTCAACAGCATTCCTGGCGTGACCTGCAACAAGCCGCAAGCGGCCTTGTACATGTTCCCGAAACTGGACCCGAAAATGTACCCGGTGCAGGACGACCAGCAGCTGATCCTGGAACTGTTGCAAGAAGAAAAAGTGCTGATGGTGCAAGGCACCGGCTTTAACTGGCCGCAGCCGGATCATTTCCGCATGACCTTCCTGCCTAACCTGGATGACCTGACCGATGCGCTGGGCCGCGTCGAGCGCTTCCTCTCGGGTTATCGCAAACGGCACGGTACGGCATAATGCAGATTCTTGAACTGATTGATGATCACGGCCAGTTTGCCGAGGCCCACTGGTTCGCCAGGGCACAACCAGTTCATGTTCAATTGCGCCCCAACCTGCCGGCAGACTACACCGGCCGGCTTGCGGTCATTGCGCACAACGGCGGTCGCCTGATCGCCGTTACCCAAAACGATCAGGTACTCGGTCTGGCGCTATGGCGCTTGATTGAAAACACCTACGAAGGCCGTCGTCTTTACGTGGACGATCTGGTCACCGATGCCACTGTGCGATCCACAGGCGTTGGAAAGAAGATGCTGGACTGGCTTGAAACAAAGGCACGCGCGCAAGGTTGTGACGTGCTGGCGCTGGATTCCGGCGTGCAGCGTACGCTTGCACATAAATTCTATTTCCGGGAGGGATTGCATATCCCTTCATTCAACTTCAAGAAGGCGCTGAAATGAGAGCGATTCATGTTGGTCTGTGCGGTGTTGGCACCGTTGGCGGTGGCACTGCCGCCGTATTGAAACGCAATGCAGAAGAGATCGCACGCCGCGCCGGGCGTCCGATCAAGATCATCATTGCCGCGAACCGTGATCTGGATCGCGCCCGCGAAATGTGCGGCCCCGATGTCGAAATCGTCAACGATGCACTCAAGGTGGTGAACCACCCTGATGTCGACATCGTGGTCGAACTGATTGGCGGCACCACCATTGCCAAAGAGCTGGTCCTCAAGGCCATTGCCAACGGCAAGCATGTGGTCACCGCCAACAAAAAGCTGATCGCCGAATACGGCAACGAGATTTTCGAGCGCGCCCAGGAAAAAGGCGTGACCGTGGCATTTGAAGCCGCCGTAGCCGGTGGCATTCCGGTGATCAAGGCCCTGCGTGAAGGCCTGACCGCCAACCGTATCGAATGGATTGCCGGCATCATCAACGGCACCAGCAACTTCATCCTGACCGAGATGCGTGACAAGGGTCTGGCGTTTAACGATGTGCTGGCCGAAGCCCAGCGCCTGGGTTACGCCGAAGCCGATCCGACCTTCGACATTGAAGGCCACGACGCCGCCCACAAGCTCACCATCATGAGCGCCATCGCATTCGGGATTCCGGTGCAGTTCGACAAAGCGTACCTGGAAGGCATCAGCAAGCTGGATGCCGCCGATATCAAGTACGCCGGCGAACTGGGTTACCGCATCAAACTCCTGGGCGTGACCCGCCGCCGCGAAAACGGTATTGAACTGCGCGTGGCCCCGACGCTGATCCCGCACAAGCGCCTGATCGCCAATGTTGATGGCGTCATGAACGCCGTGCTGGTGAAGGGCGACGCCGTGGGCGCGACCATGTATTACGGTGCCGGTGCCGGCGCCGAGCCGACCGCCTCTGCCGTGATTGCAGACCTGGTGGACGTAACCCGCCTGGCCACCGCCGACCCGGAAAACCGCGTACCGCATCTGGCGTTCCAGCCCAGCGCCCTGGCCAATCTGCCGATCCTGCCGATCGACGAAGTGGAAACGTGTTACTACCTGCGCATGGACGCTGAAGACCGTCCGGGCGTGCTGGCCGACGTCTCGCGCATCCTCGCCGATGCCAACATTTCGGTTGAATCCATGATGCAAAAGCCGGCGGACGAGCAGAAGGACAACCGTGCCGACATCATCATCCTGACCCACCAGGCCGTGGAGAAGAATGTGAATGGCGCGCTGGAAAAGATCGAAGCGCTCTCCAGCATTACCGGCAAGGTGGTCAAACTGCGTCTGGAACATCTGAATGGCTAAGGCTCTGGCGAGCTGGCTGGTTCTGGCAACGTTGCTCAGCGCAGCGTTGCCGGCCGGCGCGGCGCAAGTGACCAGCGTGCGCGGCACCAATATCTCGGTGATGCGCGCGCAGGCCATCAGCGCCTGCAAACGCCAGAACCTGCCGCAAAACGTCGCGGACCAGCTCGCCAAACTGCAGATCCCGTTTGACCAGAATGCGTTTTGTGGCTGCGTGGGCCAGCGCCTGATGCATGACGCCCGTATCAACGGGCTGATCGCCGGCAAGGAACCCATACTGGCTGATGATGCACTGGAACGCGTGCTCAAGGGCAAAGCGGCGGCGGCCGGGTTTAGTTGCCTGGGCGAAGAGATCGACAAGCTGGTCGATCAGCCCGCGCCATAACACCCGGAAGCACGCCATGATTCTGGAAATTGCCCATCTCGATGTCAAACCGGCCCTGACTGCCGAGTTCGAGGTCGCATTCGGGCAAGCCCAGGCCATCATCGCCAGCATGCCCGGTTATATCAGCCACGAACTGCAACGCTGTCTTGAACGCCCGCAGCATTACGCGCTACTGGTGCGCTGGCAAACACTGGAAGACCACACCAAGGGCTTCCGGAGTTCTGCGCAATACCAGCAATGGAAAGCGTTACTGCATCACTTTTATGATCCGTTCCCGACGGTGGAACATTACGCGCACATCGCGCCCTGAACAGGCTTCGATCATGCAATACATCTCCACACGCGGCGGCATGTCGCCCAAGAAATTCTCTGAAATCCTGCTGGGCGGCCTCGCGCCGGACGGCGGCCTGGTGGTGCCGGACCAATACCCCACCCTGTCCGCCGATGACCTCAAGGCACTGGCAGGCAAGTCTTATACCGATCTGGCCTTCGCCATCATCAGCCGTTTTGTTGACGATATCCCGGCGGCAGACCTCAAAGCCCTGATCGACAAGACCTACACCAAAGCCGCCTTCGGCACGGATGAAATCACCCCGCTGACGCGCCTGGAAGACGACCTCTTCATCCAGCAACTGTCCAACGGCCCGACCCTTGCCTTCAAGGACATGGCCATGCAGCTTTTGGGCAATCTGTTTGAATACGTGCTTAACCGCGCCGGCGAGGAAATCAACATTGTCGGCGCCACCAGCGGCGACACCGGCAGCGCGGCAGAATACGCCATGCGTGGCAAGAAAGGCGTGCGCGTGTTCATGCTCTCGCCCTACGGCAAGATGAGCCCCTTCCAGCGCGCGCAGATGTTCACGCTGCAAGACGAGAACATCTTCAATATCTCGGTCAACAACATGTTCGACGCTTGCCAGGACATGGTCAAAGCCGTCAACAACGACGCCGCGTTCAAGGCCAGGTACAAGATCGGCGCCGTGAACTCGATCAACTGGGGCCGCGTGGTTGCCCAGGTGGTGTACTACTTCAAGGGCTACTTTGCCGTCGCCAAAGAAGTGGGCGAACCGGTGGACTTCTGCGTACCGTCGGGCAACTTCGGCAATATCTGCGCCGCCCACGTGGCACGCCAGATGGGCCTGCCGATCCGCAACCTCGTCGTCGCCACCAACGAAAACGACGTGCTGGACGAGTTCTTCAAGACTGGCGGCTATCACCCGCGCGGCCTGGATCAGACTTACGAGACCTCCAGCCCGTCCATGGACATCACCAAGGCATCCAACCTGGAACGCTTTGTGTTCGACCTGACCGGCCGTGACGGCGCAAAGCTGGCCGCGCTGTGGCACACCGTGGAAAAAGCCAAAGGCTTTGACCTCTCTGCCGAGGACTTTGCCCGCATGCGGGGCGAATACGGTTTCCGTTCGGATCGCAGCACCCACGCCGACCGCATCAACAGCATCCGTGAAGTCTTCAACAAATACGGCGTGCAGATCGACCCGCACACTGCCGACGGCTACCACGCCGCCAAGGCGCACCGTCAGGCCGGCGTGAAAATGGTCATCATGGAAACCGCCCTGCCCGCCAAGTTTGAAGCCACCATGCAAGAAGCACTGGGCAGCAAACCCGCCATGCCCGCCGCCGTAGCCGACCTGGAAAAGCTGCCGCAACGCTTTGACGTGATGGACGCCGACGTGCAGACGCTGAAAGACTACGTGGCTGCCCGCGCCGGTTGATCCATAACGCGACACACCCATAAAAATGGCCCGTCTTTTCGGGCCATTTTTATTGCCCCCTACCCCTTCATTTTGACTTCGTTTTTAAAGATAAAATAAAAATCATTTAAAAACAGTGCCTTACGCCTCCACCCCAAAAATGAACCCAACTTGCATGAAATCAGGGCAAATACCTGATCTGGCAGGATATATTGGTCACGCTTTTCAGTTCACCGCCGTGCAGGCGGTTTAGAAGCGTCCGCACACCCAGGTAAGCCGCGCCAAGGTGTTCACCGCCGTGCAGGCGGTTTAGAAGAATGGCTGGAAATCGCCGCAGCTCTTGGGCCAGTTCACCGCCGTGCAGGCGGTTTAGAAGACACTTTGGCGCCAGTCGGGCGCACGTCCAGGGTTCACCGCCGTGCAGGCGGTTTAGAAGAAGAAGAGTTTTCGCGCCGGCGGCGCTGCCGTGTTCACCGCCGTGCAGGCGGTTTAGAAGGCGCTGATGCTGGACCGGCTGCGGGAAGAGACGTTCACCGCCGTGCAGGCGGTTTAGAAGAGATCGACCAGCTGGCCACCGCTGCCCAGGCAGTTCACCGCCGTGCAGGCGGTTTAGAAGAGCGCCCGATCTAGGCGGCGCTGGCCAAACTTGTTCACCGCCGTGCAGGTGGTTTAGAAGCGGTGGACAATCAAGAAAACCTGGCGCTGGGCGTTCACCGCCGTGCAGGCGGTTTAGAAGACCATGGCTTCACCGACCGCAGCGGCGTTTTCGTTCACCGCCGTGCAGGCGGTTTAGAAGGGGACCGACTTTTCTGGGTGGGCCACGCCAACGTTCACCGCCGTGCAGGCGGTTTAGAAGCAAACCGGCAGGGACACCACATCGCAACCGAGGTTCACCGCCGTGCAGGCGGTTTAGAAGATCTCGTTGCGCAGCTCGCGCATCGCAGCGCTATTCACCGCCGTGCAGGCGGTATGCCAGTTTGCTTCTGCCAACAAAAAACCCGCCTCACGGCGGGTTTTTCTTTTGCGGTGAACGTCTGCGATCAGCAGGTGCGCTTGAATGCGGCGCCTTGTTCGTTGAACACCAGGGTGTCCTTTTCCGGGAAGACGAGGCGAACGGAGGCGCCGCGCTTGAGTTCCGGATGGTTGCCTGGCAGTTTCACGCACAGGATTTCGTTCACGCCGGCCACTTCAACATAGGCCAGCACGATGTCGCCCAGGTGCTCGATCAGATCGATACGGGCCGGCACGCCTTCTTCGCCTTCCAGCTTCAGTTGAACGTGTTCCGGACGGATACCCAGGGTTACCTTGTCGCCCACGCGGCCTGCGTTGGCGTCAACTGCAGCGCGTACGGTAATGCCCTTGGGCAGACGCACCACGGCGGCTTGCGCTTCCACGCTGACCAGTTGTGCTTCGAGCAGGTTCATCTTGGGCGAGCCCAGGAAGCCGGCCACAAAGAGGTTGGACGGGTGCTCGTACAGTTCCAGCGGGGAACCGACTTGCTGGATCACGCCGGCGTTCAGCACGACGATACGATCAGCCAGGGTCATGGCTTCAACCTGATCGTGCGTCACGTAGATCATGGTGGTCTTCAGATCGTTGTGCAGCTTGGAGAGCTCCACACGCATGTTCAGACGCAACGCGGCATCCAGGTTGGACAGCGGTTCGTCGAACAGGAACACTTCCGGCTCACGCACGATGGCGCGGCCGATGGCCACACGCTGACGCTGACCGCCCGACAGGGCTTTGGGCTTGCGCTCCAGCAGATGGGTGATCTGCAGGATGTTGGCGGCGCGCTGCACGCGACGGTCGATGTCTTCTTTGGATTCGCCCGACAGCTTGAGCGAGAACGCCATGTTGTCGTACACGCTCATGTGCGGGTACAGGGCGTAAGACTGGAACACCATGGCGATACCGCGCTTGGAGGCGTGGATGTCGTTGGCGATGGTGTCGCCGATCATGAGATCGCCCGAGGTGATGTCTTCCAGGCCGGCAATCATGCGCAGCAGGGTGGATTTGCCGCAGCCGGACGGGCCCACGAATACGACGAATTCGCCGTTCTTGATCTCAAGGTCTACCCCTTTGATCACTTGTACGTCTTTGCCGTAGGTCTTCTTGATATCTTTGAGCGTAACCGAAGCCATTTATTCGATTCCTTTAAATCTTTTGTTCTGAGTCTGCCTGAACGGCGGGCACCTGTCCCGCCGTCCTGTGAGCGAGAGGCAGCTTATTTCACAGCGCCATCCAGACCGCTGACGAAGTAGCGCTGGGTAAAGGCGAAGAAAATCAGTACCGGGATGATCGTCATCACGATCGCAGCCATGACAAGGCTGGTCGAGGTGGCAAACGGACCGGTCAGGTCATTGAACACACCCACGGCCAGCGGCAGTTTGTCTTTCGAGTTCAGCACGATCGACGGCCACAGGTAGTCGTTCCATTCATTGACCAGGGTAAAGATGGCCAGCGCAGCAATCGACGGTGCACATACTGGCACCATGATCCGCCACATGATCTGCAACTCTGTCGCGCCATCCACACGGGCGGCGTCGATCAGGTCTTGCGGTACGGCCTCAAACGCCTGGCGCATCAGGAAGATACCAAATGCGCCGGCAATGTTGGGCAGAATCGCACCAGTCCAGGTGTTCAGCAGGCCCAGATGCTTCATGGTGATGAAGTTGGGAACCAGTGCCACTTCAGACGGCAGCATCATGGTGGCAATGATCGCCACAAAGATGAAGTTACGACCGGCAAACTTCAGACGGGCCAGCGGGTAGCCGGCCAGGACCGAAACCACGGTCACGCCAACGACGGCCCAGAACGACATCAGGGCAGAGTTACCCAGATACGTCATGAACGGCATTTCATGGAACACGCGGATGAACCAGCTGATGCTGGGGTCCGTCGGCCAGAAAGCCCGCGGGAAAATCCAGATGTTGGACGGATCTTGCGAGAGCCCTACCGAGAGGGCCCAGATAAACGGAAATGCGGTGAAGATCGCGAACAGCAACAGGCCTGCGTAATGCAAGGTGCGGCCAATCACTGAGCGAGCAGTTTTACCAAGCGCCATGTTATGTCTCCCTGTGCCTTATTTCTTCTCTTCGCCAAACATGCGGAACTGAACGATGGCGAGCAGCACGCAGAAGAACGTCACCACGACACCGGCGGCCGCAGCACGACCGAAGTTGTAGTTCCGGAACGCCTGGTCGTATACGTAGTACAGCGCCGTATAGGTGTCGGCCTGACCCTTGGTCAGCACGATCACTTCAAGGTAAACCTTGATCGCGGCGATGGTACTTAACAGCGTACACAAGAGAATGGTCGGCTTGACCATGGGCACGGTGATTTTCCAGAAGCGCTGGAAAGCATTGGCGCCATCCAGAATGGCGGCCTCTTCCACCTCGGCCGGAATGGCTTGCAGGCCGGCAAGATACAGCACCATGTAGTAGCCGATACCTTTCCAGAAGGTAAAGATCATCAGCATGTACAGCGCAATGGAAGGCTCGCCCAGCCAGTTCACCTGATCATGCAGGATGCCAAGGCTTTGCAGCAGCCAGGTCAGCACGCCGTCGTACTTGTAGACGTTGGCCCACACCACGCCGGCGATCGAGATCGAGGTAATGACCGGGATGTAGAACAAGGCGCGGAACAAGGTCATGCCCGGCAGCTTGTTGTTCACCATCTTGGCCACAACGAGCGCTGCCAGCTGGATGACCGGCACGATCAGCAGATACAGCAGCGAGTTCTTGAGCGCACTCCAGAACAGGTCTTCGTGAGCGATGTATTTGAAGTTTGCAAAATTGTTCCAGGTGGCCGAACCGTCAGCAATGCTGTAGTCCTGGAACGCGAGGTAGGTGTTATAGCCAACAGGCCAGAACGTCAGGACGCCCATCAGGATCAAGGCCGGAGCCAGGAACATGTAGGCGATCGCGGTGTAACTGTTTGAAGTCTTCACGACGCAACTCGACTGTATCTTTATTTTTCTGGTGTAACGGACTGAGCGGAACCACCCGAGGGGCGGTTCCGCTCAGGAACTTCATGCTACTTCAACTGCTTACTTCTTCAGCTTTTCGTTCCAGGCAGCAACAGCTTCGTCCAGAGCGGCCTTGACAGGCTTGCGGCCTTCAACGGCGTCCTGGATTTCATCCTGCAGCTTCTTGGTCATGGCAGCTTCGTCCGGCAGCACGCCCGGCGGGATGGTCAGAGTGCGAGCGTTGTCCATGGAGCCAGCGGCAGCAGCACGGCCAGCTTCAACCGGATCGGCGCTCTTGGCACCAGCCTGGAAGTACGGATCCAGGTTGCCCTTCTTGGTCGACGGGAAGGTGGTTTCGGTGGCCTTCGAGAACGCAACTTGTTGCGCGTCGTTGGTCAGGAACACACCCAGCTTGCCGGCAGCTGCCGGGTCCTTGGTGCCCTTCGGAATCACGAAGTCCATCAGCCATGCGCCGAAGGCCATCTTGCCTGCGTCAACCGGGAACTTGGCAACGCCAGTCTTGGCGTAGATGTCCTTGGCGTCGGTTTCGGTGCGCTTCAGGGCTTGCGGTGCGGTCGTCATCATGGCGATCTTGCCGGAGTTGTATGCAGCGATTTCCTGCTCGAACTCAACCTTGAACACGTCCTTCGGCATTACGCCAGCTTTGTACAGGTCAGCAAACTTTTGTACGAAAGCGACGTGCTTCGGGCTGTTGAACACGGCCTTGCCGTTTTCAACGACCGGCAGGCCAGCGTAGTAGAACCAGCCCACGAAGTTACCCAGCTTCGGTGCGTAAGCCGGAACGCCGGTCTTGGCGGTAATTTGCTTGCCGTCATTGACGAATTCGTCAAAGTTCTTCGGAGCAGACTTCACACCGGCCTTGGCCAGGATGTCCTTGTTGTAGGCGATGATGGACACGGAGTTGTACCACGGGAAGGCGTAAACCTTGCCGTTCACCGTTACGTCCTTGATCGCGCCAACGGAGTAGTTGTTCTTGGCGGCGCCCATGTACTGGTCAACCGGCAGGATGTTGCCTTGAGCGGCAAAATCATGCACCCAGGGCACGTTGAAGTTCACCAGCGCCGGCGGGTTGCCAGCAGCGATGGAAGCGATCAGCTTGGGCTGGATCTGATCCCAGTTCATGTCAACCCACTTGGCGGTCAGGCCAGGGTTGGCTTTGTTGAAATCAGCAACGGACTTGTTGAAGTAATCGTTGAATTTCGGAGCCAGGTTCATGGTCCAGAATTCGAGTTCAGTATCAGCTTGTGCGTAAACAGAAGCAAAACCGAATACCACTGCGCCAACGGCCAACATCTTCTTGAGCTTCATCTTGTCTTCCTCTTGGAGTTATCGACAAATACGCCAGGAATCTTTTCCTTGCGGTACACCACACTTGATCCGGCGTGTGCCCACCAGATCATGCGGATTTCAGCACGCTGCGGGAGTGTAGCAGATTACCCGCAGCGAATTTCCAGTTCTCACAACTGTCAATTGCGAATTACACCTACCTGCCGCCAAAGCCTTATTTGGCGCCAAGTTTGCTGTTCCAGAATGCAACAGCTTCATCCAGCGCCTGCTTGACCGGCTTGCGCCCGGAGATCGCTTCTTCCAGTTCATCCTGGAGTTTCTTGTTCATGGCAGCCTCATCAGGCAGGCCGGTGACGGTGAGCGTGCGGGCCTGGCCAATGGCCTGGGCTGCCACGGCGCGACCGTGTTCAATCGGATCGGCAGAATTGGCGCCGCTCTGGAAATAAGCATCGCTGACCGCTTTGCGGGTCGACGGGAAGGTGGTTTCAGTGGCTTTGGAGAACGCCAGCTGGTTGGCGTCATTGGTCAGGAACTGACCCAGTTTGACGGCGGCATCAGCGTGTTTCGAGCCTTGCGGCACCGACCAGAAGAACAGATAGCCACCAAACGGGGTATCGCCTTTGGACAGCGGGAAAGAAGTGGTCACGGTCTGGGCGTAGACCGGTTTGGCATCGGTTTGCGTGCGTTTGAGCGCTTGCGGCGACGTGGTCATCATGGCGATCTTGCCAGAGTCATAGGCCGCAATTTCTTGCTCGAACTCCATCTTGAACACGTCTTTGGGGATGGCGCCGTCTTTCCAGGCCTGGGCAAAACGCTCAACAAACTTCACGTGTTCCGGGCTGTTGAACACCGCCTTGCCATTCTGGATGACCGGCAAACCCTGGTACATGAACCAGCTGGAGAATTCCTGAACCTTGGGGGCAAAACCGGCCACACCGGTTTTGTCCTTGATCTGCCTGGCGTAGGCAAAAAGCTCATCAAGCGACTTGGGCGCAGCCTTCAGCCCGGCCTTGTCGAAAATGCCCTTGTTGTAGGCAATGATGGAGACCGAGTTGTACCACGGCAGACCATAGATCTTGCCGTTGTAGGTGACGTCCTTGAGGGCGGCATCGGTATACATGCCCTTGAAGCCGGTGATCTTGTTCTCCAGCGGCAGCAGCAGACCCTTCTGGGCGTACTCAGCGGCCCAGGGCACCGGCAGGTTAATCAGGTCAGGCGCGTTGCCAGCGGCAACTGCAGCAATGAAACGGGGCTGGAAAGCGTCCCAGTCGACATCGACCCAGACAGCTTGAATATCGGGATTGGCAGCGTTGAAGCGGGCGGTGAGGTCTTTCATGACCGCGTCGAACTTGGGCGACAGGCTGTTGGACCAGAATTCGACTTTGGTCTTGTCTGCAGCGACGGCAGACAAGGACACAAATGCACAGCTGGCGGCAACAAGGGTCAGAACGGACTGCCTGAACTTCATCTCGATTCCCCATCCTCTATTCAAACTGGTGTCATGGACACTGACCATTACCGGTCAGTGCGGCATGGAACGCAGAAATAGAAGCAGAAAGGAATACGGACGCAAAAAAGGCGTGATACTGCAGGCGATCGCGCACGCACCCTCTCCCAGGTTGCGCGCGGACATGGCGCAGTCTGGCTGCACCCGCCGAAATACCCTGTCCCAGTTTCGTTTCCCGGGGGCCCCGCCCAGTGTGCGGTGACTACCCCATCCTCATGCTCAGTCCGGTCGTTGCCGGTTATTTCTGGTTCCTGGCCGGCTGCTTTGTAGCGCCTGGCCATGCCGCCTCGTTTCTCGAGGCTTTGGCAGATTACAACAATTTATCAATACGGTGAATCACTTCGAAGCCTTCACTTCTGGCGGGACTGTGCGTCGCACCTTGCCGGATGAACGGCTTGATTCTCATATTTTGTAGTTAATTACACTTAAGTAAAACACCTGACTACAGCAAATACCCTAAGCAATTGCCCTGAGGCCGCGAAAACACTAAGCCTTTCTGTGCAATTCGACCACAAAGTCGTAGTAGTCACTACGAAACCAGGAGTGCGTCAATTCAACCGGCAGGCCGTTTTCCAGATAGCCAACGCGCACCAGGTGCAACATGGCCTGCCCTTCCGGAATGTCCGCCAGGCTTGCCAGACGCGCATTTGCGTTCACGGCGGCGATATTCTGTATCGCTCTTACAACACCTAGCCGGGCGTTCTGCATGTATTCATAGAGGGAATCACCGATTTTGGCCGGATCTGCCACCAGGTGATGCGGCAAAGCGGTCTCTTCCACCGCCATTACCACGTCATTGGCCGTCCGTACCCGCAGCAAACGCGACACCCGTGCATTGGGCGCCAGGTTCAGCCGCATCAGTTCTTCTGCCGTTGCCGGCGCCACCTCACGCTTGAGCCAGCGGCTGCCCGGCACAAAACCGCGTTGCTTGAGCATTTCCGACAAGTTGGTCAGGCGGGAGAGCGGTTGCTCCAGTTTGGGCGTAATGAACGTGCCCGCCCCTTGCCGGCGCACGATCATGCCTTGTTCATACAAGAGATCGAGCGCCTTGCGGGCTGTCACGCGGGACAGGCCCAGCACTTCACAGAAAGTCCGCTCGGACGGCAGCGGGTCTTCCGCTTTCCAGAAGCCGGCGTGAATGGCCGCGGCCAGTTTATGGCTCAGTTGCAGATAAAGCGGCGTCGCGCTGTCTGCCTCGGGCTTGAGAAACAACAGCTTTTGCTGCTGATCCATGGTCCTGCTCTCCCCAGATTGGCAAGCGCCCCGGTCAGGCCGGGGCTGGTCAACAATGCCTGGCGGCGGGCACAAGGCACCGCCGCGCGTTACCAGACTCTCAGGCTGTTACCGCCTTGTGGATCAGGATCAAAGCACCGGCACAAGAATCGGCCTGCGCCCGCGTGGTGGTCGCGAGGAACGCAGCCGGAATATACGGGCGCAAGGCTTCAGAGAGGCCGCCCCCGCAAATGGCCAGCGGCAGCGCTGGCGCCGTGGCGCGCAGGGCCTTGCCGATGATTTCGATCTCGCGACCGGCATCTTGCAAAAAGCCGCGCGCGACATCGTCAGTCTCACCGAACTGGACAATGATGGGCGAGAGCGAGGCGCATTCGCCCTGCTTCATCTTGCCCATCCATTCAAAAATCTTTTCTTTGGTGTCACCCACCACGGCGAACAGCGCGCGACCAAAGTCGGTCATCGGCTGGCGGCCGTCAAACAGGCGTTGCACGTGGTTGATGGCCTTCAGGCCCAGATAAGCGCCAGACCCTTCATCAGACGTCGGAAAACCCCAGCCGCCGACTTCAATGCGCTGGCCATCCGGCAACCAGGCTTCACCAATCGAACCCGTACCGACCGCGATGATGCCGCCGTGCGCACCTTTGTGCGCGCCCAGCAACGTCGAAAAACCGTCGGTCTCGACAATGATGCGGGCAAATCCCGGGTTTCTGGCTTCAAATTCGGCCGCCCAGGCGCGGTTATGCACGCCAGACAAACCAAAGCCGACAGCGCATTGGGCAAAGTCGGGCGCGTTGATCCCCAGCGCGGCAAAGCCGGCGCGGATGGTCGCCACGATGTTGTCCCAGGCTTTGTCGATACCTTGTTGCAGTGCCGATGCACCGCCTTCGGCGCGGGTCAGCTCTTTGCCGTCGAGCCCGGAAATACAGATGCGCGTGCCCGTGCCGCCGCCATCAACGCCAATCAGGTATTGAATGCCACTCATGTTTCGATTCCTTTCCTCTGTCCTGAACCTGGTCCAGGTTTTTTTGTTTCATGTTTTCTTTTTGTCGCCGCCTCTTTTGATGCGGCGCAGCACTGCATACGGCATAAGCAAAAACGGCAATGCCGCCATAATGATGGCGGCATTGTAAGAATCAGGCAACGAATCCGGCGTTCGCGTTGCGAACTATCAACGATTTACCGACGAAACAAACGACACCGCGCTCACTTCGCCGCCGTCTTTCACGTGCAGGCCGCATTCCTTGTTTTCCGGATTTTCCCACCACCAGCGGCCAGCGCGAACGTCTTCGCCCATCGCAATGGCGCGCGTACAGGGCGCGCAGCCGATCGAGGGGTAATGCCGATCGTGCAACTTGTTGTAGGGCACGTTGTTGGCCTTGATATAGGCCCACACGTCTTTTTCGGTCCACTCGATCAGCGGGTTGAATTTCTCCAGCCCGTTGCCGGCGTCATATTCCTGGTTGCCAAGATCGGTCCGGGTGGGCGATTGCTCGCGACGCAGACCCGTCACCCAGGCCTTCTTGCCTTTCAGTGCGCGCTGCAGCGGTTCGATCTTGCGGATATGACAACAGGATTTGCGCAGGTCGACAGACTCATAAAAACCGTTGACGCCGTTGTCTTTGACATAGGCTTCCACCGCTGCGGCGTCCGGGAAAAACACCTGCACCGCGTGTTCCGGATAGCGCTCACGCACGGTTTGCATCAGTTCATAGGTTTCTTCCGGCAGGCGGCCGGTGTCCAGGCTGAACGCAGCAATGCCGATGTTATTGCGGGCGATCAGATCGGTCAGCACCATGTCTTCGGCACCAAACGAGTTGGCAAACACGGCGGGCGAATAATCAGCGGCAATCCGCTTGAGCAGTGCCAGTGTGTCGGCAATCTTGCTGTCGAGATCCATCAAAGACTCCGAAGGCGATGAATTCAGAAAAAGTGGCTTAAAAGACCAATTTGCTGCCAACCAGGGCCAGCATCAAGGCCAACAAGGGGCGCAGCAGGCGATCGGGCAGACGGCCGGAAAGCTGGCTGCCAAAG